>DATHAZ010000110.1:0-44783 GCA_035296445.1 Pyrinomonadaceae bacterium | reverse complement strand
TTCACGTCTTCGAGCGACGCGGCCGAGAGATCGTCGAGCGAGCCGATGGTCAGCCAGTGGTAGGGGTGCGTCTTCGGATAGAGCGTCTCGTTGATCTTCGCGCCGACCAGACCGTAGGGACGATTGTCGTAGTTCTGCCGCTTCTCGTTCTTGACCACCTCGCGCTGGTTGGCGAGCTTGGCTTCGTTGAGCACTTCGAGCAATCCGCCGAGGCGGTCGGCCTCCATGAAGAGGGCGAGTTCGAGGAAGTTCGACGGCACGACTTCCCAGTAGTTCGTGCGGTCGGGATTGGTCGAGCCGTTGAGGTTGCCGCCCGCTTCCTGAATGGGCTTGAAGTAGTCGTCGTCGTAATTCTTCGAGCCTTGAAACATCATGTGCTCGAAGAGGTGCGCGAAGCCGGTCTTGCCCGGCACTTCGTTCTTCGAGCCGACGTGATACCAGAGATTGACACCCACAATCGGCGTCGAGTGATCTTCGTGCAGGATCACGCGCAGGCCGTTCGTCAGACGGAACTCCGTGAACCTGATCGGCGGCAGCACGCCGTTGCTGCCCTGCGCCGCGCTCGCGGACGCGCCGCCGGTCTTCTGCGGCTGCGATGCTCTGTTTTGCGCCGAGGCGACGTTTGACCCGACGAGCGCGAACACAAGCACGAACGACGCGAAACGGTTCCTTCTCAACATGCGGGTTCTCCTCCTTAAAAGTGTGGCCGGGCGCGGAGCGTGCCGGCATAGACACAATCCTCCGCGCGCCCGCGCGCCACACGTCGAACAATTCAAAAATGAATGAAAGGGGATGGGAACTGTGGCCGCCATTCTAGCGCGCGGCGCGAAACCCCCGCAATGAGGGAAGCGCATGCAGGAAGTGTGACTGCCTCGCACGCGGGTGCGCCGACAGGCGGACTTCATTGTCAGCGGCGGCATCGCAAGGCTTCGCGCGCCCCGCACGCCTGCCGCCTCAGCCGACAGGAGCGGCGCGTCTCATCCTGCGCCCGTGCAGGACGTGTGCGACGAGCCAGGACATGAGCAGGATAACGGAGGCGGCCGAGACGAGTATCCCGGCGTCTTCGGCGGCCGTGTGCCTGAGCCGCAGGATTACTCGATGCGCGCCCGTAGGCACGGCGAGATGCAACAGACCGTCCGGGCGGGAGGGTTCAAGGTGGTGACGCCGCCCGTCGAGGTAAGCCGCCCAACCAGGATAGTAAAACTGGCTGACGTTGAACGCGACGCCGCTTTCGGTTGCGACGCGCAACTCGATCTCGCCCGGCGTCCAGCGCTCGACCGCGATCTCGCCCCCGCCCTCCGTCACGCAGACTTTGGCGGGCTGCCCATCGGCGCGGCAAATTCTCGACATCAATTCGTCGAAGGCCACGGCCTGAGTCGAAGCGGCGTTGGCCGGGCGATACTCCGGCGCGTCGCGCATCTGCGTCTGCCTTTTCACAAAGTCCGCGTCAAACGTCGCCCGCTCGCCCCGCCATTGCGGATGCGCCCGACCGACGATTGAGTGGGTGAAGAATATCCAGTACAAGACCAGCCCGAGAGCGACGGCGACCGTCGCCATGTTGAGCGCGCCGCGAAGCCCGCGACGTTGCAGCGCGCGGGCGGCGGGCGCGACGAGCGCGGCGGCGGCCACGCACAGCACCGCGTTGAGACGCCAGGGAAACTGGATTGATTGGAGCGGCTTGACGAACCGCCACACGAAACCGCCCGCCGGCGTCATCAGCAAGAGACAGCCGAGCGACACGACGATCCAGAACGTGTGCTCGCGCTTGCCGGGGCGTTGCCCATCGTCGCTTGCCGCGTCGTCTTTGCCGTCGCGGCAGGCGAGGACGGCGGCGCAGGCGATCATGGCGGTCGTCGTCAAAACGGCGAGCGTGATGCGCCCGTCCAACTCCGCGTGGTCGAGGTTGCTTAGACGCAGCCACCTCTGGTGATAAAGCTCCGGCAGCAAGTCTCCGAGCGAGACGTATTCCTGCGTGGCGAGGGCGGGCAGCAGGTAGACGCAGGCGAGGCCGATGCCGAGCGACATGCCGCCGACGGTAAAGAGCAGGATGCGCTTTCTTTGCGGCGGCGCACACGCGCCGATGAGCGCGTAGCAGGGAGGGATGAGAGAGAAGATCAAAGTCGTGGGCAGGTGCGTTGCGATCAGCGCGGCGTAACTGAGCGCAAGCCCCGGCAGCGCGAAGGGGAATCCATCGCCCGCCGTAAAAAGTCGCCGGACGAAATAGAGCACGAGCGGCATCCAGACGAACGCCCACACCTCCGCGAACGCGCCGCGCGTATAAACGTCAACGCCGAGATGGTAGGGGGCGAGCATGTAGATGACGGCGGCCGACGCGGCGGATGCCCGGCCGGTCGTCTCTCCGAGCCAGAGATAAGCGGTCAGGCCGGAAGCGACGAGGGCGAGCGAGAGCGACGCGCCGAGGTGCGACAGCCCGTATGCGCCGCCGGGCAGTAAGGGCGCGAAGAGCGCGGTGATGTAGTAGGGCAGTGGCGCGTAGAAAAAGAAGACGGGACTGCCGAGGCCGCCGTTCATGTCGAGGAGCCAGCGCGGGTAGAGGTCGCCCGCTAAAAGCTGCGACGAGAAGTTCGTCTGCCACATGGCGTGAAAGAGCATGTCGCCGACGGTCGGCGCGCCGTAGAGCAGGAGCGGCGCGGTTAACAGAAGCCCGCTCGCGCAGATGATGAGCGGGGCGAGTAGTTTTCTCTTTTTCATCCGTCGTGCGCGTGTCGAAACCGGGCGAAGCTGTGATGTGAACTCAAACTCACTTTATCTTATTGCGGCCTGCATTTGAATGCTTGATGTTGCCGAGGCGCGCGCCGGGTTGTTAGTATCTCGGGGGTCTCGGCAAATCCACGGAACGACATGCTACTCGAAACAGACTTCATCGTCGTCGGCAGCGGCATCGCGGGTCTGCGCGCCGCGCTCGAAATCGCGGCGACGGGCGCGCGCGTCGTCGTGCTGACGAAGGAGCGCGCCGCCGAGTCGAACACGGAGTATGCGCAGGGCGGAGTGGCCGTCGCGCTCTCGGAGGACGACGAAACCGCGCTGCACGAGGACGACACGCAGGCGGCGGGCGCGGGGCTGTGCGACGAGCGCGCCGTGCGCGTGCTGGTGGAAGACGGGCGTCGGTACATGAGCGAGTTGATCGAGTGGGGCGCGGAGTTCGACCGCGAGGGCGGCCGGCTCCTCTTCACGCAGGAGGCCGCGCACTCGCGCCGTCGCATACTCCACGCCGGGGGCGACGCGACGGGGCACGAGATCGTCCGCGCCCTGCTCGCGCGCGCGCACGCCGACAAGCGCATCCGGTTTCTCGCGCACGCGGCGACCGAAGAGTTGATCATGGAAGACGGTCGTTGTCGCGGCGTGCGCTATCTCGACCCGCTGGTGCGCGCGTCGCGAAGTTTGCGCGCCCGCGCCGTCCTGCTGGCATCGGGTGGGGCGGGGCAATTGTACCTGCACACGACCAACCCGCAGGTCGCCACGGGCGACGGCATGGCGATGGCCTACGCGGCGGGCGCGGAGTTGGCCGACATGGAGTTCGTGCAGTTTCACCCGACGGCGCTGAACGTGGAGGGCGCGCCGCGATTCCTGCTCTCCGAAGCGATGCGCGGCGAGGGGGGCGTGCTCCGCAACGCCGAGGGCAAACGCTTCATGCCGCGCTACCACGAGCGCGCCGAACTCGCGCCGCGCGACATCGTGAGCCGCGCCATCGTCGCCGAACTCGAACGCACCGCCACACGCACCGCCTTCATTGACATGACCGCGCTCGACGCGCGTTACCTGCGCCGCCGCTTCCCGAAAATTTACGACACCTGTTTGCGTCACGGCCTCGACATCACGCGCGAACCCGTGCCCGTCTCGCCCGCCGCGCACTACATCATGGGCGGCGTTCGCACAGACCTCGACGGGCGCACCACGCTTCGCGGACTCTACGCGGCGGGCGAGGTGGCCTGCACGGGCGTCCACGGCGCGAACCGTCTCGCGTCAAACTCCCTGCTCGAAGGTCTGGTCTTCGGCGCGCGCGCCGGACGCGCCGCCACGATTGATCACGCCGGAGACACGCTCGTCGCGCCGCATGATGATGCGAATGGAAATGGCGCGGCGGCGGGGCAGGCGATGTCGGACGCGGGCGCGGGCGCGGGCGAGATCGCGCTCGCCGTGCGCAAGCGCGTGCGGCGTCTGATGTGGGAGCGCGTCGGGATATTGCGCTCGCGGCAATCGCTGCTGCGCGCGCTCAGCGAGTTTGAACAGATCGAGCGGGCGCGAAGTTTACGCGCGCCCTCGCGCAACTTCGCAACGGTCGCCCTGCTCATCGCGCGCGCCGCCCTCTGGCGCGAAGAGTCGCGCGGCGCGCACTTCCGCCACGACTTCCCCGAGCGTGACGATGCGCGCTGGCGCGTCCATTCAATCGCGCGCAAAGGCGCGCCCGTCGCCGCGAGCGAGACGGTTGATTACGTGGCGGGAGTTAAAGGTTAAAGGCCGCACGGGCGTGCGAACGAGGCGTTGCTCGTGGCGGCTTACTACAAAGGCATTTAAGGGTGAGGTGCGATGGCAGATTATCAACGACTGCACGAATGGACGATGACGCCCCGCGAGGCGGTGGAGTTGCAGAAGAAGATGCGTGAGCGCGTCCGCGTCGTGCCGCACGCGGGCCGGAAGATCGAGACGGTGGCGGGCGCGGACATCTCGTTCAATAAATTCTCGCCCGTCATCTACACGGGGATCGTGGTGCTTCGTCTGCCGTCGCTCGAAGTGTTGGAGGAAGTGGGCGTGGTGGGCGAGACGCGGTTTCCTTACGTGCCGGGGCTGCTGTCGTTTCGCGAAGCGCCTTCGGTGTTGGAAGCCTGGTCGAAGCTGCGAACCGAGCCGGATGCGGTGATGTTCGACGGGCAGGGCATCGCGCACCCGCGCCGCGTCGGCATCGCCTCGCACGTCGGTCTGTTTCTGAACCGCCCGACGTTCGGCTGCGCCAAGTCGGTGCTGGTCGGCCGCCACGCGGAGTTGGCGGAGGATCGCGGCAGTTGGCAACCGCTCATTGACCCGAAGAACGACGAGACGGTCGGCGCAGCCCTGCGGACGAAAACGCGCGTCCAGCCGATCTACGTCTCGCCCGGCCATTTGATCGATCTGGCCGGAGCGATTGAACTGACGCTCGCCGCAGACGGCGGCTACCGCCAGCCCGAACCGACGCGCCGCGCGCACCTGCTCGTCAACGCGCTGCGCCGTGGCGAAAGAGCGGCAACTTAAAGCGTAGGCGGTTCGTGCGTCGCGTCGGTTCAATCAACCGGCGCAGACGAAGGGATGTGACAAGCGCACCAAGCAAAGAGCGGCGGCAAGTTTTGGAAACTTGCCGCCGCTCTCGGTTGGTTTGAAGTCTCGCCTTTACTGGACGAGTGTGAACTTCTCGGAGGGCGAGAGCGATTGACCGGAGACGCGGTCTTTGATGCGCACCATGAGTTCGTATTCGCCGGGGGCGAGTTGGTCGCTCGTGATCATGCGGGCGAGGGTCAGGCGCTGGCCGGCGTCGCTCATGCCGCGCCAGTCTTCGGCCATCTTGCCGAGTTCCTTGCCGTCCTTTAGGAGCACGTAGTCAACGTCCACCGAGGGGCGGAGCGTCGTCTGGTCAATGCCCGCGTTGTAGACCTGCATGTAGAGGCCGATTGGCTCGCCCTTGCGGTAGATGCGCGCCACGTTCGGGATCACCTTGAACTGGCCGATGGTGAACTGGCCGACTGCGGGCTGATCCGACATGTTCTGCAACTTGGCCGCGAGCACGAGCGTCGAGGTCGAGAGTTGCTTGGCGTCGTACTTCGGCACGGTGAAGCCGAGGTGTTTGACCTGCGTCGCGCCGGAGTTGATGTCGCGCACGATCACGTCCACGCGGTAAGTGCCCGGCGCGAGCGGGACGGTCTTGCCGTAGGCCGACTTGCGATTCTTCATGTCGAGCAGTTCCGCGCTGCTGGCCGTGGCCGTCACGGCGTCCTCGAAGACGCCGACGCGGCGACCGGCCACCGAGGTGATGCGCCCGAAGATGTTCATGCGCGCCGTCTGCACGCCGCCCACGTCGGCGAAGGTCAGTTCCTTGTTCTCGGCCTGAATGGTGAAGGCCGTCACGACGCGCTCGTCCGACTGGCGGAAGAAGTCTATGCGCATGTCGAAATTGAGCGGGTTGTCTTCAATCGTGCCCGAGCCGGTGAGAAGAGAAGCGAGTTCGGCGTTCTTGATGACGGGCGGGCGCGAGAGGTCTGCGAGCAATTGGAGGCGTGAGAAGGGGCTGTCCTGCTCGCGCTGGTACTGATTGCTGGAAAAGAGGCGGTCGGCCTTGCTGCTGCGTCCGAGTTGTTCGCTGAGGGTCAGTCCCGCGCCGGGAACCATCGCGAGCGCGTCCTTCTCGTCGGGCGAGCGGGCGAGGCGGTATTCTCCCGTGCCGGTCGGGTCAACGAACTCGATCTCGATGCCGGAGCCGATGCCTTCGATGTAGCGGTAGAACCAGACTTCAAAAGGGAAGGTCGTCGTCTGGCCGCCGCCGTGATAGCTCGGACGGTCGTAGGAGCCGCCCGTCGGGTGCGACTCGACGGAATCGGGCTTGCCGAAGGTGATGTAGATGCGGCCGCGATCCGTCTTCCAGCCGGGGATGCCGGAGGCGTAACGCTCGTTGGCGTAGGCGATGCGCTCGTAATACTGTTCCTTGTACTCGTTCTCTTCCGTGTCGGGGTCTGGATCGCGACGTTGCCAGAAGGCCTCGATGAACTGCTCGCGCTCCTCGTCCGTGGCGAGTTTCTTGAACGCGGAGCGTTCCGCGCCCGTGATGATGTAGGCCACGTCCTTCTCCGGCCACTCGCGGTAAATCTTCTTTACCTCTTCCTTCTGCTTGCGCGGGCGTTCCATCACATCCTGCGTGTCCGAGTTTTTCTTTTTATCTTTTTGCGCGAAGGCGGCGGGGGCGTCGGCGAGCGCGAAGATGAAGAGGGCGAGAACGAGCGCGCTTCGTAGACTAATGGTACGAGACATCGTGTTACTACTCCTGTTGCGTATTCGACCGTAAACTTTGTTTCGCGAGTCGCGCCGGGCTGAAGTGCCGACGGGCGCGTGCAAGTTTGAAAGAAAACCCTTGTGATAGATTTCGACCGGAGGTCATGAAAACGGCGACGCCGAAAGGTCAACACCGCCTTCCCAACCGGGGCTTGACCGCCGAACATCGCCAAACTTTCTGGATGCGATTGTAGAGCCTCGATTGGACTAGGTCAAGATGCGCCAAAGGGGGCTAAAAGTTGCCTGAAAGGGGTAAAAACGGAGGCCGGAAGTTAGTGGCCGGAGGTTAGTTGAAAACCTGAGAACTGCTTTCCACCGGCCTCTAAGCTCTAACCCCCGTCGTCGTGCGCGGGCGGCCGAATATCCACGCGACGAAGATGGAGATGACGTAGAGGACGAGCATCGGCGCGGCGAAGAGCATCATGTTGGGCACGTCGCTCGTCGGCGAGATGATGGCCGCGGCCACGAGTATGACGACGAGCGCGGTCTTCCAGATGCGCACGAGCAGCCACGCCGTCACCAGCCCGATGCGCGAGAGGATGTAGGTGACGGCGGGCATCTGGAAGACAAGCCCCATGCCGAGCATGACGAAGATGATGAAGTCGAAATAGTCGTTGGCCCTGAGCAGCAGGCGGAAGTCCTGTCCGAGTCCGAGCAGGTAGCGCGCCGCCGGGGGGAAAATGACGTAATAGGCGAAGGCCGCGCCGCCGACGAAGAAGAGCGACGAGAGCACGACGAAGGGCAGGGCGTAGCCGCGTTCGTGCGGGTAGAGGCCGGGCGCGACGAACGCCCAGATTTGCCACAGCAGGAAGGGCACGGACAGGCAGACCGCCGCGTAGAGCGAAACTTTCACGTAGAGCGAAAAGGGTTCGAGCGCAGTGCTGACGATGAGGCGGTCGTCCATGCCGGGCAGCGTGTCCGGCTGCGCGTTCAGGTCGAAGGGCAGGCGCACCCCCTTCGGGATGATGGTCGCCCCGGCATAGAGCGGTTCATCGGTGAAGAGGCCGAGTTGGCCCTGCGCGTCGCGTGCGACGCGCGCCGCCACCGACGTGCCGACCGGGATCACGCTTGCGCCGAGTTTCGTCGTGTCGGCGAAGACGTAGCGGCCAATATCGTTCTCGCGGGCTGAACTGAGCGGGAGCGCGGCCTCGCTGCCGGTGATGCCGCCCAGGGGGAGTTGGCGTCGTTGCGCATCGGCCAGCGCGGCGCGCACGGGGCGCGCGAGAAAGTTATAGATGTAGTCGGAGACGAACCAGCAGGCCATGAAGACGACGAAGACGAAGATGATCGAGCGGACGAGGCGGCGGCGCAGTTCGTCCAGGTGATCGAGGAAGGACATCTGGCCGCCGAGCCGCGAATCCTGCCCGTCGCCGGTGTCGTCTGCTTCTAGGAGTGTGGATGCCATTCGCTTTCGGGCGGGCTGATTCGTCCGTTCGCTCTACAGCCAATCGGTCTTGCGCGAAGGTTGTTGCTCCGGCGTCTCTTGTGTCTCGGGAGTGGCGGCGGTCGGCGCGGGGGTGGGAGTTTCGACCTGTGCGCCGCGCGCGATGTTTGCGCCCTGCACGGGTGCGAAGGCGGCTGCGGCGATGTCGCGGGGGGCTTCCGGCGGCGCGGCGGCGGAGTTCTCGCCCGTCGCAAACTGATCCGGTTCGGCGACCATCGCGCGGTCAATGGCGGCCTCGCGCTCCACGCTTTCCAACGCCACCTCGCGCTCCCACGTGCGCTTGAAATCGTCGCCCGCGCGCTTGAACTCGTTCAGGCTCTTGCCGAACTTACGCGTCATCTCCGGCAGTTTGCGCGGCCCGAACAGGACGAGCGCGACCACCAGAATAACGAGCAACTCCGTTGTGCCGAGCGATTCGAGAAATAAGAGAACCATAAAGTAGCCAGTCGCCGTCTGTCCGTCGTCGAGAGGTTTGAGGCGTTCAAACGTTACCTGCGGGTCAGCCCCCGCCGGCAATTCGATTGTCCGGCCGAGACCGCGCCTTAGTTTTTAAGTTTAGGAGGCTTCCTTCTGAGCAACTCGCGCCAGAGCAGCGTGACGCTCCCGTCCTCCGCCCCGCTCACGACGCGAAACGCCACCAGCACGTCCGAGGGTTTGCGTCTTTTATTAAGGGGGCTGTCAGAACTGTAGATGATCGAGCGGAGCACGTAAGTGGTATTCGGCCTGACCTGCGCCGCCGAGCCGTAGGCGCGCCCCTGTACGAGAAACCCCGCTTTACTCTGCGCGAACTGTCGCTGCGCGTCGGCGACGTTGACGGGCGGAGAAAACTGCGCCAGATAGGCGGCCTGCGCCGTTTGCAGCGTGACGGACTCAAGCGGCACATCGCCGAGCGCGGTCAGCACCCCGAGCGCGTCGCCCGCCACCCCGGCGCGAAACGCGCCGCCCTTTAACCAGACATCCGCCAGCCGCGCCGCCTCATGCTCCCTGCTCCCGAACGAGTAGAACGATCCGCCGCCGGGCACGGGCGGAATTGCATCGAGGCACGTGTTGCCCACGGCCAACACGCGCGCGTCGCTCGGGCAGTCGCTTTGGGGCAACAGGCGCACCAACCCGGAGTGAGACTGGACGAGGAAAGGCGCGAACCTCGCCTTCTCCTCCGCCGTCGGCGACAGGCGGCGTTTGTGTTCCTCCGTCATCGCCCTTCTCGGCGGCGACGGGCGAGACGAGCGCGGCCCGGACATCTCACTCGGGTCTTTTACCGGGTCGGGTGTGTATGGATCGAAGGTTGAGGGCATAACTCGGATCGGCTGTTGCTGCCCCGGAGTCACACCGACCCCCTGCGCGCGCACGGTAATTGTGAGACATGTCAACGCCAGGGCTAACATTCCTAATCTTGACCCTAATGCGGAGAACCTCATAAATCTCTCCTTTCGACAAACTCCGGCAGCGAGTTCGTGAACCGTCGTCTAACTATCCTGACCGTAATCGGGCGGGTAATAGATCACTTCGAAGACTTGCCCGCCGACGCCTTTCGTGTAGAAGGAGACGGTGCGGTCGCGGTGCTCCTTGAGCGGGCGACCTTCGCGCGCGGCGGCCTGTTCGAGTTCTTCGCGCGTCTCGACGCGCAAGCCCAGATGCGGCGGGTGCTTTGAATCGGGCGGCAGCAGCGCGACGCCGAAGCCGCGCCCGTCACGCATCATCGCCCAATCCTCATACATCGTCTCCACGTGAAACCCGATGCGCTCATACTCGCGCACGTCGCGCCCCAAATCCTCGCAGCGCACCGCGATGTGATCCACCACCCCGCCGAAACGCGCCTCTTGCTGTTGCTCCGTCATAACTCAACTCCGAAAACAAAAACCGTTCTTTGTCAGTGGTCAGTGGTCAGTTGTTCAATCCAAATCTTTAACCACTCGTGTGAGAGCCACATGCAACGGACAACTGACCACTGACAACCGACAGCGTTAGCTCTTCCACGCTTCGCCGTAACGCTCGCCGTAGACGACGCGTTCGAGCGGGAAGCGGCCGGGGTAGACTTTATCCGGCGACTCGGCGCGCCCGATGGCTAAGAGCGCGACCACTTCGGCCTCGTCGGGCAGGCCGAACTCGCGTTTGACCGCCGCCGCGTCGAAGCCCTCCATCGGCGCAGTGTCGAAACCATAGGCTTCCGCCGCGTACATCAAAGTCGTGAAGGCGATCATCGTGTGGCGGTTGACCCACACGTCCATCGGCATGTGCGAGAGAAACCCGAGCGCGCCCTGTTTGTATTGCTCTACCGTGGCGGGGCTGCCCGCGCCGCGCTCCGCGCCCTCGCGAAACACTTCATCCGCCGTTCGCTTCCACTCTTCTTTCATCCCGACGGCGATGACGACGACCGGCGCTTGCCCGATCTTCGCCTGATTGAAGGCCGCCGCTTGCAGGCGCGCGCGATTCTCCGCCTCGCGCACGACGATGAAACGCCACGGCTGGAGGTTATAGCCCGAGGGGGCTTGCAGCCCGAGTCGGAGGATGGCGTTCAGAGTCTCCTCCGGCACTTCGTCCGGCGTAAATCTGTTGGTGGCGCGGCGTTCGAGGACGGCCTGCGTGAATGGTTTCAGCGGCTCGCCGCCCGGCTGCGTCGTCGGTAGATTCGTCGGTTTGTCCTGCATCGAAGCGTTACCTCTTGAACGTGTCTGCTAAAGCTGTCGGAGGCGCGATTGTAGCGCGATAAGCGGGCAAAGGGAAAAGCCGCGAGGCGTCAAACTTGACAGCGGAGACCTCCGCGCGCGAACCTCTCGGGCGAAGATAACTCCGACGGGGAAGATAAATTTTTTGATGAGCACAACACACACGCCGCGCATCGTCTCGCTGTTGCCCTCGGCCACAGAGATCGTCTGCGCTCTCGGACTCGAAGACGCGCTCGTCGGCGTCACGCACGAATGCGACTACCCGGCTGCGGTCGTCGGCAAGCCTCAACTCACCGCCAGCCGCATCTCGCACCTGACGATGACGAGCGCGGAGATTGACCACGCCGTCCGCTCTCAACTCGACGGCCACGGCTCGATCTACGACCTCGACGAAGAACGTTTGCGCGCGCTCCGACCCGATCTCGTCATCACGCAGGAACTCTGCGACGTGTGCGCCGTCAGTTACAAACAGGTCGAGGGGGCCGCGCGTCTCTTCGAGACGGACGTGCGCGTCGTTTCGCTCGAACCGAACACCATCGCCGACATCTTCTCGAACATACGCACCGTCGGCGGCCTGACGGGAAGGGAAGCCGAGGCCGAACAGGTCGTCGCCGAATTAGCCACGCGCCTCGATGCGCTCGCGCTCGCCCTACCGGAAATCAGGACGCGCCCCCGCACCTTCGTCCTCGAATGGCTTGAGCCGCCCTTTGCGCCCGGCCACTGGGTTCCCGAACAGGTCGCGCTCGCCGGAGGCGACCACGCCTTCGGCCACGCGGGCAAGCCCTCAACCACGACCACCCCGGAAGCGATTCGCGCCTACGCGCCCGAAGTGATCGTGCTCGCGCCGTGCGGCTATTACAAAGAGGATACCCTCAAGGCGCTCGAAACGGCGCGACTGCCTGTGGGCTGGCAGGAGCTTCCGGCGGTCGTGCGCGGCGAAGTCTGGGCGGTGGACGCAACGGCCTATTTCAGTCGCCCCGGCCCGCGCGTCGTCGCCGGCGCGGAGATTCTCGCGCGCATCATCCACCCCGAACTTTTCGGCGCACCCGAAGAACACGAAGCCGTGCGCGTGCCGGCGGAGTTGATGAAAACATAAAGAGATGCCACGCACGAAGAAGCCGAGCAAGGAACAGTTGGCGGCTGCGCCCGTTGCGCCCGAAAGTTCGCAAGACAACGTCGCGGGCGGCGCGCTCGTGAGTTTCGCGCGGACGGCCGAAGCGGTTGCCGGGACGACGAAGAAACTTGAGAAGGCCGCCCTGCTCGGCGCGTATTTTCACATGCTCGACGACCGAGACCTCGTGCGCGCCGCGCGCTACTTCGCCGGACACCAGTTCGCACTGAACGACGCGCGCACGACCAACGTCGGCACGAATCTTTTGCGCGACGTGCTCTCGGACGTGACCGGCCTCGACACGGAGAATTTGCGCCCGCGCTATGTGCGCCTCGGCGATTCCGGCGAAGTCGCCTACGAAGCCTTCCGCGAAGCCGGGCGCGACGAAGCTGATCAAACGGGCTTTACGCTCGCCGCCGTCGAAAGCCTCATCGCGCTCTTGAGCGACACGCGCGGCACGAAGAACAAGCGGACGATGCTCGCCGACGCCTTCTCGCGCGCCAACGCGCTCGAAGCGAAGTATCTCGTCAAGATGCTCGTGGGCGATCTGCGCATCGGCCTGAAAGAGGGGTTGGTGGAGGACGCCCTCGCACGCGCCTTCGAGCGACCGCTGGCCGACGTGGCGCGCGTCAACATGCTCACGGGCGACATCGGCGAGACGGCCGTGCGCGCCCGCCGGGGCGATCTCGCGGGCGTCTCGATGCGCCTCTTCCACCCGATCAAGTTCATGCTCGCCACGGCGGGCGAAGACCTCGCCGACATCGCGCGCACGATGCCCGCGGAGTTTTACGTCGAAGACAAATTCGACGGCATACGCGCGCAGGCGCACGTGGAAAACGGCCGCGTCGCGCTCTACACGCGCACGCTCGACGAGGTGACGCACCGCTTCCCCGAACTCGTCGCGCCGCTCGCAGCCCTTAAGACCGATGCGATCATGGACGGCGAGATCGTGCCCGCGCGCGGCACGGAGATTCTCCCTTTCGCCGAGTTGCAGAAACGTCTGGGGCGCAAGACCGTGGGCGACGAACTGCTCGCCTCCACCCCCGTCGTCTTCATCGCCTACGATCTGCTCTACGCCGGCGGGCGCGTGATGTTCGACGAGCCGCTCGCCTCTCGTCGCGCCGCGCTCGAAAGTCTCTTGACGAATAACGATTCGGGCGCGGGCGATACGGCGGCGACGCTCAGGCTCTCCGAGGCGAAGCTCCTGAGCGAGGTCGCCCTGCTCGATGCCGAGTTCGACGCGGCGCGCGGGCGCGGCAACGAGGGCCTGATGATCAAAGACCCGCGCTCCTCTTACAAGCCGGGCAAGCGCGGGCGCGAGTGGTTGAAGTTGAAGCGCGCGCTCGCCACGCTCGATGTCGTCGTCACGGCGGTCGAAGTCGGCCACGGCAAGCGGCGCAATCTGTTGTCGGATTACACGTTCGCCGTCCGGCGTTCGGCCGACGACGCGGAACTACTGAACGTCGGCAAAGCCTATTCCGGTTTGACTGATGTCGAGTTGGCCGAACTGACCGAATGGTTTCGCGCGCACACGATTCAGGAGTTCGCGCATGGTCGCGTGCGCACGGTCGAGCCACGCATCATCCTCGAAGTCACCTTCGACCGAGTGCAGGTCTCGAAGCGACACAAGAGCGGCTACGCCCTGCGCTTCCCGCGCATCCTGCGCCTGCGCGACGACAAGAGCGTGGACGAAATTGACACGCTTGAGACGGTGAGCAAACTCGTGGGCGAGGGCGGGGAGACGGGCGACGACGCCGTCGCGGATTGAGCCGCGACGCGCTGCGGCCTGCGGCGTCAGACGTGCCCTACGGGGCTGACCCGGCCGACCGGCTCGCTGCGCGCGCTTCCAGCCGGCTCGCTTCGCGCGCTGGAGGCGGCGGAAAATTTCCGCCGGTAATGGCGCGCCCAGATGTAGCTGCCGACGAGGCCGACGGCGGACGGCCACAACCAGCGCACCAGCGGCGGCAGGAAGTGAAAGTTCACCACCGAAAAGGCGGAGACCGTCGCGATGTAAGCACCCATCATGCGCCCCATGTGCGTGAACCACCACGCGCGCTTGTCCGCGGGAGGGCGGAGAAAGGCGCGTGCATCCGTAATCGCCAGCAACAGACCGGTGCCGCCGAAGACAACCGCCACCACTCCGAACGACGACGTGCGAAGCAAGAGGACGCCGTAACCAAACAGCGCGACGCCGCCCGCCAGCATCAACATCGCCGCGCCCCAGTCCAGAAAGTTAGCGCGCTCCTGGGGAGTTTTGCGATAGAGCACCCGGTAGCCGGTGAGTGCAAGATAAAAGCTGAACACCGCGACGAGCAGGAGAAAGAGACCGGGGCGCAGCAGCGACAGCGCGACCGCGCTTGCCGCCACCGTCGCCATAGACCAGAAGTAAACTTTGCCCCAACGCCTGTGCCACAGGCCGCCTTTACGTGTGATCATCGCGCCCGGCGCAACCAGCAAAGCGACGCCGCCGAAGATGATGTGAACCGTCAATATCGCGTTGAACGTGTAGCCCATTTGTCGCTCTCCTCTGTGCAAAAACCCGGTCATGACTTAAGATCGTTTCATTCAATCCGTTAGCTATATATCATTAAGATATATACTATGTCAATATATGAGAGAGACCAAAAGCAAATATGCCGTGCTGGGGATGTTGAGCATCGCCCCGATGTCCGGCTACGACATCAAGAAGCGCGTCGAAGAAAGCATCAGTAACTTCTGGACGGAAAGCTACGGGCAGATCTATCCGATCTTGAAGAGCCTCGTGGCCGAAAAGCTGGTGACGAAAACCGTGGAGCGGGGGGCGGGCAAGCCCGACCGCCACGTGTATGCGCTGACGGATCGGGGGCGCGAGGAGTTGCAGCAGTGGCTGGCCGAAGGGGTGACGCCTAAAGTCGAACGCAGCGAACTTCTCCTGAAGCTTTTTTTCGGCGAGGAGGTGTCCTTCGATATTAACGTCGGGCACATCGAGGCGTTCCGTGAACTCCAGCGCGGGCTGCTCGAAAAATATAAGGCCATCGAGAAAGAGATCAAGATCGAGTATGCCGACAACTCTAATTTGCCTTATTGGCTATTAACCGTCAGCTACGGCCAGCACGTCAGCCGCGCATTGCTCGACTGGTGTGATGAAGCGCTGGCGAAGTTGAACAAGATGGCGAAGAGCCGCAAGTAAAAAGAGCCGCAAGTGAGCGGCCCGTCGCCCGTGCGGTTCGGGGGCGCCGGCGGGCGGACAGGGGCGAGGCCGCTTGCGCCGAACACAGTGTTCGGCGCAAGCGGCCTCGATGTGTGCGAAGACTCGACTTCGTCTCCCGCGTGCCTACGCGCCCTGCGCCGCCGCAGCGGCAACGTTCGGCGCGGCGGCAATGTTCGGTTGCTCTTCGGCGAGCAGGCTGCGGAGCATCCACGCGGTTTTCTCGTGGACTTGCAGGCGCTCGGTCAGAAGGTCTGCGGTCGGCGCGTCCTTGGCGTTCTCGGCGATGGTGATGACGGAGCGCGCGGTGCGCGCGGCCGTCTCGTGGCCTTCGACGAGTTGGCGCACCATCCGCGTCGCGGCGGGCACGCCGTCCTCTTCGGCGATGGCGGTCAGGCGCGCGAACTCCCTGTAGGTGGCGGGCGCGTAGACGCCGAGCGCGCGGATGCGTTCGGCGATCAGGTCGTTCGCCGTCCACAGTTCGTTGTATTGCTCCTCGAACATCAGGTGGAGCGTTTGGAACATCGGCCCCGTGACGTTCCAGTGAAAGTTGTGCGTCTTTAAGTAGAGCGTAAAAGTATCTGCGAGCAGGCGCGAGAGACCTTCGGCGATCTCGCGCCTGTCCGGTTCTTCGATGCCGATGTTAATGGGCATCGGTTGTGCTTCGACCTTCGTCATGATTGACATGAAAATTTCTCCTTCTGCCGCTGACACTAGGCGAAATTTTTGTTGGTCATTTGTCAAATGTTCTGCATTGTATCCGCGCCGCCGGAAGGCCGGAGACAGCCGTGAGCGCATCAGTCGCGCAGGCGAACGCGGTAGATGATGTGCCGGTTGACGCGCTCGCCCGCGTCGCGTTCGTACCAGCGGTCGAGCGGCGCGAAGTTGAACGGCTGGTCTGCCTGTGCGACGACGTAAGCGAGGGTGGGTTCGGCGGCGTGGCGGCGGTCGAACCGTGCGTGAAAGTCGGCGTAGTTGTTCTTCTCGGCGTCAATTTCGGCCTGCGTGATGGGGCGATGTTTGACGGTGAGGCGTGAGTTGGCGCGCTCCCAGCCGAAGATGGCGAAGTGAATGAAGCCCTGCTGCCGGTAGATGGTCTCGAAGTCGTCGGCCGCGACGCCCGAGTAGTAGAGGTACTTGAAAAAACGTTCCTTGTTATCCGCCATGGAGACGCCGGAGAAGACGAACATGTGCGGCGCCCAGACGGTTGAGAGCGGCGCGTAGGTCGGGAGGTTGTCAATGCGATAGGCGCTCGGGTTGAAGACGACCGGGTGCGGGTCTGCCTGCTCGCCGCGCGCCCTCTCTTTCAGGCGCAGCGCGACCGCGCCCCATTCGTCTTTCAACTGGTTGCCCACCGAGGCGCGTCTCGTGATGATCAAAGTCTCGCCCGCGCCCCACAGCAGCGCGGCCAAGGCGACGGGTATCCAGACGCGATGCGGAATCAAATGCCTGGCCGTCGTCGCCCCCGCAGTTTCGCGGTTCGCGTCGCCTGCGAGTTTAAGAGTTTTTCGCCCCGCCCGGAGCAAGCCCGCCGCGAGCGCGGCCGACAGGAGCGCCACGTAGTTGCCGATGTATTGCTCGTAGTGCATCGGTTGGAGCGAACGCCCCGTGATGAGTTGTTGGTTGAAGACGACGAGCACGCACAGCGCGAGCGCGGCGTTGAAGAGGACGGCGGGGTTGCGCGCGCTGAGCCAGCGTTTGCGCACGCCGAGCGCGAGCGCGACGAGCACCAGCGCGACGAGCAAAATCACCCCGCGCCACAGATCGGGCGCGCGCGAATAGGTGAGGGCTTGCACCGTGTCCATCGTCGGCGCGCGGCGCGAGAGCAATAGAAAGTAGGGCACGAGGGAGACGACGGCGCACAGGGACATGAGCGCGAAAGGCTCGATGGCGCGTCGCCAGTCGGCGGGGCGCAGGAGGGCGAACCAGAGCAGGGCGAGGCAGCCGAGCAGCGCGGCGGCGGTCGTCCAGTGATAAAAATAGGAATAGACCAGAAGCGCGAACAACACGCCCGCCGCGAGCGCCGCCGCGAGGCGCGCGCGGCGCGCGTCCGCCGTGAGCACGCGCCAGACAAAGCCGCAGAAGAAAAAGAAGAAGGCGAAGGGCACGCCCGGCACGTAGCGGCGCAGGAAGGGAAGGAAGACGTAAGCGGTTTGCCGCCCCAACAGGTTCACCACCAAGCCCTGACCGGCGACGAGGATGCCGAGGCAGAGCACGCATGGGACTGCGGCGGCGGCGATGCGCTCGTCGCGCGTCAGCATCGAGAGCAGCCAGAAGATGGCGAGCGCGCTCGCCCCGGCGATTAACGGCGTGAGCAGGATGAACATCGTCGAGGCCGTGAGGCCGAGCGCGCGCGCCGGGATAGACAGCATGTAGGCGGGCACAAACTGGATCGAGAACAGCGATTCGGGCAAGGGCGCATCCGCGCGGTCGTCGTGCCCCGTGTAGGGGTCGTTGCGGCGCGGGCGGCCGGCGATGAGCGCGTTGACGTAGGCGGAGTAGGCCGGTTCGTCGGTGTAGAAGTGCGCGTAAGAGCCCTGCCAATCGCTCCCGCGTTTGTAGCAGAGATGCACCTGCGGCAAGAGCGAAAGCAGCATCAACGCCAGCGCGGCCAGCAAGCCCCAACGCCAGCGCAGGGGCGTTTCGCGTTCAAGCGGAGTAGTCATAGAAGACGGCGGACGGTTGTTTTCGACCGATGGCGGCGCAGGGTTCGGCAGAACGCCTGATACTAAGTTTTAGAGATCGCATCCGGCAAGTCTTCAAGGGCGCAGGCGCAGGCGTTGGATGGTGTAGACGCCGACGCGCTCGCCCGCATCGCGCTCGTACCAGCGGTCGAGTTGCGTTAGATCGTGCGGGCGTTCCGGCGACGTGATGACGTAGGAGAGGGCGGGGCGCGCCGCCTGCGCGCGTGTGAACGCGGCGACGTAAGCGGCATACGCATCCTGCTCGCGCTCGAACTCAAGGGCGGCCGGCGGCGCATACCGGGTTGTGAGACGCGGCAGAGCGCGCTCCGCGCCGAAGAGCTTGTAGATGAGAAGCGGATTGGCTTCGAGAAAGGCGCGGAGGTTTTCCGGCCGGACGCCCGTGTAATAAAAAAGTTGATACATGCGCTCTCTGTGTTCGTCCGCCGTGAACCCCGAATAGACGTGCATGTGCGGCGACCAGAGCACGGCCGCCTGCGGCGCGTCAATCACCAAATTGTCGGCCAGCATGAAACTCGTCGCGAGGACGACGGGACGCACGCGCGACGACGCGCCCGCCTCAAGGCGCACGAATTCGCTCGCGTCGGCGCGCGCCATCTCCGCCAGGCGCGAAGCGACGCCCGCCTGTTCATCGCGCGCGCGGTTGACCGGCGCGAACCTGCGCGTCGTCGCAACCAACTCGAACCCGGCCCAGACGTAAGCCGCGAGCGCGACGCACAGGAACACGCGCGCGGGAAAGCGCCGCGACGCCGACGCGCGTCCGCCCTGCTCCGGCGGATGGTCATGCGTCGCCCGTTCGCTTTCGTCTCCAAGGCGGGCTTCGCTTTCGTCTCCGGGGCGGGCGTAGAGCGCGAAGGCCAGCGTGAGCGCGACGAGCGAGAGGTAGTTCAAGATGTAATCCGCGTAGTGGACGGGTTGCAGCGAACGTCCCGTGACGAGTTGTTGATTAAAGACGACGAACGGCGTGAGCGCGAATGAAGCGACGTAGAGCACGCCCGCGTCGCGCGCTTCGAGACGCCCGCGCCACGCGCCTGCGGCGAGCACGACGAGCGCGACGAGCGCGATGATCTCCGGCGCGCGAAAGAGATCGGGCGCGTGCGTGAACTCCAACACCTGCACCTTGTCCATCGTCGCGGCGCGTCGCGCGAGCAGCGCGGCGTAGGGTACGAGCGACGCGCAGGCCAGCGCGCCCGTGGTCAGAAAAACTTTTGCGGCGTGCGTTTTATTGTCCCCCCGGCGCGCGGCGAGCCGGAGCAGGGCGAGACAGGCGAGCCACGCGGCGGCAGCCGTCCAGAGATAAAAGTAGGAGTAGACGAGCAGGGCGAACGTCGCGCCCGCCGCAACGGCGTATGAGAGAGCCGCACGGCGCGACGCCTGCGCGAGCGCGCACCACACGAGCGCGCAGAAGATGAAGAGGAAGGGGAAGGGCAGCGCGGGCAGGTAGCGGCGCAGGAACGGCAGGTAAGCGTAAGACGCGCCCAACTTGAGGAGCGGCGCGAGGCTCGCCTGTCCGGACGCGAGCGCGCCGAGGCACAGGACGATGACGACGCCGCAGGCCGCGAGCCGCGCGTCTGCGATGACGGGCGCGAGCAGCCGGAAGAGAGCGAGCGCGCAGGCGAAGGCGACGAGGGGGCTGAGCGCGATGAAGACGGTCGAAGCGTCGAGGCCGAGCGCGCGCGCGGGCAGTGCGAGCGCGTAGGCGGGGATGAACTGGATCGAGAAGAGCGATTCGGCGAGCGGCGCGGCGGGCGAATGGTCAAGGCCGGCGTAAGGATCGTTCAGGCGGGGGCGGCCGGCGATGAGCGCGGCGAGATAAGCGGCGTAGGCCGTCTCGTCGCCGTCGAAGGAAGCATACGCGCCGTGCCAGTCGCCGCCGCGCGTGTACCACAGGTGCGCTTGCGGAAGCAGGGCGAGCAGCGTCATGGCGATGGCCGCCAGCACGCCGGGACGCCAGCTAAAGGTTCTCTGCATCAAGGTCTCGCCTTAGTAAATTCGCTATGAACTGTAAAGGACGCGCGAGAGGGCACAGAGAAAAGACAAACTTGATTTGAGATCACAAATCCGAGATCACGAATCCGGGATCACGAATCCGGGATCACGAATCCGAGATCACGAATCCGGGATCACAAATCCGGGATCGTGAATGCTTCAACTTCGTGCCACTGCGCGCGCGCTCTGTGTCTGTGCCGGGCGTGCCTTTGAACGCTCGATTCCAATCCGCCCGGAGGCCGTTGATTATAACCTCACCCGGCGCGCAAAAGCGGGCGACGACGTGCGCCGCGCCCTCAACAAAAGTTGAAGTTGACAAGAAGTGTGACGCAAGCGAAGATGCGGGACAACCTCGGCCAGGTCAAGTTTTGGTGCTGCTAAAAAGTTCAGCAGACGTGCCGCCCGGCGAAGCCGCCGCTTTTTATGTCAACGACTGTTTACGAAGACGATACCGCTCAGCCCCCGGCGCGCCTCGCCGCGGCCTGCGCGTGCCTGTTAATGCTCGTCGCACTGGTTGACTCACAAGTCGTCGCCGCGATCACGCCTCAGATCGCCGCCGGACTCGGCAGCGCGAAGACGAGCGTGGCGGCGAGCGTGATGATCTACGCGTTGGCGGCGGCGGCCGTGGCGCTCGTGCTCGGCCGGAATGCGGGGCGCGTGAACCCCGTGCGATGGCTGCCGGGGGCGGCCGGTATCTTCGTCGCGGCGAACGCGCTCGCGGCCTTCGCGCCGCACGTCGCCCTCTTCTGGACGGCGCGCGCGCTGGCCGGACTCGCCGGGGGACTCGTGAGCGCGCTCGTCATCGCCGCGCTCGCCGACGCTTCCAGCTACGCGCGGCGCGGCAAACAGATGAGCGGGGTGGCCGTCGCATATTTTCTCGCGCCCGTGCTCGGCGTGCCCTTGGGCGCGTGGGTGGCGGGGAGTTTCGGCTGGCGCGTGGTCTTCGCCGCGTCGGCCGTGCTCGTCGCCGCCGCGGGCTTGCTCGTGCGGCAGTTTCCGTTGCCGCGCGCGAACGAGTCGGCGGCAGGCGATGCGGCGGGCGACGCGAGCGGACGCAAGGTTGACGAAGGGCAGAAGGTTGATGAACGCGGGCAGGTTGACGAACAGGCGACGGGGCGCGTGTCGCTGTGGCGTCTGGCGATGCGTTCGCGCTCGACGCGACGCGGCATCGTCAGCGCGTTCTTCATCTCCGGCGGACTCGTCGGGCTGACCACTTACCTCGGCACGTGGCTCTCGGACGCGTTCCGCGCGGGGGCGCGCGAGGTCGGGTTGATCTACGCGCTGGCCGGGGCGGGCGCGGTCGCGGGGGGCGCGCTCGGCGGCCTGCTCGCAGACCGCTACGGCAAACGGCGCGTCGCCGTCATCAGCAGCGCTGCAATGATTTTTCTGGTGCTCGTCTTGCCGACGTTTACGTGGGGCGTGCGGCTCTGGGCGATCATCTGCGCGACGGCCTTTCTCGCCGCGCTGCGCGTCGCGCCGCTGCAAGCGTTGATCACCGAACTCGTCGCCGCACGGGAGCGCGCCACCTACGTCGCCCTGCGCAACGGCGCATCGCAACTCGGCATCGCGGTGGCGGTGGCGGCGGGCGCGCGCATCTATCCGCGCTGGGGGTTGGCGGGCGTCGGCGCGATGTGCGCCGCTCTCACGCTCGGCGCAACGCTCAGCATGCGCAAACTCGCAGACCCGCACGACGCCGCACGGCGCGAGCGCGCGGGCGACGACCCCACGCGGCAAGACGAAGATTCCGCGTCGCTCGACGCCGGAAGCGAGCGGGGCGAGGCGCGCGTGTCGCCGGTTGATGAAAAGGATGGGCGCGCGCGCCGTTTCAGCGGCCGGGGCATCGCGCGGAAACTCGCCGCCGTCGTGCTCGCGCTTGTTTTGATCATCACGGTCGGCTTGCCGTGGCTCCTGAGTTTCGCCATCACGAAGGCCGGGACGCGCCCCGGCGAGCGTGACCGCCGCGACACGCCCGCCGCCTACGGCGCGACTTTCGAGCCGGTCACGTTCACTTCGACGGACGGCAACACGCTCTCCGGCTGGTATCTCGCGGCGAGCGGCGAGCGACGACGGCGCATCACGTTCGTATTGACGCACGGGCTGTTTCGCTCGCGTTACGAGATGCTCGAACGCGGCGTCGCCCTCTGGCGCGAGGGCTACGGCGTGCTGCTCTACGATCTCAGGCGACACGGGGCGAGCGCGGCGGAGTTTTCCACCATCGGCTACGACGAGCGGCGCGACGTGGCGGCGGCCTTCTCGTTCGTGCGCGCGCGCGAACCAGACGACCGCGTCGTGCTGATGGGCGTCTCGATGGGCGCGGCGGCGACGCTCCTTGCGGCCTCGGAAATCGGCGACGAGAAACTGCTGGCCGTCGTCGCCGAGTCGAGTTTCCTCTCGTTCGCCAACACGGTCGAACATCACGTCCGGCTGCTCGGCCTCCCCGCTTTTCCTTTCGCGACGCTCTTGATAAAGTTCACTTCGTGGCGTTTGAACTTCGCGGCGAAGGATTACGACCTGCTGCGGGCGACGGGACAAATATCGCGCCCCATCCTCTTCATCGGCGGCACGAAGGACGCGCGCATGCCTAACGCCACGGTGCTCGAACCGCTCTACGCGGCGGCGCGCGGCGCGGGCAAGCGCAAATTTATCGTCGAGGGCGCGACGCACGGACGCGCCTACGACGAGTCGCCGGAACATTACGTTAAAGCCGTGAATGAGTTTGTCGAGTCAATCGAACGCCCGTAACGCGCCGCGCTGAAACTGCGCGGACGGCGCGCACGTATCAACTATTATTCAAGCGGACACCATCCACAGGTGCTTTGACGAAAAGAAAATCCATATGGCGACCGCACGCTGACAGAGAAACTCCCGTTCCGATAGATCGTCCGGGCGCGGGTTGCCGAACAGGAGAATTGACATGAGTGAAAAAAATCCGGCCGAGGCGACCAGCGACACGGGCGTCGCCTCAGCCACAACGACGGCGGCGGGCGCGAACGGCGCGAACGGCGCGAACGCTTCAGCCGAACTACACGACGCGGCGGCCGACGTGGAGGGCGTCACGCTCGACAACGCGCGCTTGATCCCGGTCGCACAGGACGAGGCGACGAATTCCTACTCCATGCTCGAACCGCGCATGAAGAAAGTTTACGGCGCGTACTACAAAGAGTTGTACTACACGCCGGAGCGGCGCATCCTCGACCCGAAAGTGCAGGAGTTGATCTCGATTGCCGCCTCGCTCGTGGCGAAGTGCGACGGCTGCATTGACGGCCACATGAAAAAGGCGCTCGCCCTCGGCGCGACGAAGGAAGAGATCAGCGAGACGATCTGCATCGCCGCCGCCATCAACGCCGCCGCCATGATCGATCTGAGCGACCGCACGGCCGCGCGCCTCGGCCTCAACCATTTTCCGTCCAAACCCACCGAAAAAATCTGACCGCCGGCCTATGTAGGGTGAGGGTTGAGTCAAGACGCATGAAGTATGGTGTCGAAAAAATCGGCGCGTTGGCCGCGACGCTGTGGAGACGCTACGGCGGCGGCGCGTGCCGCTCTTTAATTCTCTTGCAGAGCGTGCTGCTCTTCTCCTCCTGCGCGTGTGTCGCGCAAATTCCGCACGCGCCGCCGGGTACGCCCTCCGATAAGCGCGTTAGTAATTCGTCGGCGGGACGGATCGAATACGCGGAGTTCCCGTCGGCGAGTCTCGGTCGAAACGTGCGCTACGCCGTCTCGCTCCCGCCTTCGTATGACAAAAACAGTTCGCAGCGTTACCCGCTCGTCATCTTCCTGCACGGCCTGAACAACGACGAGCGCGATTGGGAATCGCGCTGCATCGAGACGAAGCTCGAAGCCCTGCGCGCGGCCTCGAAGGTGGGCGACTTTATCGTCGCCATCCCCTACGGCGCGAACAGTTTCTACCTCAACGCGCGCGACGGCACGCGCTACGAAGACGCCATCGTCCGCGACTTCCTGCCCTTCGTGGACAAAACTTACCGCACGCTGCCCTCGCCGCGCTCGCGCCTCATCGAAGGCATCTCGATGGGCGGCTACGGCGCGCTCCTGATCGCCTTCAAACACCCCGAACTCTTCGCGGGCGTCGCCGCCCACAGCGCGGCTCTCTTCGACGAACTGCCGCAAGCCCCGAAGTCGCCCGAAGATCGCTCGGGGAAGTATCGCTACGAACTCGCCACGAAACTCTTCGGCGCGCCGCCCGACCCCGCGTTTTTTCAGGCCAACAACCCGCTCCACCTCGCCCGCACGAACGCCCCGGCCATCAGGCGGCTGAAGATTTATTTCGACATCGGCGAGAGCGACCGCTACGGTTTCGAGCGCGGCAACGCGCAACTCTCCGCCGTGCTGAAAGCGGCGGGGGTCGCGCACCAATACACGCTCGCGCCCGGCGCGCACGGCTGGTCGTTTCTCGCAGACCGCAGCGAGCCGGCCTTCACCTTTATTTGGAACACCGTGCGTTAGATTAGCCCCACCGCGAGCGTCTTTATGATATAGGTCTGTATCTTGAAAGAAGTAAAAAAATGATGAGCAAAAAGTTTCCCACGCTGGTCTTCTTACTGCTGTGCTCGTGCGCGCTGGCGCTGCTCGTTTCGCTTCCCCCGTCCGGCGCGGCGCACGACGGCGATAAACACATCGGCGAGGGCGGCAACGGGCAGCCGGACGGACAACCGATGAAGGCGATGGGCCTGACGCCGTGCGTGAACGGGAAGGCGGGCACGTTCCCCTGCCAAAATGTTGACCTCGCTTCGTTCCTCCCGCTCGCCGAGATCGGCGGCGGGACGGGCAACGATGTCTGGGGCTGGACTGATCCGGAGACGAACAAGGAATATGCGCTGATGGGTCGTTCCAACGGGACGGCCTTCGTTGACATCAGCGACGCCGAAAACCCCGTCTACCTCGGCAATCTGCCCACGCACAGCGTGGATTCGGTGTGGCGCGCGATCAAAGTCTACGGCAATCACGCTTTCATCGTGAGCGAGGCGGCGAATCATGGAATGCAGGTCTTCGACCTCACGCGTCTGCGCAGTGTCGCCGCGCCGCCCGTCACTTTTACCGAGACGGCGCACTACAACGATTTCAGCCGCGCGCACACGATTACCATCAACGAAGAGACGGGCTTCGCTTACGCCAACGGCGTGACCTCTTACACGGACGCCGCCGCCAACAAGTGCGCGAAAGGCCTGCACATCATAGACGTGCGCGACCCCGCCCGCCCCGCTTACGCCGGGTGCGTCGATGCCGACGGCTACACGCACGATTCGCAATGCGTCATTTATCGCGGCCCCGACGCGGCCTACCGCAGCCGCGAGATTTGCTTCAATTCCAACGAAGACACCTTGACCATCGTTGATGTCACCGACAAGAAAGCCCCCCGGCTGCTGTCGCGCAGAGAGTATCCCGGCAGCGCCTACACGCATCAGGGCTGGTTGACCGACGATCAATCCCTGTTCCTGGTGGACGACGAATTGGACGAGCAAAAGTTTAAGACGAAGACGCGCACGCACATCTTCAACGTCTCCGACCTCGATGCGCCGTCAATCACGGGTTTCCACGAAGGCACGACCACCGCGATTGACCACAACCTCTACATACTCGGGCGCTACGCTTATCAATCCAACTACCGGAGCGGCCTGCGCGTGCTCGACATCAGCCAAGCCGCTACGGCCACGCTGCAAGAGGTCGGCTATTTCGACGTTTACCCGGTGGACGATCTGCCGGCCTTCAACGGCACCTGGAGCAACTACCCGTTCTTCAAAAGCGGCGTCGTCGCGGTCAGCGGCATCGAGCAGGGACTTTTCATGCTGCGCCCGAAGACGAATTTCGTTTCGACGCCTCAACTGCTCACGGAATGGAATTCGACGCGCGCCATTGCGCTCGACTCCGTGACGCGCATGCGAGCGCCTTTCTCGGTCAACTCCAACATGAACTTCAGCACGGACGGCCGCACCCGCGTGATGCTCTTTGCCTACAACGTGAATCTCGCGCCGGACGAGCCTCAGACGGTCTTGACGGTGCAGGCGGAAGATGCGCAGCAGAGAATCTATCCTCTCACGGTCGAGCACGTGGGCAAGGTTCCTGATTACGAGCGTGTGACGCAGGTGGTGGTCGTCCTGCCGGCCGAGTTGGCGAACGCGGGCGATGTCTCGGTCAGCATCTCCCTGCGCGGCACGCCCGGCAACAAAGCGCTGATTAAAATTCAATGAAGAAGAATTGATCCATTGATCCATTGATCCATTGATTCATTGATTCATTGAACAAATGAACCGATGAATCAATGGATCAATTCTTTATTCAGACCATCGGCATCAAACTCTCCTCGCGCGGCGCGTCCGGTTCGTGTCCGGACTTGAGACCGGCGGCCAACCGTTTGATTCCTTCCTCGATCCTGTCCCCGGTCTGGCTGGCGAAGCAGAGACGCAGTTCGTGCGCCCCGGCCTCGTCGGCGTAGAAAATCTCGCCGTTGGCGAAGACGACGCCCGCCGCCGTCGCTTGCCGCAGCAGTTGCCGCCCCTTTAACCCGTGCCCCAGCCGACACCAGAAGTAGAGGCCGCCTTTCGGCCGCGCGTAGGTCAGGAATTTGGCGGGCAGATGCCTGGCGAGCGCCGCGCTCATCCGGTCGCGCCTGCGCGCGTGTTCGCGCCTGAGACGGGCCAGGTGTTCGTCGAACAGCCCGCTCCGCATAAACTCGGTCATGACCAACTGGCTCAAGCCTTCCGTGAACAAATTCTCTCGCTGCTTGATGAGCGCGAGTTGATCAACTACGTACTCCGAGGCGGCGAGCCAGCCGAGTCGCAGGCCGGGCGCGAGCACCTTGGAAAAAGTGCTGTGGTGGATGACGATGTTGTGCTCGTCGAGTTCGTAGAGCGTGGGCGGCGGGGGCGCGGCATCCAGATAGGTTTCGCGGTAGGGGTCGTCTTCGACGACGGGGATGCGATAGCGCACGGCGAGGCGCAGCAGGTCGCGCCGCTCGCGCAACGTGAAGACCTTGCCCGTCGGGTTCTGAAAGGTCGGGTTGATGTAGAGCAACTTCGGGCGGTAGCGCAGGAACAAATCTTCGAGTTCGTCGAGGTCGCCGCGCACCGTGTCCCACCCGACGAGTTTCGCGCCCGCCGCGCGAAACGTCTGGATCGCGCCGACGTAACCGGGACGATCCAGCACCACCGTATCGCCCGCATCTATCAGGCAGCGCGCGATGAGATCGAGTCCCTGCTGCGAGCCGGAGAGGATGAGCACGCGTTCGGGGCGCGTTCCGGCGCGCGCGGCGATGGCCTTGCGCAGGACGGCCTGCCCCTCGGTCGGCCCGAGGCCGAGCACCACGTCGCTGCTCTCTTTCAACACCTGTTCGATGAGCCGCCGGTAGTCGGCCAGCGGGAAGCATTCGATGGCGGGGATGCCGGCGGCGAAAGAGATGAGGCGCGAGTTCAACGCGTCGAGATGTAGGTTGCGCAGCGCGGGGTCGGCGCTCAGTTGGGCGAAGGCGGAGACTTTGCCGCGCCACGCGAACGGCGCGTCCGCCGGTTCGGGTCGCGCGCAGACAAACGTGCCGCGCCCGACGTGACTGCGCAGGAGGCCGCGCGCTTCGAGTTCGCGGTATGCGCCCGCGACCGTGGTGCGGCTGAGTTTGAGTTGCCCGGCCAGCGCGCGCTCGGAGGGCAGGCGCGTGCCCGCCGTCAGGTCTTCGCGCTCGATGGCGGACTCCAAAGCCTCGACCAACTGGCCGCAGAGCGAGCGCGTATCATTGCGCTTGAATTTCAACTTAGCGTAGTTCATCTGTCTGCGACGGCTAGAGGCCAATCTTAAATTGGCTATTTGTAATTTGAAAGACGGGGCATAAGATACCACAAATACCGGGAATGGCCGCAAAAGCGGACAAGGCCAATACCCACGCGCCAGAGGCCAATTTGCGGTTTCGCGTGAGTGCGCCGGAATATTTGCCGGTTGGCGATAAACGGCGTGCAACGTCGCGGGCAGGGGCCAGAGCGCGGTTTCCGGCGTGGCGTGGCCGGATGTGGCGGGGTGAAAGTGGTGGAGGGGTGAAAAGCGATGGATAGTTTTACGCCGACGGGACGGAGCACTTTGAAGCGTCTGCCGAAGCGGGGCGAATACGGGCGCGAGGGCGTCTACAAAATTCTCGACGAGGGTTTCGTCTGTCACGTCGGCTTCGTCGTCGAAGGGCAGCCCTTCGTCATTCCGACGGGCTATGGGCGCGCGGGCGACACGCTCTACATTCACGGCGCGCAGGCGAGCCGGATGCTGCGCACGCTCAGCGAGGGCATCGAGATGTGCGTGACGGTGACGCTCGTTGACGGGATGGTGATGGCGCGTTCGGCCTTTCATCACTCGATGAACTACAGGTCGGTCGTGGTCTTCGGTCGCGCCGTCGTGGTCACAGACGGGGCGGAGAAATGGGAAGCGTTGCGCGCGCTGACGGAACACCTCGCGCCGGGTCGTTGGGCGGAGGTGCGACAACCGTCGGAGGGCGAGATGCGCGCGACGCTGGTGCTCGCGCTCCCGCTCGCGGAGGCATCGGCCAAAGTGCGCACGGGGCCGCCGTTGGACGACGAAGAGGATTACGAGTTGCCGGTGTGGGCGGGCGTCGTGCCCTTGCGGGTGACGGCGGGCGAGCCGGTTGACGACCCGCGCCTGACGCCGGGGATAGAGCCGCCGCCGCACGTCTCGAATTACGCGAGAGACGTGGGGCGCGAATGAGGGCGGGGGTTTTGTGTCGGCGAAAAGGAGATGCGGGATGAGTCAAGAGTGGCGACGTGGCGAATATCTGATCAGCACGGATCGCGCGCGGCTGGACGTGGGGTTGATTCACGAGTTCCTGAGCGAGTCGTCTTACTGGGCGAAGGGTCGCCCGCGCGAAGTGGTCGAACGCTCCATCGAGCACTCGCACTGCTTCGGCGTCTACCTCGGCGAGCGACAGGTGGGGTTCGCGCGCGTGATCACGGATTACGCGACGTGTGCCTGGGTCGCAGACGTGTTCGTCACGGACGAGTTTCGCGGGCGCGGCCTGGGTAGGTGGCTCGGCGAGGTGATGATCGCCTGCCCGGAGTTGCAGGGTTTTCGCCGCTGGGTGCTGGCGACCAAAGACGCGCACGAACTTTACCGGCGCATCGGCTTCCGGGAGTTGCAGCGTCCGGAACGCTGGATGGAGCGGCACGACCCGGCGACCGTGGAGCGGTCGGATTACTGGGCGGCCGAGCCGGGCGCGTAGAGATCGTTTCGCCGCCGGGGCGCGCTAAAGACTAAAGACCGGGAAGTTAACTTCCCGCTTCTTTGCGAGCGCGCGCGCCGGTGGTAAGTTCGAGCGAGCAGGATATTCAATGCGTAGACCCGTTATCGTCTGGCTGCTGCTGAGTTTGATCTGGGGCTCGACGTGGCTGTTCATCAAACTCGGTCTGGAAGATTTGCCGCCCTTCACTTTCGCGGGCGTGCGGTTCGTCGTGGCCGCAGCCGTCCTGCTATGCGTGATCGCGGTGCGGCGCGTGCCGCTGCCGCGCGCGCCGCGCGACTGGCTGCTCATCGGGCTGACGGGCTTGATGGCCTTCACGATCAACTACGGCCTGCTGTTCTGGGGCGAGCAGCGCACCTCTTCGGGGCTGGCGGCCATCCTGCAAACGATCATCCCGGCCTTCGGCCTCATCATCGCGCACTACTACCTGCCGGAAGAGCGCATCACGCTCTGGAAGGTGTGCGGCATCGCGCTCGGCGTCGCGGGCGTGGCGTTGATCTTTTCGGATCAGGCGGCGGTAGAGGACGGCAAGTCCGCGCTCGCGGGCAGCGCGGCCATCGTCTTCGGCGCGTTCTGCGTGGCCTACTCAAACGTGCTGGTGAAGGCGCGCGCACGCCACATCGAACCGGCCGCGCTGGCGGCGGGGCAGATGATCTGCGGACTCGTGCCGCTGCTCGTCGTCGGCGTGACGCTCGAAGGCAACCCCTTCTCGTTTCGCTGGACGCCGCTCGCCGTCCTGTCGCTCCTCTATCTCGCGCTCGTCGGCTCGGCGGTCGCGTTCCTGATGTTCTACTGGCTGGTGCGCAACATGGACGTGACGAAGACGATGCTCATCCCGCTCGTCACGCCGCCCATCGCGGTGTTCCTCGGCTGGCTCGTCCTCGGCGAAAGCCTGACGTGGCGCACGGCCGTGGGCGCGCTCGGCATCATGTCGGGGATCGCCCTCATTGTTACGCGCAAGAAGAAAGAGTTGCAGGCGGCGACGACGGTTGCGGCCGTCAAAGAGTGTGAGACGAATTGACTTTCGACGGAGAGGGAACGATGAAACAAGACGACAACAACGGAGACGAGTGGGAGGGGATGCAGACGAAGGCCGTGCATGCCTCGCGCGAGCATAACAAAACGCACTCCGTCGCTTCGCCGATCTGGCAGACTTCGACCTTCCACGCCGACTCGTCCGGGCACTTCGCCGAACTCGCCACCGCCACGCGCCCCGCCGAGTTTTACACGCGCTACGGCAACCCGACGCACAAGCAGGCGGAGGCCGTCGTCGCCGCGCTGGAAGGCGGCGAGGCCGCGCTCCTGACCGCTTCGGGGATGGGCGCGATCTTCACTGCGATGCTTTGCGATCTGCGCGCCGGCGATCACGTCGTCGCGCAGCGCAATCTCTACGCGGGCACGGCGACGCTCGTCGAACAATTACTGCCGCGCTGGGGCATCGAGCACACGTTCGTCGGGCAGACGGACGCGGCCGAGTTCGCGGAAGCCCTGCGCCCGAACACGAAACTCATCTACGTCGAGACGCCGACCAACCCGCTCATGCGCATCACCGATTTGCGCGCCGTCGCCGCGCTCGGGCGCGAGCGGCGGATCACGACGATGGTGGACAACACTTTCGCCACCCCCGTCAACCAGCGACCGTTAGAGCTAGGCATAGACGTGTGCGTCCATAGCGCGACGAAATACCTCGGCGGCCACAGCGACATCACGGCGGGCGTCGTCGTGGGCGGGCGCGAGTTTGTCGAACGCGCCTGGAGGTTCGGGCTGGTGGCAGGGGCGGTGCTCGGCCCCTTCGACGCGTGGCTGCTCCTGCGCGGCCTGCGCACTCTGTCCCTGCGGGTCGAGCGGCACAACCGGAATGCGCTCGCGCTCGCGCGCTTCCTCGAAACGCACCCGCAGGTGGAGCGCGTCCACTACCCCGGCCTCGAATCGCACCCCCAACACGAACTGGCGCGCGCACAGATGAGCGGGTTTACCGGCATGCTGGGCGTGGAAGTGCGCGGCGGCTTTCAAGCGGTGGAAAAGTTTGTGGGCGCGCTGCGGTTGGGCGTGAACGCGGCGAGCCTCGGCGGCTATGAAACACTCGTCGTGCATCCGGCGGCGATGTGGGGGCTGCAACTGTCGAGCGAGCAGCGCGCCGCGATGAGCATCGGCGACAACCTCGTGCGCGTCTCCGTGGGCTTGGAAGACGAAGTTGATCTGCTCAAAGATTTCGCGCAGGCGTTGGACGGCCTCGCGGAATAGTTTGAAAACTGTGGCCGGAAAATAACGCTTCCGTTCGACGGGGAGAAAAGGCTTGATAAAACTACGCTATCACCTGGTTGATGTTTTCACCGACCGGCAGTTCGGCGGCAACCCGCTGGCGGTCTTTACAAACGTGCGCGGCATCAGCGCGGAGACGATGCAGGCCATCGCCAAAGAGTTGAACTTGTCGGAGACCACTTTCGTGCTGCCGCCGAAGGACGCCCGGAACGACTACCATGTACGCATCTTCACGCCGGGGCAGGAATTGCCGATGGCCGGCCACCCCACGGTCGGGACGACCCACGTGCTCGCGCGCGAGCGCATGATCACGCGCGGAGCGGATAGCACGGAGACGGAGATCAAACTAGAAGAGGGCGTCGGCACGATCCCCGTCCGCATCGAATGGAGCGGGGGCGAGGCGCGCTTCATCGAGATGCGGCAACCGCGTCCGACCTTCGGGCCGCGCGTCGAAGACTTGCGGGCGGTGGCCGAGATGTTGTCGGTCGAGCCGGAAGAGATCGCGGAGACGAATCTGCCGCTCGAAGTCGTGTCGTGCGGCGTGCCGTTTCTCTACGTGCCGTTGAACAGTTTGCGCGCGGTGCAGAACATCAAGTTTCGCGTTGACGTGTGGGAGAGCAAGCTCAAGACGGTCGTCCCGCCGGAGGTCTTCGTCTTCACGCGCGAGGTGGAGTTTGCCGGTTCGACCGTGCATAGCCGCATGTTCGCGCCGGACTTAGGGATTTGGGAAGACCCGGCGACGGGCGGCGCGAGCGGGCCGCTCGGTTGTTATCTCGTCCGGTACGGCGTCGTCTCGGGCGAGGGCTGGATAGAGATCACGAGCGAGCAGGGAATCGAGATGGGGCGTCCGAGTTTCATCAAGATCAGGATCGCGCGTGAGGGCGAAGAGATCACGGACGTGCGCGTCGGCGGCGAGTGCCGCTTCATGGGCGAGGGCTACCTGGAGATTGAAGACTGATCGTGTCGAAGCCGGGCGCGTATGGGTAAGGCGAAGAGCAGGTTTGTGGCGAAGGCGGAAGCGGGGAAGGGCTGGCGCATTTGGGACAATAAACAGAAGAAGTGGTGGGGCGAGCATTGCCTGAGCTTCCCCGAAGAACTGCTTGCCGAGTTGAACGGCGACAAGCGGCCGGAGCGGATAACCGAACTGATAAAGCGGACGACGCGTAAACGAGTTTAACGGGGCGACCGGACGACGGCGCAATTACCGTGGCGGGATAATCTATGAAAACGATCCGTATCGCCTTGTTGCAGATGACGGGCTGCGGCCTCGACAGGGCGGCGAGCCTCGCCAAAGGCGAAACTTTTTGCCGCCGCGCACGCGCGCTCGGAGCGGACATCGCGCTCTTTCCCGAGATGTGGAGCACGGGGATGACTTTCTTCGACCCGACGCGCGAGGGCGAACGCAAGCGCTGGCAGGCCGAGCAGGCCATCGGCCGCGACGACCCGTTCGTCACACACTTCCGCCGGCTCGCCGCCGAATTGAACATGGCGATTGCCCTGACCTACCTTGAGCGTTGGCCGGGCGCGCCGCGCAACTCCGTCTCGCTGATTGACCGGCGCGGCGAGATCGCCCTGACCTACGCGAAGGTTCACACCTGCGAGTTCGACGCGGAGTGTGCGCTCACGCCCGGCGACGGTTTTCCGGTCTGCGCGCTCGACACGGAGCAGGGTGAAGTGAAGATCGGGTTCATGATCTGTTACGACCGCGAGTTTCCCGAAAGCGCGCGGCTGCTGATGCTCGGCGGCGCGGAACTCATCCTGACGCCGAACGCGTGTACGCTCGAATCGCACCGCCTGACGCAGTTCAGGACGCGCGCTTACGAGAACATGGTCGGCGTCGCGATGGCTAATTACGCCGCGCCGCAACTCAACGGCCACTCCGTCGCTTACGACGCGGCGGCTTTCCATGAGAACGAGGAGCCGCGCGACACGCTCATCATCGAGGCGGGCGAGCGCGAAGACGTGTACGTCGCCTCGTTCGACATGGATGCCCTGCGCGCATACCGCGCGCGAGAGGCATGGGGCAACTCCTACCGCAGGCCGCGCCTCTACGGGATGCTCGCCGCCGAAGAAGTGTCGCCGCCCTTCGTCCGCCCGGACGCGACGAGGTGACGGAATATTTCGCCTTAACAGCCGGAGTCGAATCCAATGAGCACAGTACGCGTCGCGTTAATCCCCGCGCCGCACGCGCCCGTCGAGGTGCGTGAGGTGGCGGAGCCTGAACTGGAACGAAACTCGGCGCTGCTCGACGTGGAACTCTCGGAAGTGTGCGGCACGGACGTGCATTTGCAGCAGGGGCGGCTGGCGGGCGTGCCTTACCCGCTCATCCCCGGCCACGTCTCGGTCGGGCGTCTCGGCAAGATTCGAGGGCAGTTGTCGGACATTGACGGCAAGCCGTTCGCGGAGGGCGACCGCGTGACCTTTCTCGACGTGCATCGCACCTGTCACGCCTGCTGGCATTGCCTCGTCGCCAAGTCTTCGACGCGTTGCCCGGCGCGCAAAGTTTACGGCATCACTTACGGCCTCGAAGACGGACTCTCAGGCGGCTGGGCTGAGAAGATTTACCTCAAGCCCGAGACGCGCGTGCTGCGCCTGAACGACACGGATGCGGACACGTTCATGGCGGGCGGTTGCGGGCTGCCGACCGCGCTGCACGCCGTCGAACGCGCGGGCGTGGAGATCGGCGACACCGTGCTCGTCCTCGGCAGCGGCCCGGTCGGACTCTCATCGGTCATCCTCGCACGGATGCGCGGCGCGCTTCGCGTCATCTGCATCGGCGCGCCCGCCGCGAGGCTTGAGACGGCGCGCGCGGTCGGCGCGTCCGCCACGCTCGACATCGAGACGCACGAGGACGAAGGGCAGCGCGCCCTGTGGGTGCTGGAACAGACCGGGGGGCGCGGCGCGGACGTGACCATCGAAGCGACGGGCGCGCCCGTCGCGGTCGCGCAAGGCATGCGCTACACGCGCGACGGCGGCAGGGTCTCGGTCGTCGGGCAGTACACGGATCACGGCGAGGTTTCGTTCAACCCACACCTCGACCTCAACCGGAAACACCTCGACGTGCGCGGCTGTTGGGGTTCGGACTTCTCGCACTTCTATCGCGGCGCGCAACTGATGGCCGACGCTTCGCGTTCGCGCCCGTGGTCGCTGATAAAACTCGAACGCTACGGCCTCGACCGCGCGAACGATGCGCTCGCCGATGTCGCCTCCGGCCGCGTCGTCAAGGCTTTGATCGATCCGAACATTTGACGAAAAGCACTCACCACGGAGGCGCAGAGGACACGGAGGGGGCGCGGAGAAAAGCATTTTGAGATTTCAGATTTGATACTAACTGCGATTCCATATTTGAGATCGTCCGCCGTCTTCCTCCGTGCATCCTCAGGAAGAGATGCCCGAAGCGTTCGCGCGCGAAGTGTCGAGCTTTATGAGGTCGAATGCGGAAGCGAGCCGTTAGACGAGGCGGCCGGTGGCGACGAGCAGTTCGGCGTTGAGGATGGCCGCGCCCGCCGCGCCGCGCACCGTGTTGTGGCTGAGCGCGACGAAGCGATAGTCCAGCACGGCGTCCGGCCGGATGCGCCCGACCGTGACGCTCATGCCGCGTCCCGCGTCACGGTCGAGTCGAGGCTGCGGCCTGTCCGGTTCGTCGCGCACGATGACGGGGCGCGCGGGCGCGGAGCGGAGTTTGAGTTCCTGCGGGAGCGCGTTGAACGAAGCGAGCGCATCCGTAAATTCTTCCAACCCGGCGGCGCGCGCGAGTTCGACGCGCAACGCCCCGAAGTGGCCGTCGGAGACGTTGACGCGATGACACTGCGCGCTCACGCGCATGTCCGCAGGCGTCACACGCGCCCCCGTCATCCGCCCCATAATCTTCAGCGTCTCGCTCTCGATCTTCTCCTCTTCGCCGCCGATGTAGGGCAGCAGGTTGTCAACCACGTCGAGCGATGCGACGCCGGGATAGCCCGCGCCGGAAAGCGCCTGCATCGTCGTCGCGACGCACGAGCGGACGCCGAAGCGCGCGTGGAGCGGCGCGAGCGCGAGCGCGATCATGATGGTCGAGCAGTTCGGGTTGGTGACGATGTAGCCGCGCTCGTAGCCGCGCGTGCGCCGTTGAGTTTCGATGAGCGCGAGGTGTTCGTGGTTGATCTCGGGGATGATGAGCGGCACGTCCTCGTCCATGCGGAAGGCCGACGAGTTGCTGATGACGGGGTAGCCCGCGCGGGCGAAGGCGTCTTCCGTCGCGCGTGCCATCTCGCCGGGGAGGCTGGAAAAAATGAGATCGCAATCGAGCGGCGGCTGCGGCGCGGACACGACGAGCGAGCCGACACGCGCGGGCATCTCACACGGCAGACGCCACGCGCAGGCCTCGCGGTAAGATTTCCCCTGCGAACGATCCGAGGCCGCGAGCGCGGTCACTTCAAACTGCGGATGTCCTTCCAACAGTTCGACAAAACGCTGCCCGACCATGCCCGTCGCGCCGAGTATGCCGGCGCGAAATTTTTTGCTCATAACAACTCCTCAAAAGAGGTTAGAGGTTGGAGGTCAGAGGTTAGTAAAAATCAGTTCCGTCTCTCACTAACCTCTAACCTCTGACCTCTGACCTCTGCTTTTCCAACGCCCTCTTGATTCTTTTGATGCCTTCGGCGAGCGTGGGCGCGTCGGCGCAGAAGGAGAGTCGCAGGTAGCCCTCGCCCTCCGCCCCGAAAGCCGAGCCGGGCACGGTCGTGACGCCGTGCGCGAGCAGACGCTCCGCCACTTCCAACGAACTGCCGTGCGCGCTCACGTCCAGCATCAGGTAGAACGCGCCTTCGGGCGTGACCGCCGTTAACTTTAGTTCGCTCGCGATGAGCGACAGCAGCCGGTCGCGGCGCGCGCGGAAGATGCTGCGGGTTTCGGCGCGCGCGGCCTCGGCCTCGTCCGTCCACGCGGCGAGCGCGGCCTTTTGCGAGATGGTCGAGGCGCACGTCGTGACGTAGCCGTGCAGGACGAGCGCGCTGCGGACGACCTCCGGCGCGCCGCACATCCAACCCGCGCGCCAACCGGTCATGCTCATTGACTTCGAGAGGCCGCCGATGACGACGGCGCGCGCCGGATGCGCTTCCGAGATCGAAGCCGGTCGCTCGTCGCCGAAATAAATCTCTCGATAAATCTCGTCGCTGATAACGTAGGCCGGATGGTCGCGGAGCGCGTCGGCCATCGCCGCTAATTCCGCGCGCGAGAAGATGCGCCCCGTGGGGTTCGACGGGCTGACGAGGACGACGGCCTTCGTGCGGGGGGTGAGACGGCGGCGAAAGTCCTCCACGTCGAACGCGAATTCCTCGCGCGCGGGCAGGCGATAAAAGACCGGATGCCCGCCGCACATGCGCACGATGGTCGGGTAGGCGACGAAACCGGGATCGGGCAGCAGCACCTCGTCGCCCGCGTCCACCAGCGTCATCAGCGCGAGATAGAGAGCCTCTTGCGAACCGGCGGTGATGATCACGTTGTCGGGCGTAGCATTGAGTTGCGGGTAGTCGGCGGCGACGAGCGCGCGCAGAGAGAAGAGACCGGCGTGCGTGGTGTAGCCGTTCTGCTCATCCTCGATGACACGCACGGCGGCGCGACGGATCACTTCGGGCGTGGGCAGGTCTGGTTCGCCGAGTCCCAGGTTGATGCTGCCGGGCAGAGCGCGGTCGAAGAGTTGACGGATCATACTCTTCTCGATGCCGCGCAGCCGCGCCGCCGGTTGGAAGTCGCGCACCGCGTCGGCGTCTTTGACACGTTCGGAGTTCAACGCAAATAGTCCTCCAACTGCACGGCGCGGTCGGTTTTCTCGTCGCGATACTTGACGATGACGGGCGCATAAAGCGACAGCCCCCATTCGCGCCCGCGCTCGCTGGTGGCGGCGCGCGCGCCGGGGACGACCACCGCGCCCGCAGGAATTTCGAGCGGCGCGTCCCCGGTGCGGCGATAGATTTTTTCGCGGACGAGATCATAGACGGGGGTCGAGCCGGTGAGGATCGTCCCGGCGGCGAGCACGGCGCGTTCGCGCACCACCGTCCCTTCGTAGATACCGCAGCCGCCGCCGACGAGCACGTCGTCTTCGATCACCACGGGCGACGCGCCGACGGGTTCGAGCACGCCGCCGACCTGCGCCGCCGCCGACAGATGCACGCGCCGCCCGACCTGCGCACACGAGCCGACGAGCGCGTGGCTGTCAATCATCGTGCCCTCGTCCACGTATGCGCCGACGTTGACGTACATCGGCGGCATGCACACGACGCCTGCCGCCAGGTACGCGCCGTCGCGCACGCTCGACCCGCCGGGCACGAGCCGCACGCCGTCTTCGGTAGCGAACTCGCGGATCGGGTAAGTGTCTTTGTCGAAAAACTGGAGCGAGCGGTCGGCGGGCGACATGTCGGCGAGCGCGCCCATGCGAAAGCCCGCGAGGATGCCGCGCTTGACCCACGCGTTGACGCGCCACGCGCCGTCCGACCCGCGCGTGGCCGCGCGCGCCTCGCCGCGATTCAGCGCGCCTTTGAACTCGGCGAACAGCGCGAAGTCTTCTTCCGTGTAAGCGCCCGCGTCTCGCGCCGCGAGCGTTTCGATGCGTTCGGGCAAAGTTGTCATCAAGCGTTTCCTCTGGCCGTCTGCCGTCCGACGAGGCCGAGTTCTTCCAGCACCTCGCGCACGCGCGCGCGGCTCCCCTCCTGCACGGGCACGAGCGGCAGACGGAAATTTTCTTCCAGCAGGTTCATCAACTTCAACGCAGCCTTCACCGGCCCCGGACTCGACTCGATGAAATTAACCTCCATCAAAGGCAACAGGCGGAAGTGCAGAGCACGCGCCTCTTCCCAATCGCCCGCGAGCGCGAGATCGCAGAGGCGCGCCATCAGGTCGGGCGTCTCATTCGAGGCGACGGAGATCACGCCGTCCGCGCCGAGCGCGATCATGGGTAGCGTCAACGCGTCGTCGCCGGAGAGGACGCGGAAGTTTTCGGGGCGCTCGCGCAAAATCGCCATGATCTGTGAGAGGTCGCCGGAGGCTTCCTTGACGGCGACGATATTCTCCACCTCGCGCGCGAGCCGGAGCGCGGTCGGGGCGGTGATGTTGGAAGAGGTGCGACCCGGCACGTTGTAGATAACGACGGGCAAGCCTTCGATTGACTCGGCCACCGCGCGGAAGTGCGCGTAGAGACCGTCCTGCGTCGGCTTGTTGTAGAACGGCGCGACAACGAGCACGGCGTCCGCGCCCGCGTCGCGTGCGGCGCGCGCGTATTCGATGGCGGCCGCCGTCGAGTTGCTGCCCGTGCCTGCGATGACGCGCGCGCCCGTGCCGCGCGCCGCTTCAATGGTCAGGCGGATCACGAGGCGGTCTTCCTCTTCCGTCAACGTCGCGCTCTCGCCCGTCGTCCCGCACGGCACGAGCAGGCGCACGCCGCCCTCGATCTGTCTTCTGACGAGAGCCGTCAAGCGTTCCTCGTCAACCGCCCCGTCCGATCCGAACGGCGTCACCAATGCCGTCGCGCACCCGCGCAGCCATTCGACTTTGAGTGTCATCTTCGCCTCCGGCGAGTAAATAGTGAACGGTAAATGGTGAATGGATGAAGACGAGTTCTGATCCATTCACCATTTACCGTTCACTATTCACCTCTTTTATCATTCCATCTATCACTTCGGAAAATTCGTAGACGCCGCGCCTGCCTTCGATCCAGCGCGCGGCGAGAAGCGCGCCGGCGGCAAACCCTTCGCGCGTGCGCGCGGTATGCGTCAGGGTGATCTGATCGGCCGCCGAGTCGAAGCCGACGCGGTGCGTGCCGGGGATGTGCCCGGCGCGCGTGCTCGCGACCGGGATGTCGCGCGCGATGTGTGCGGCCAGCACGTTGCGCAGTTTGATCGCCGTGCCCGAGGGCGCGTCGCGTTTGCGCGAGTGGTGCGCCTCTTCGATGAAGGGCGCGTATTCGGTGGCGGCGAACAGTTCGGCCGCGCGCGCGACGATGCGATAGAAGAGATTGACGCCGACCGAGAAGTTCGCGCCGAACACCAGCGCGCCCGCGTGCGCTTCGACGAGCCGACGCGCTTCTGCTTCCACGCCGTTCCAACCGGTCGTGCCTTCGACGAGCGGGACGCCCGCGCGCGCCGCCGCTTCGATGTTTTTGAGCACGGCAGAGGCGACGGAAAAATCCACGATGGCGTCGTGGTTGCTGAGGAGTTCGGTGAGTTCGTCCATGCCGCGCGCCGCATCGCGCGAGGTGATGACGCGTGCGACTTCGTGCCCGCCCGCTTCCGCAAGCGTGCGGACGAGTGTGCCCATCGCGCCGTTGCCGATGATGGCGAGTTTCACTTGAAGGCCGCTCCTTCCCTCGCACGCTTCGCCTCCGCGCTTGAATCTCCGGCGATGCGCGCGTCGGCCTGTTTTGTATCTTGCGCCAGCAATTCTGCTGCGAGCCGGGCGTAGAGTTCGACCGCTTCGACGAGTTCATCTTTGCGAATGCGCTCGCCCGCGGTGTGCGCGTCGAGAATAGAGCCGGGGCCGAGCAGGAGCGGCGTGCCCCAATTCGGGAGATAGGGGATGTCGGTCGTGAAGCGCACAACCTCGCTCGCGAAGCCGGGGGGCGCGTAGAGGCGCACGGGTTCGGCGACGGAAAGATACTCGATTTCGGCGCGACCGCCGACGGCGCGTTCCAGTTCCGCCTTGACACGCGCCGATTCTGTGACGAGGCGAATCTGTAGTTCGGCATGGGCTTCGGCGGGGATGATGTTGGGACGCGTGCCTCCCGCAAGTGTGCCGATGTTGCAGGTGGTCTGGCCGAAGAACTCATCCGCAGGCCACGCGAGTCGGCGAATGTCGGCGAACACGTCGAGCAGGCGTTCGACGGCCGAGTCGCCGTGTTCCGGGTAGGCGGAGTGCGCGGCGCGCCCACGCGCCGTGAGACGCAGACGCAGGGAGCCTTTGGAACCGGCGGCGAGTTTGTTTTCGGTCGGCTCGCCGTTGATGAGATACGCGCAGGAGGCGGCGAGCGCGTGAGCGTCGGCGGCGCGCGCGCCGAGGCTGCCGAGTTCTTCGTCAACCGTGAAGAGCAGGCCGATCTCTTTGATCCCTTGCGCGCGCAAACGTTCAGCGGCGAAAATCTGCGCGCTGATGATGCCTTTCGCGTCGCACGAGCCGCGACCGTAGATGTGCGTGTCGTCTTCGCTCGACGCGATGACGGGCGGCACGGTGTCAATGTGCGTGGAGAAAAAGAGGCGCGGCGCATCCGACGCGGTGGCGATGACGTTCGGGCGGCGCGGGGCGACCTCTTGAAGCTCGACCTTGTAGTCCAGACTTTCCAGATGCGAAGCGATGAAGCGCGCGGCCTCCCACTCGTCGCCGCTCGGCGAGGGGATGTCTATGAGCCTGCGCGTGAGGGCGAAGAGGTTCAACGGGTCGCGCCCTCCCTGCGTTGAAAGAGCGGGGTCAACTCCTGCGTGTCGCATTCGAAGAGAGAGGCGTGCAAACGCCGCACGGTCTCCTCCACGTCCCGCTCGGCCACGACGAACGTGAAGTTGACGTTCGACGCGCCCTGCGAGATCAAGAGGACGTTGATGTCGCCGAGCGTGCTGAAGATGCGCGCGGCGACGCCGGACGTGTAGCGCAGTTCTTCGCCGACGATGCAGACGACGGCCAGGTCGGATTCGACTTTGACCGCCGCGATGGGTCGCAGGTCGCGGATAATTTCGTCAACCTTGCTCGTGTCTTCCAGCGAGAGCGAGACGGAGACTTCGGAGGTGGTCACGATGTCAATGATCGTGCGGTGACGCTCGAAGACTTCAAAGAGAGCGCGCAAAAAACCATACGCGCCGAGCATCCGCGCCGAGGTGATGTGCAGCACCGTGATGCCCTTTTTGTGCGCGATGGCCTTGACGGTGCGCGGCGACATCTCCGCGTCGAAATAGACGCCCGTGCCCGGCTGTTCGGGCGCGCGCGAGTTGCAGATGCGCACCGGGATGCCGCGTATGACTGCGGGCAGGATCGTTTTCGGGTGAAGCACCTTCGCGCCGAAGTAGGCGAGTTCCGCCGCCTCCGCGAAGGAGAGTCGTGGGATGGTGCGCGCGTGCGGGACGACGCGCGGGTCGGCGGTCAAAACGCCGTTCACGTCCGTCCAGATTTGAATCTCGCGCGCCCCCAAGCCCGCGCCGACGAGCGCAGCCGTGTAGTCCGAGCCGCCGCGCCCGAGCGTCGTCGTGCGGCCGTCGGCGGTCGAGCCGATGTAGCCGCCGAGCACGGGTATGCGTCCCGCGTCGAAGAGGGGCGCGAGTTCGGCGCGCGTGCGTTCGTAAGTTTCATCGTTCGAGGGCGTGGCCGAGCCGTGCGCGTCGTCCGTGATGATGCAGCGGCGCGGGTCCACGTAAGATGCGGGCAACATGCGCTCGGCGAGCACGGCGGCGAGCAACTTCGCGGAGAGAGATTCGCCGTAAGAGACGACGCTGTCTCGCAGCGGCGGGCACGGTTCCTGCTTCGAGGCGACGCGCCGCAACAGTTCGCCGAGTTCGCGCCGCGCGAGTTCGACTTCGAGGAACAACTCGTCGCGCCCGCCCGCCGGTAAGGTGCGCGCGACGAGCGTGTGGCGTTCAAAGTGCGCTTCGAGCGAGCGGAGCGCGCCGTCCGCGTCGCCCGCCGCGGCCGTCTCGACGCTCGCCAGGAGCGCGTCCGTGACGCGGCTCATCGCGGAGACGACGACCACCGGCCTCTCTGCGCGGCGCGCGCCGACGATTCCCGCCACGCGCGCAAACGCACGCGCGTCCTCGACCGACGTGCCGCCGAACTTCATCACGGTTGGTTGTTCAGCCACTAACCCTCACCCACCCGGCGCGCGCCTACAGAGAACGCGTGCGCCGGAAGACGACCTGAAATTTTATATCGCTGTGACAGGGGCGAGGCATTATAAGGCATGAGGCGTGTTGTCTGATATGCGCGGCGGCCTTCGGAGGCAAAAATCCCCGGCAATAATTATAAAGGCCGGACAACTGCGTCCGGCCTTCGTATGATTTCTGGGAGACAGGGACTCGAACCCCGAAAGCCTGATCCAGAGTCAGGTGTGATACCATTTCACCATCTCCCAACATGACGGCGATGAAAGAAATTAACGTGCGGGCGCGGGTGTTGTCAACCGCGCCTTTGACGACTCTTCCGGCCTCGTCCGCGCTTCGTGTTTATCGCGTCGGCGTGACGGCGACGGTCGCATCGTTACTGACGGACATTTCAAAACGTTTGCCCGCCGGAATAAACGCGTTCTCTCCGCGCTTGAAGCCGTGCAGGAGCGCGACGGGGGCGATGAGCGGCATCAGCGCGCCCGTCAATATCATTTGAGTTGCCACCTTTGCCCCTTTGCTGTCGCCCACGATGCGCCCCGTGGACGCGAGCGGGATGCGCGTGCCGTCCACGGCCGTCACATCCTGCATCGTCCACGCGATGCGACCGGCGCGCCCCCAATGCCCGCCCCTGCTCGATTTCACGACACGCCCCGTCGCCGTCGCGCCCACAGCGATGACTACGACTCCGTCCACCAGAACGGGATTGACCACGCGAAAGCTGATCAACTCGCCCGCACGCACCTCCTGCGAACTGATCGTGTAGGCCATCTCAACGTCGAGCGGCGTGCCCTTTGGAATCTTCACCCGGAGAGGCTTCAGCAGCGGCGCGGCGACGGGCGTGGAAGCCGTGTCCGCTGAAATTGCTGCGCCGGGCGCACTCAGCATGGCGAGGATCACGGAATCGGGCACGCCTTGGGCCTTGAGTCGCTCAAGGGCAGCGGGCGTCGTCTCGAACTTACAGGCCGACGATTTAATTTTGCTGACAATGGCATCGGGCGCGAGGGCGGCTTTGACCATCGCCAGCACGTCCGCGTTTTCGAGCGGCTTGGCGGCAATTTGCGACGGTTGGATAATTTTTGCTGCCTCTTGCGCGCGGGCGACCGACGGCATCGCCGACGCCTGATGCGCCATGAGCAGCGTTAATGTGAGAGAAATGGAAAGATTCTTCATGCAACATGCTCCTGAAAAAGTGTCCGGACGTGGAAGTGGGTGGCAAACGAGATGCCACGCATCCTGATATGGATTCACGCAGCCCTCGCGGGCGATTAGGACACTTTTTACCGGCGTCACATGCTGGAAGCGCGCTTTGTTTGTTTGCGGAGCGAGTTAATAAGGGGCGGGATTAAACCTGAATGGCGGCGTTCACGCGGGCGCGCCTCTCACCTGCGATGGGGGCGCGCCCGCGTGAACTTATACCGACACTTCTTCCTCTTCGACGAGATAAGGCGAGACCTTGACGGGACGCTCGCCCGAGTCTTCGGCGAGGATAGCCTGCACGATGGGCAGCGAGAGCGAGTGCTTTTTGGGAATGCCGGGCACTTCCTTGCCCTTGGCGTAGACGGCGTGGCGGCCGTTCTCTTCGTACCACCCGGCCAGTCCCGCTACTTTTTATCGCTGCCCTCGTAAATCGTCACGAGCGTGCGATTCTTGACCTTGTCGGCTCCGAGCAGTTTCAGCTTTTTGACCTCGAACGCTCCCTGTTCGGCCTGCATGAGGGTGAGCCGCCCGCGCCCCTTCCAGAAGCCGGTCTCGATTGAGATGCGCGCGTAGTAGTCCTGCCCGGCCTTCATGTCGAGTTCAAACCCGGTCTGCTTATCGCCCATCCGGCAAGTGTGCTTGCCGGGGTCGAGGCTGACGCCGAAGTAGCGGCCGTTGTCCATGCGCGCCAGTTCTTTGTCGTCACAGTAAATGGAAGGTTCGAGCGCCGAACCGGCGAACTGCTTTGTGCGATAAAAGTAGATCGTCGCTTTGGCCTCCTGCGGCGCGGCCTGTTCGCCGCCGGCGACGGCCGGCGCGTTGTCGGCGGGCGTCGCCGACTGTTGCGGCGATGGCTCGGGCGTCGCCGTCGGCTCGGGAGTCGGGGTCTGGGCGAAATTGAGGGATGCCGCCGCGAGCGTGAGCATCATCAGGAACACAAGTCTGGTGGGGGCTTTCATGCGATTACCTTTCTTACGTTGGTTTGTATTTTCGGAAAATCTCTCAGGCGCAAAAGTCTTCAAGGGAAAACCTTTGCCTGCCGAGAGGGAACTCGAATGCTGATTTGGTACTGCTGCTGTCGTGGAGTTGCGGAAGCCGGGGACTAATCTAAATCGGGAACTTT
>DATHAZ010000109.1:0-32409 GCA_035296445.1 Pyrinomonadaceae bacterium | reverse complement strand
CTCACTTCGCTCTCGCTCGCCACGCCCCGGCGCATCCACGCTTCACCGTCCAGATGCCTGAACAGAAAAAGCGTCGCGCGCCTGACGCTCTCGAACTCGGCGGCGAGCGCGGCGAGCGAGCAGGCGTCGAACGAGGCGTTCCGGATGTAGTCGTCCTGCTCGAAACCGGGGAGGGGCGTCCGGTCGTTGCGGGCAAAGCGGAGCGCGCGATAAGCGAAGATTCTCTCGCCGTCAATCACATGCCCCAGGAGTTCCTTCATGCTCCACTTCCCGGCGGCGTAGCGGAATCCGGCCTGTGATTCTGGCACACTCCCGAGCAGCGCGAGCGTCACGGATAATTGATCGCTTAAGGCCGCGAGTATGTCGTCGCCTGCCACGAGTGAGACGTATTTACCGTAATACGGCGCGTATTCCGTCGCCTCCGGCCTGTTGGTTAAAGTCGTCATCTCAGTAAATTCATCCCCTTAGATTGAACCGGCGATCTCAAGCTGAAACTCTGGCTGCCGCCAGCGGCAGCGACAATTTACCTCAAGGAAACTTACCTTGAGAAGAATGCTATCGAAGCGGCGGGTTCGGCGGGTTGGGATACATCATCTTTCACCTGAAAGCTGCCAAAGTGGATTATATAAGATTCCAGATCACAATCATCGAGAGCGCGACGATCAAAAATATAGTCCCAAAAATCAGCAGGAGTCCGGTCAGAAGATGCAGGTCGGGCGGGGGAATAATCAGGTCATTCTCAATCAGTTCGTCTTCTAAACCTTTAATATTCCTGCGGGCTTTCCACCACAGGTATGATCCATAGAGGAAGATGCCGGATAAAACCGTGCCTAAGAGCATCGGAAGCAATAAGGCGATTTTAATATACGGCTTCTCAGAATTAGCCAGATAGAAGCCGAGAATACTGCCTGTTACAACGTAAAAGAACACATTTGCCTTGAAGGCGATGTCCATATAAGCGTTGTAACGTTCATAGTGGCTGACGTACTTCCGCAATTTGAAATCAATCTTATCCTTTTCCGTTAGACCGCTCGTGGTAATCGGTAAGAGTTCGTTTGCTCCGCCGGTCTCTGCAAGAGCATGACCGGAATTGGGCGCGGCAATCTCGTGAGGCATATCTTTCTTATTGTCCATAGACAATGAATACGTCAAAACCCGGATTTAAGTTCCTTCCGGCGATTGTCATTCAAGCGGACGTATGGTGGATATTGTGCCCGGTGTCGAAGTGCGCAGTCGCACGCGGGGGAGTCGTCAGAGTTGAATGGAGAGCGTGCGCTCCAGTACGGTTTACGACCGGGAGAGATAGACCGGGCGTGTGCCGGTTGAATATAATCTTGCGGCATCCCCACACAGTTGTCGGCAACTCGCAGGAGGCGTGCCGGTCATCTCAAGGTTAAGGACGGAAGGATCAATATGATTTTATTCAAACGGAAATGTTTGCTGGTAGTGGCCGCCGTGTTGGTGTCGGCGACTTTTGCGTCGCAGGCGAGCGCGGTTCAGGAAAAGTCTGAGAAGAAGAAAGGGACGCCCGGGGGGACGCCGGTGCTGTGGCAGGAGCCGCGCGACATCTCTTCGCGCGACCTGTTTCTGGGGTCGGGCGGGGCGCGTATGAGGCCGAACGTGCGACGGCTGACCTTCGTCAAGGAGGAGAAGGGCGGGTGGTCGAAGAAGTATCGCGTGAGGGACGCGTCGGGGCGCGTGTGGGTGGCGAAGGTGGGCAAGGAGGCGCAGTCCGAGACGGCTTCCACGCGCCTGCTCTGGGCTGCCGGGTACATGACGGAGATCACCTATCTCGTGCCGCGCGTAAACATCCCCGGCAAGGGCACGTTCGAGAACGTGAGATTCGAGGCGCGTCCCGCGAACATCGAGCGCGAGGGCGCGTGGAAATGGGAGGAGAACCCGTTTGTCGGCACGCGCGAGTTGCAGGGGTTGAAGGTGTTGATGGTGCTCTTGAACAACTGGGACACGAAGGACGAGAACAACGTCCTCTTAGCCGTGCCCGCGCGCGAGGGCGGCACGGAACTTCGCTACGCCATCAGCGACCTCGGCGCGACGCTCGGCGACACGGGCAAGTGGCCGCTGCTCTGGCGTTTCACGCGCAGCCGCAACGACCCGAAAGGCTTTCGCGGCGACAAGCTCATTGACGAGATCAAAGATGACGGGCGGGTTGATTTCGAGTTCTCCGGCAAGAAACGCGGTATGTTCAACGACATCACGGTGGAGCAGGCGCAATGGATCGGCCACTTGCTCTCGCGCCTGAGCGACCGGCAGATCGCCGACGCGTTTCGCGCCGCCAACTATAACCGCGCCGAAGTGCGCTCGCTCGCCCGCTCGGTGCGCGCACGCATCAACGAACTGGCGAGTCTCCGGCGAGGCATGGCCGTCTCGCCGTAGTCTGCCGGACAATAATCTAAATTGGAGGGAGTCTGACAAAATTGTAGGGGGCGGCGGATATGTCCGCCGCCCCCTACGGTTATTCCGGGTTGACGCTCTAGGGCTTCGTCGGATTCCCCGTCCGGGTCGGAGAAACCATCAGGTCGGAAGTGTTCAAAGTCGCCGGTTTCGCAGTCGTCGGTTTCTTCGCCTGCATCGTCAGCATGCCCGAATCAACGGTCTCGCCCGTGCGCGAGATGACCTGAAAGTGCAACTCTTCGCCCGCGATTTCGAGGAGCATGAAGGACATGTCCGTGTCGAACGCCTTTTCGGTCAGGGGCGATCCCTTCTTCACGTCGCCCGGCCGGAGTTTGCCGCCCGCGCCGGAGATGAAATAGTAGATGCCCTTCTGCGGTTTAACGCGCTCGTAGAAGTGTTCGTGCCCGGCGAAGACGGCGTTGACGCCGTACTTCAAAAAGATCGGCTCGACCACCGAGCGCAGCCCCGAAGACGAGCCGTGCTTGCCGCCCGAAGAATAGGGCGGGTGGTGCATAAAAATGATCTTCCACTCGGACGTGTCCTTCGCCAGTTCCTCCTCCATCCACTTCAACTGCCGCTTGTCCATGTAGTTGCTGTTCAGCGAATAGAAAGCGACGTTGCCGCGCGCGAAGCGATAAAACTCCTCGCCGTTCATGTTGAAGAAATCGTAGAAGCGTTGGTTCGATTCGTCGTGGTTGCCGAGCGACGCGTAGAACTTCACCTTGTCATCCAGCAGTGGCTTGTAGACGTTTTCGAACTTCAACTTGAAGTCCTCGGGCTTCTCGCCGCCGTACATGTTGTCGCCCATCATCAGGACAAACTCGTAGGGGAAGGCTTGCCGGTAGCGCATCATCACTTTCGCCAACTCGTGCTGCTGCTCCGTGCCCGTACCCGTGTCGCCGATGGCGAGGAAACGCACAGAGCCTTCCTTTAAGGGCAGCGTGAGTTTCACGGGCGCAGGCGTCGTCGGCGTGACCGTCGCCACGCGTTCGCCCGTCGCACGGGCGGGGGGGGCGGTTTGCGCGAGCGCGTTTCCGACGAGGCCACCCAGGACGAGCGCGGCAAATGTGAATAGCGAGGCAATAGTACGTTTCATTATTTCCCCTCCGGCGCGCTAGGCTTAAGGCAGCGCGTTGAGCATGTAATCAACGATGAGACCGTTTTCGCGATCAACGAGGAGCATGTTGCGACCGACGAAGCGATACCGTACCTGCTTCGGCAGGTGCGGGAGTTTCAAAAGCAGCGCGGGCGACATCTCGACCAACTCTTTGCTCTCGGGGTAAGTGTAATTGACCCTGAGCGGGACGCCTTTGTTGTCCGCCTCCAAGACCGCCTGGCGCAACTCAACCAGCTCCCTCCCCTTATACTCGCTTTTGATCGTCTTCCGAATGAAGGCCGCGATGCCCGGCGTGAACAACTCGCCGCGCTTCGCTCCGGTGCGCGCCGCGCGCACGCGCGCCTCAAACTCGGTCTTGTGCGCCTGTATCTGTTCGGGCGTGCTCTCCTTGGCGAGTTTCGGCATCTTCAACTCTATCGCCTCGCGCATCTTGGTGTAGTCCTTCACACGCTCCCGAAAATCAACCACCAGCCGCCTATCTTTGACCGACAGACCCGCCAACGGATCAGGTTCCTGCGCGACAGTTTCCTGGGCGGGAGTTTCCTGCGCGCTCGATGAAATCGGCTCACACGTCAGCCCGAATATGACCAACACGCCTAACACGAAAACGGTCGCTCTGTTCATTTTGTGTTTCATTTGTCTCTTATTAAAGGCAAACACGATGCCAGCCGCGCGCCCCGCCCCGCTTCGATCTCCCGACCCTGTTTAGACTTAAGGAATACAGGCAGTTACGATTACGAGGGGTCAAGATGCGTTGCCTGCGACCGATGCCGAACGCGCAGAGAGCATTCAGAGGTGAGACACCCGATGGATTGTTTGTCCTATGTTGATACAAGATGCCGCGCTTGCCGCCGTTAGAATTTCGACCCGTCGCCCGGCACGTGCTCGCCTATGAAGGAGGCGACTTGTCGCAGGGCGGCGCGCGCTTCGGGCACGAGGCCGTCGAGCATCTGCCAGCCGTGGGGCAGGTCTTCGTAAATTTCCAGACGGCTCGCGCCGCCCGCCGCCCGAATCTGGTCATGCACGCCGCGCGCGTCGTCGAGCAGTATCTCGGTCGAACCCACTTGCAGCAGGAGCGGCGGCAGGCCACGGAAGTCTCCCGCGTGCGCGGGCGAGGCGTAAGGGTCGCGCGGCGACGCGCCCGCGGGCAGGTAGGCGGCGGCGAACTCCTCGATATTCTCCGTGCGAAACATGGCGCAACGACCGTCGTTGACGCGGACGCTCTCGCCCGTGCCCGCCAGATCAGTCCACGGCGAGAAGCACACTGCGCACGCGGGCGACGCGAGTCCCGCGTCGCGCACGCGCAGCAGGCAGCCGAGCACGAGACCGCCCCCGGCCGAATCCCCGGCCACCGAGATCGCGCTCGCGGGCGTGCCCTGCGCCAGTAGCCACTCGTAGGCGGCCACGGCGTCTTCGAGCGCGGCCGGGTAACGATGTTCGGGCGCGAGGCGGTAGTCGAGACTGAAGACGCGCCGGGAGGTGAGCCGTGCGAGGGCGGCCGTGACCGGGCGTTGCGTGCGGGCCGAGCAGGAGACGAAGCCGCCCCCGTGCAGGTAGAAGATGACGCCGTCGCCCGCGCCCGCCGGTTCAAGCCACTCGCCGCGCACGCTGCCGTCGTTCACGGTGCGCACGCGCAGGCCGCGCGTCCGTAGCCATTGATACGGCCGCGGCGCGCCGAAGATGAGACGGGCGCGCCGCGCGACCCCTGCCGCGTCCCTGCCCCAGCATCTTCGCCTGACGAACAGGCGGATGCTCGCGCTCAGGGCGCGTGCCTGCCAACTCGGACTCGTCAACTCCCGGTTCGCCGAATCCGGCGGGCTGAACAATTCTTTCTCCATATAAATTTCTATACGTCGCCGGGGCGCTCAAGGGAGGCGGAAATTTCAACACCCTCTGGCGCAGGCCGCCCGATGCGTCTACAATGTGCGGCATCACTACTACGAACCCGAAAAATTCTCGTCATCGAATTTGCACGGATGCGCGTCGCACGTTCGAGCAAACGCCCGCGCGCCGCCTTCAACCCTAAATCCTCCCGGGAGACTCTTATGAACTCGATCAAACTCACCTCCGCCCGCGTCGTATTTTACGTCTGCCTGCTCGCGGTCGTCTTCGCTTGCCCGTCGTCGGCGCAGGAGAAGTTCGATGTCAAGGCCAATTACCAGAAGCGCGAATATCGCATCCCCATGCGCGACGGCGTCAAGCTGTTCACCTCGGTTTACGTGCCGAAGGACGCCTCGCGCACTTACCCCATCATGTTCAGCCGCACGCCTTATACCGTCTCGCCTTACGGCGAAGATAAGTACATGGAGAATCTGGGGCCGTCCGCGCATTTCATGCGCGAGGGTTACATCTTCGTCTATCAGGACGTGCGCGGGAAGTTCATGTCCGAGGGCGAGTATGTCAACGTGCGCCCGCACAAACCGCGGAAGAGCGGCGCGACCGACATAGACGAGAGCACGGACACCTACGACACCATCGAGTGGCTCGTCAAGAACATCCCGAATCACAACGGGCGCGTCGGCATGTGGGGCATCTCCTACCCCGGCTTCTACACTTCGATGGGGCTGCTCGGCGCGCACCCCGCGTTGCATGCCGCCTCGCCGCAAGCGCCCATCGCCGACTGGTTCATCGGCGACGACTGGCATCATAACGGCACGCTCTTTCTCGCACACACTTTTACCTTCTTCTCATCCTTCGGCCTGCCCCGGCCGCAGCCGACGACCGAGTGGCCGCCGGCCAATTTCAAATACGGCATGCCCGACGGCTACAAGTTCTTTCTCGACATGGGCGCGCTGCCGAACGCCAACGAGAAGTATTACAAGGAGCAGATCGCCTTCTGGAACGAGATGATGGCGCACCCGAATTATGACGACTACTGGAAGGCGCGCAACGTGCCGCAGCACTTGAAGGGCATCCGGCCGGCTGTGATGACCGTCGGCGGCTGGTTCGACGCCGAAGACCTCTACGGCGCGCTCAAAACCTACGAGGCCATCGAACGCAAAAACCCCGGCATCTCGAACACGCTCGTCATGGGGCCGTGGCTGCACGGCGGTTGGGCGGGCATGGAGGGCGACACGCTCGGCGACATCAACTTCGGCGAGAAGACCGGCGTTTTTTATCGTGAGAAGATCGAGTTTCCGTTCTTCCAGTGCGTGCTGAAAGACCGTTGCGACGAGCGTCTGCCGGAGGCTTACATCTTCGAGACCGGCTCGAACCGCTGGCGCAAGTTCGACGCGTGGCCGCCGAAGGAGGCGAAAGAGACCTCCATCTATCTAGACGCCGACGGCCGCCTCTCCTTCAACGCCCCTGTGGCGAGCACTCCGGCGCGCGCCTTCGACGAATACATCAGCGATCCGTGGCGACCCGTGCCGCACATCAATCGCATCGCCGTCGGCATGACGGGCGACTACATGATTCAGGATCAGCGTTTCGCCTCGCGCCGCCCCGACGTGCTGGTTTATCAAACCGAACCGCTCGCCAAAGACATCACGCTCGCCGGCCCCGTCACCGCCAGCCTCACAGTTTCCAGCACCGGCACGGATTCCGATTTCATCGTCAAACTCATAGACGTGTTCCCGGACGATACGCCCGACCCCAACCCGAACCCGAAGGGGGTGCGCATGGGCGGCTACCAGATGCTCGTGCGCGGCGAGCCGATGCGGGCGCGCTTCCGCAACAGTTGGGAGCGACCGGAAGCGCTCGTGCCGAACCAGCCGACCAAGGTCGGGTTCGTGATGCCCGACACGAGCCACACCTTCCGCAAAGGCCACCGCATCATGGTGCAGGTTCAGAGCAGTTGGTTTCCGCTCGTTGACCGCAACCCGCAGAAGTTCGTCAACATCTATCAGGCGCGCGACTCCGACTTCCAGCGGGCGACGCAGCGCGTCTATCGCGCCGGGCGGACGGCTTCGCATTTGAAGCTGACGGTGCTGCCGTAGACGGAAGACTCAGCGCGGAGACACGGAAGGGGCGGAGTGAATCGAGCATTTCAAATCTCGAATTCGGGATTTGAAATGCTCGATTCACTCCGCCCCTTACTCTCTTCTCTGCCTCTCCGTGGCGAATGCTCTTATCAATCACCAGGGCACGCAGACGCAGTTGCGGCAATTCGGCAGCAGGCGATAGAGAACTTCGTAGGCGAGCGTGTAGGCTTCGGGCGCGCGTAAAAGCGTGTCGTCGCGCACGGACTGCGCCCCGACCAACTGCGCCACGCGCGGGGCGACGTGTACATACCAATACTTGTTCGCGCAGAAAGAGTTTCCGCCCTCGTCGCGCACCGCCGACAACTCGTGCTGCAACTCGACGAGCGCGGGTTCCCGCTCCAGGAGCGTCTCCCAAGTGATGACGGGCGCGAGATAGCTCACTGCCCCCGCGGCAGATGGACGCGGCGCGGCGTGATCTGGTCGCGCGCCGGAACCGTTGGAGTTTCCCCCCGCCCCGCCGTCGTCTCCTGCGCGGTGAGCGGGGCTTCCGACTTTTTTACGTCGTCCGCATCGCCGTTCGCCGCCCCTCCTCCCTTCCTCCGCTCGTGCAGCACGCGCGAACTGTAAACCTCAACTTCGTGCTGGCTCAGTTCTTCCACCTGATTGACGAAGGCGGAGAAGGCCGCCGCGTGGTTTTCGTAATGGCGGTAGTGGCCGCTCAGTTGCAGGAATCGCCAGCCCTCGGTTTGCAGCCGCTCAAGATTCTGCTCCGTGTCGCGCCAACGCTGCCCGTAGTTGAACAAATGCTCGACGACGACGCTGCCCGAAACCAGAAGCGTAAACAGGATCGTCAGGTAACGCACGGGCGTAGCCCATGTGCCGAGCCGCGCCTCGTCGAAGCCGACGCTGACGAGCATCAGGATGACGAGGCAGCCGAGCGCGGTCAGGAGGCGCAGGATTTGATATTTCTTGAGCGCGCGCTGCAACTCGTAATCCAGACGCAAGACCTGTTGCAGCCAGCGCGAGCGCACGAAGCCCTTCTGCAAATTCGACAAACTCAAATCCTTCGACTCGATGAGCGCGCCCAAATCTTCGCTGAGCCACGCGCGATAGCCCGCGCCCCGATACCTCGCCGGTAAGGCCATAGAAAAACTCCTCTGATGGGTTAAATAGGATTCTCCGCCGTCAGGCTCCCGGCGAGCGTTCATCGTGCGCGCGCGAAAGTCCGTTAACAGTAAAACGCGTCTTCCAACTCAAATTGAGAGGAAGAGAATAGCCAAGAAACGCTCGGCGGTAAAGGAGGCAGTCTCAAGTCTCAAGTCCCAAGTCCCAAGTCAAACGGGCTTTCAGACTTGGGACTTGGGACTTGAGACTTGCCCCGACGGGCAACCATCATGCCCGGTTCGGACATCCTTTCGTGCTAGCATGTCACTCTCCCGCTTGCCAAAGCGTGTCTCTGTTTGGTAAACGTCCGCTGGAACATTTCGTTCGGTTGTCCACAGTCTCCGGGAGGGATTATGAAGAAGAGTAATTTAGGCGCGGCGACCCTTGCCGTCGTCCTCACCTTGAGTTTGAGCGCGGCGGTGTTGGCCGACACGATCCGCCTGCGCGACGGCTCGGTCGTCCGCGGCCAGATCATCGCTTATAAAGATCAGCAGTTCACCGTGCTCATCGGCGCGGGCGCGCGCGGCCGTCGCAGCCGCATGACGATCTACTCGGAAGACATCGAATCCATCGAGTTCGACGGCACGGACGCGGCGGCCGGGAACACTGGCGGCGCGAGCGACGCCGCCAACGATGATCGCGCGGCGAGCATCCCCGCCCCGACGCCCACCCCGCGAATTTCTCCCCCCGCGAGCACGCGCCCGCAGCCGGACACCACGCCCGTTGACCGCGCCGACAACACGTCGGGCGCAACGTCGAACGCCGCCCCGGTCTTCTTCCCCATTCGCCTGCGCGTGCGCGCCGACAACGCCTCGAACGGCTGGAACGACAGCGGCCTGATGGTGCGTGCGGGCCAACGCCTGCGTATCACGGCGACGGGTCGCGTCTCCCTGGGCGGCGGCCAGATGTCCACGCCCACGGGGCTGCCCCGTCTCGCGGATCGCGACAAGCTCATGCGCAACGAACCGACGGGTGCGCTCATCGCCGTCATCGGCGACGACAACGACGATTTCATCTTCCTCGGCGCGAGCCGCGAATTCACGGCGCAGCGCGACGGCCGCCTCTTCCTCGGCGTCAACGAAGGCAATCTCGCAGACAACTCCGGCACGTATGACGTGACGGTCGAGGCCGAAGCCGTCACGGGCGCATCCCGCCCCTAACCGCCACGATTTCCGTCGCGCTGCGGCGCGAGATGCCGACGCCATCCTCGCGGCGTCGGCATCTCGCGCACGATTCCCGGCATCAAATCCTTTCTTGCTCTACAGGCGGCGCGCGCCGTACTATTGGCCGCAGAGTGTCGCTCCCGTAAATCATCCGCCCCCCCCGAAGTCGTTTTAAGAGGTTTGTATCGCCATGAAGAACTCTCTCAACCGCCGCCCGCGGCGCATCTTCGCCACCGCCGCCATCGCCCTGATGCTCGTTTTCGCGGGCGTGCCCGCCGGTAGTTTCGACGCGCTCGCGCAGTCGCGCCGGAAACCGGAGACGCTGCCGCAAAAGAAGAATCAGCGGCCGGGAGAGCAGAAACCGGAGGACGAAAAGGCCGAAGAGATTCCGAAAGAGATCATCAACGCGCCGCAGGACGCCGAGGTCGTGAAGGTCATCACCAACCTCGTCAACATCGAGACGGTCGTCATCCACAAAAAGAGCAAGCAGATCGTCGGCAACCTGAAGCAGGCAAACTTCGCCGTCTTCGAGGACGGCGTGCAGCAGCAGATCACGAACTTCGCCACGCCGGAAGCGAAACTCAACGTCGCCGTCGTCATCGAGTACAGCAAGCTCGCCCAATCGCTCGCCGCCTACGGCAGCGGAGGTTATGAAGACGGCCGGCGCGAACTGATCGCGCCGGCCGCGCTCTTCATGCAGGACGCCGTGCAGCGCGGCGACTACATCTCCGTCATCGCCTACGACATGCGCCCGACGCCGCTCACCGATTTCACCAACGACCCGCGCCGCGTCAACGAGGTGATCAACCTGCTCGCGCGCAACCGCCCGGCCTTCCGCGAAACGAACCTCTTCGACGCTTTGAAACTCACGATTGCGGGCGGTCGCGCCGATTCCGTCGTGCTCGAAGACAATCAACCGGAGAAGTCGGACTATAGCGGCCTCTCAAGCGTCGAAGGTCGCCGCCGCGCCATCTTCCTCATCTCCACGGGCATTGATACGTTCAGCAAGACCAACTACGATCAGGCGCGCAAGATCGCGCAGAACGCGGGCATCCCGATCTACATCATCGGCACGGGCAACCTCTTCTACAAAAAATACAGCGACCAGTTGGACGCGGTTGACTCGATCACCGGCGTGCCCGGACGCCTCACGCTCATTCAGGCGCAGAACACCCTCAGCACCTTCGCCAAAGAGACCGGCGGCGCGTACTTCCCCATCACCTTCGAGGGCGAACTGCGCTCGTCGCTCTCCTCCATCAACGCGCTCATGCGCAGCCAGTACAGTCTCGGCTACAACCCCGGCGACCGGCGCGACGGCAAGCAGCACAAGATCGTCGTGAAAGTTGACATCAACGGCGACGGCGTCTACGACGACAAGGAATTCGAAGTGCAGCACCGCAAGTTCTACAACGCTCCCAAAGCGTAAAAGCAGTGACAAGTGACAAGTGACGGGTGACAAGTTAAAACAGGTTCTCTGTTCTGACTTGTCACCCGTCACTTGTCACTTGTCACTGCTTTTCAGATTCCGTAGAGCCGCAGGCGGAACTCGTCGTTGAAGGCGTTGATGTCGGCGCGGCGGCCGGAAAAGAGGCGCGCGTGGCGCAGGAGCATGGGGAGGCCGCCGTGCGGCAGGTCGAGGCCGTAGGCGGGGCTGCGGAAGATGGCCGCGAGTTGCGGATTGAGTTGCTGCGGCACGCCGTAGCGGATGGCCTTTTGCGCGGGCGGCGCGAAGCCCGCCGTGCGACGCGGGTTCAAAATCTCAATCGAATGATCGAAGACGAGCACGCGCGTCGCGTGTTCGCGCAGGGCGAGATCGCGGTGCATGAGCGCGTTGGCGATCCCCTCGCGGACGGCCGCGCGGTCGTAGTTGGCGCGCGCGGCGACGGGCGCGTCTTCCGGCGATTCGCCGGGCGTTGATGCGTGGCGGGTGCGCGGTCGCGCGTCCAGCAGGTCGCAGTAGCGCGTGACGAAACGCAGGGACGATTCGTAGAGCGTGTGCAAATTGCCTCTCAAGACCACGCGCTCGATCTCTGCGTCCTGCGCGGTGTCGCCGGCGTAACGGATGACCGTGACGGCGGAGCGCGGCAACAGTTCGGCGACGCGTTCGTCGCGCCCGAAGAGAAGGAGGCCGGCGATGGTCGGCACGACCATGTCCATGTTGCCCGCCGCGAGCAGCAGATCGCGTTTCAACACGTCGGCCGTCGGGTAATCCGGCGCGTTCGCGTTCGTGTCGAAGGCGTCGCCGGAGAACTCGCGGACGAAGCTCCACAGGTGCGCCTCGTCAATGTCGGCGTCGCTCGCGCCCGTCACGGCGACGTTCTCGTAGCGAAAAGGCCGCGCCTCGTCGAGCAGGGCGGAGAGTTCCTCGCGCGTGGCTTCGCGCTTGTCCGCGCCGATGCGTATGAAGTAACGCCCGTCGCGCGTCTGGTAGGGGCGGCGTTTGCCTTCGATCTCGACGGCGACGACGCGCCGCCCGTTGTCGAACGCGATGAGATCAATGTAAGGGACGAGTTGCGGCGAGAGTTGTTCGCGGCAGATGCGCACCACCTCGTCGCGCACGTCTTCGGGGTCGTCCACGCCCTCGACGCGCAGTTGATCGCTGACGCCGAAGACCATCACGCCGCCGCCCGTATTGGCGAGAGCGCAGATGCCCTGCGCGATCTTCTCCGGGTTCGAGAGTTTGACCTTGAGTTCGAGATAAGTGTCTTCGCCGCCGCGCACGAGCCGCAGGAGTTCGATGCGGGAAGTTTGCAGGGCGGGCGTGGAAAGATACTCCAGAAAAGAGCGTTCCGTGACGGGCTGGGTGCTGCGGTATTTTCTGCGGGCCATTTGTGTCTGGACGGGGACGCGTCCACCGTTGGACTTGCCCGCCCGGATGCCGCGCGAAATGAAAATCAACCGCGCCGCACCTCTGGAATCAAGATGCTCTACAAAGCGCGACCGGGAAAACTGCTCGCGCGCTTCGCCTCTCGCCGCGCCCGTGGAAATTGCGGCGCGGTCAGCCGTCGTCGCGTCCGGTCACTGCTTCGAGGATGTCAAGTTCGCGCTCGGCGAGGAGTCGTCCCTGCCGCGTGAGCGAAAGAAGATAGACAACCACGCTCGCGGCCGCGAACGCGGCGAGTATAACATATTCGATCACGAGACTCTGCGCGGCGTAACCGCCGAGCACGGCGGCGGCGGGCGCGACGGCGATCATCAGGAAGATGGGAAGCAGGAGCAGCCCCGCCATGCCCGACGCGTTCATGCGTTTGCCGAACTGCAAACGCTTCGGGAAACGGAGCGAGAACCAGTTGCCCACCGTCGTCGTCGCGGCCGCGAAGAAGACGAAGCAGAGCAGTGTGAACAGGAGCGCGCGCGGTGTCAGGTCGCGGTAGAGCACGGCGTTGACCGCGACGACCGCGACGGCGAAGACGAGCGAGACGGCGAACCCCGCCAGATTCTTCCCCGCGAGGATCGTGCGCCGCGCGACGGGCGCGAGCACGTAGGCGCGCATCCCGCCCGCCTCGTAGCCGAACAAATTCGCCGACAGCGCGGACGTGATGAGGAACACGTAGAGCACGCTCAAGGCCACGCCCGCGCCTTCCATGTAGGGCGCGACGCCCGCGAAGAATTCCCCGCCCGCCGAGTCGCGCCCGCCGAACCCGCCGCGGCGCGAGCCGATCAACTTGAAGGAGAGCGTCATGATGATCGGCATCGCAGCCATCGTGCGCAACTGCGCGTTACGCATCGCGTAGCGCAACTCCTTCTCAAAGACGCTCGACAACTCTTCCGACCCGAACGGCAGACGCCAGCCCCACGCCTTCGCCCCCGCCGCGCCCTCCGCTTCGACGCGCCGCCCACGCGCGCCGCCGCCGCTTCCCTCCAGTACGTATCTCGCGATCTTGTAAGTGGCGATCAAAGCGACGAGCGTGTAGGCCAGCAGCACGGCGAGCGAGAGCAGGTAGTTCGAGTTCACGCCCGCGCCGCCCGCGAGCGCGGCGGCCATCGCGCCCATCGGCGTCAGGCGCAGCGCGGAGGGGAAACGCCCGAGGTGCGCGAAGAGGCGTTCGCTCTGTCCGAGCGCGAGGCCGGAGAGCGCGCCCACGATGCCGAGGACGGCCAGCAGAGCCTCGCCGCGCGTCCGCCGCATTCGCATCAGCGCGTTGAGACACGTCGAGAGCAGTTTCGCGAGTGACATCCCGAACAGCGTCGCACAGACGGCGACGACCAGCGCGCCCGCGACCCGGCCGTGAGCCAATCCCGCGCCGAGCGAGAGGGCGAAGATCGCGGGCGCGGCGAAGATCGAGGCGAGACTCGTCAACTCGCTCAACAGATCGAGGGCGAAGAGTTTGCGCAAGCTGACGGGGTAGAGCAACAGCCGCCCCGGATCGAATTCATTGCCGCCGCCGAAACTCAGGGGCGCGGTCGCCCACACGAGATAGATCATCGAGGCCATCCCGAACAGCAGGAACAGAGACTCGACGCTCGCGCCCGTCGCGAGGTCTTGCGCGAAACGCGAAGCGCGCGCGCCGCTGCGGTTGCGCACGATGAAGTACGCGCCCGCCCCCAGACCCGTGGAGAGCATCAGCGAGAGCGCGAGCGCAAAGAGCGTTCCCAGTGCAGACGCCGCACGGTTCGCCGCGCCGCGCTTCGAGCGCATCGCGTTGATGAACAGACGCCACTTCAACCAGACGAGCGCGCCCAGTTGCGCCGCGTTCAGGTTATCGGCCATCGCCCCGTCGGTTCGTCGAGTTTCCTCCGGCATCGCGCGCGAGTTTACCGCGAGCGCGCACGCACCTGATAGGCTACAATCAAATCCTTGCGCGCCGCTTATGCCAAACATGACGCACGCCTACGTCGGACTCGGATCGAACCTCGGCGACCGCGCCGGGCATTTTCTCGTCGGCCTGTGCGTGCGGGGTCAGTGCAGGGCGGATGGTCAATGCTAAATAAGGAAACCGCCCGAAAGTAATCATAAACTTTACGGGCGGTTTCTCTCCTCTTCATTTTTCCATTAACTAAGGCGTGGCGATGAGGAACACATCCCAGGCCCAACCTCCCACCTGTGCGCCGTGAATGTCCTTGATTCTGGCCCGGTAGCGAAATTGATTGCCGTATTCGTCCGTCCGTTTCGACTCTTTATATTTAAGGTCGAGAGTGGCAATGCCGAATTCGGCCAAAGGGTGCAACTCCCACGGCTCTGAGATGCCGTTGCGAGTTGTGTCCTGCCAGAGCCGCAACCTGGAGAAGACCGCATCGCGGCTGTCTATCACGCCATCCAAGTTTCCCCCGTTTACCGGCTGATCGTATTCGGCCAGAGCAAGGAAGCCGTTCGGCTCGCTTGAGGGCGGCTGTTGCGTGTAATTCCCGAACAACTCGCGACCGTTATCTATCGAGCCGTTATTGTTGAGATCAAGCGCCAGCCACGCGTCGTCGGAGTTCAAAGCAGTCCACGAAAGTTTTTCTTTAATCCCATCAACTCTGAGGTCGAACAAGACGTAGTCTTGACTGCCGGTTAAGCTCACCCCGTCACCCGCGACATCAATAATGACCGGGCAATAAACCCACTGACAGCAGCAACTGCTTCCGCCCCAGTTCGTCATGTAGCTGGGGCATCCGTTGGTGGTGGGATAGTTGCAATAATTTACGGGCTGTTCCCCATTCACACTGCTGCAACTGGATACGTAGTCGGCACAGTTTCTTTTGCAAGGGTCGCTGTAGTAACCGCCGCCGCTACCCCCTCCCCCGCCGCTCGGCGAAGTCGGATTGAGGGTGTTGACTTTCTGGCTGTCACACGTATTCGGGCGTTGCGGTGGCGGCAGGTTTTGATTAGCCGGACACGTCCCCGGCCCGCCTGAAGTTTCACAGGTATAACCGTTTCTCAATTGTGCGTCGGCCAGAATGCTGCCCGGCCCGTGTTGTCGCATGATGGTCTCAACCCCGGCGCAGCCATCGGGCACAACGTCTTTTAATCCGAGGATGTGCCCCCATTCATGGGAACTAAGACGGTCTTTTCCGGCATCGCTGAAGCCGCTAAACTCGTCAGAAAATACTAAGTTGCGGCGTCCCTGGTTGTTCGGGTCAACCTCGGCGTAGCCGTTATTGTCACGGGCAAACTGCGAACTACTAACACTGACGGTGATAGTCCCCGTTTGTCCTGTCGGCGCGAGTGTGATCGTCCTGCCCGTCTTCGAAGCCCAGTCGTCGGCGGCGGCCTTAATCCTGTTTTTGAAATCTTGAATTTTATTCGGATCGTTGCCGAAGCCTGCGCTCAAGCTGGCTTCGTCGAAAGAGTACACTAGATTGCCGCTCAACTTCGTATTCTGCACGCTCCCCAGTTCGGCGCACTGGTTATAAGCGGTGCAGCTCGTTTGTGCCTGTGCCGGTACGGGGATGCCTACCAGAGAGGCGCACAAAACCAGAAGCCACGTTTTTATTACTAAACGGTCGAGCCGGTCGAGCACTATTGCGAGATGAGGGCGCATAAGAAGTTCCTCTTGGCTATTTATTTGAGGCCGACTTTTACGGTTGCTTTACTGAGCGCTCTGTATTTCATCAACCAGGGCTTGTAAGCGAGAGCCGTTGTAGGACATCATCCCGTCTTTCGAGCCGAGCGATTTAATCGTTACATCATTCTCAATCGAAAAAGCCCCGGAGACGCCGCCCGCGAGGGTATAAGCTCTATAGGCCGGACTCCACCATAAAAAGAACACGTAATCCTTACCGACTTTCAGCGCGTCGCTGCCCCTTAACTTTTTGGACACTTTATGGCCGTTGACGTATAGAAGCCCCCCGGGGCGGGCTACCTTCAGAGGGGTCATGAGCGGCGGCGGCGATTGCTGCCCGGCGGGCAGGGGGGCGGCGAGTTTCACGTCCTTCAATATTTGCTTAACGTTTACCTGATACGTGGTGGTGAGGTGGTCGTCCCCGTCAAAGGAAGATTCCTCCGCGGCTATTTGTCCAATCACGATAGCCTCCGCATGCTTAGCCAGCAGGCCGGCGCTCGCGTATTCGACATTCAATTCTCCGTCCGGCACATCCTCTTCGACATCGCGATCCCGCGCCCTGTCGCGCAGCGTTTTGCGGCTGTTATTTTCGGCCCTGGATGGTTGCTGGTTTATTAGCGAGAATGCCCAAACCGTAACCGAAAGGGCTGCGACCAGAAAAGTCAAAAGCGTGAGCGAACGTAACACTTTCTTTTTCATAAAATCCCCCTTCAAAACTTCCGGGTGACGGAGTACTACTCTGATCCAAGTTCAACAGTTGTCACCGGAACCACCAGCGGCGAGCATAACTTTAATCTTATAGATTGAGCATGAGGTGATGGAATGCCGGTGAAGATTCCGCCACGCGTAAACGGACGACAGAGCGTTTCTATACACGCTGACCCGAGCTAATGTCAACGATTTCCTCGCAAGCCATTTTTTGTAGCCGGCGTTTTTGCGCAAGCGATGCGAGGCGATGCGGGGACGGTCACCATTTCAACCGGGCGAGCGCGCCCAGTTGCGCCGCGTTCAGGTTAACGGCCATCGCAGTGTCGGTTCGTCGAGTTTCCTCCGGCATCGGGCGCGAGTTTACCGCGAGCGCGCCCGCCGCTGATAGGCTACAATCAAATCCTTCCGCGCCGCTTATGCCAAACGTGATGCACGCCTACGTCGGACTCGGCTCAAATCTCGGCGACCGCGCCGGAAATCTCCTGCTCGCCCTCGGCGGCATGCTCGACTCGGGCTTGCGCGTCGCGCGCCTCTCGTCCGTCTACGAAACCGAACCCGTCGGCGTGCCGGACGCGCAGCCGCTCTTTCTCAACATGGTCGCCGAACTTGCGCTCGACGCGGGCGCGAGCGTCGCCCCTCCCTCGCCCGAACAACTGCTCGCGCGCCTGCTCCGCATCGAATACAGGCTCGGGCGACGCCGCGCCCATCCGCTCGCCCCGCGCACCATTGACCTCGACCTGCTGCTCTACGGCGACGCGCGCTCCGACACGGAATACCTCACGCTCCCGCACCCGCGCCTGCACCTGCGCCGCTTCGTCCTCGCGCCGCTCGCCGAACTCGCGCCCGCCGCGCTGCACCCGACGCTCGGACTGACATTCCGCCAACTTCTCGCCGACGCGCCTGATGCCTCGACCGTTCGCCTCTGGCGCGCCGTGTGACGCGGCGCGGAAGCAGATGGCAAACCGCCCGCAAGTCTCGACAGACTTTCGGGCAGTTGTACTTTCTCCACACCTTCGCCGACGCTTAGGGCGCGGCGACGAGATACACGTCCCATGCCCAGCGGTTGACGCGCGCTCCCTTAGCGTCCCACACCTTCGCGCGGTACTTGAAACGATTGCCATGCTCGTCCCGACGCTTCGACTCGTGATAATCCAGACCGAGCGCGCTCACGTCGAGCGCGGGCAGCCGGTGCAGTTCGTTTGCTTCCGAGACGCCGTTGTGGTTCGTGTCCCGCCACAGGCGCAACTCGGCGAAGACCGCATCGCGCGCGTCGATCAAGCCGTCGGAGTGGCCCCCGCGTTCGCGCCGGTCAAACTCGGCCAGCGCGAGGAAGCCGTGCGGGCGCGCGGTAGGCGGTTGCGCGGTGAGGTTGCCGAACAGTTCCGCGCCGCTGTCCACGCGGCCGTTGCCGTTGCGGTCTAAGGCGAGCCATGCGTCGTCCGTGTCGGCGAGAGTCCAGGAGAGGCGGTGGGGCACGCCGTCGCCGTTGAAGTCGAAGTCCACGCCGCCCTGCGCGTCGGAGAAGCGGAAGCCGTCGCCCGCCACATCAATGATAATGGGGCTGTGGTCGCAGCACACGCGGGACGGATCGCTCGGCTCGGTGAAAGGACTTTCCTCATCCGTCGGGCACGGCACTCTAAACCCCGTCTCGCATTCCGTGCCGCCGCCCCCGCCGCCGCTGACCGGCACGCAGCAGTATTGTCCATTGTTATAGTAGCCAGCGGGGCAGCCGTATGACCCGTAGTCTGGATAGCTCACCCTCAGTTGTTCGTCGCCGCAGGAAGCGCACCACCAACTTTGCGCACACTGTGGCCCGAAACGATAGCACGACTCGTTGGGCTGCGTGTTGTCGTGCGGCGTCGGGCACGGCGTCGGCGTGGGTGTCGGCGTGGGCGTCGCACAGGGTTGAATGAAAAAGTTCGTACAGGTGTGACCCTCACTGTCACAGATGGAATCCCGCGCAACCTGAGTGCCACATTGACCGGAAGCACTACAATCATGCACGTCTTCTGTCGAGACCGGAGGATCATCCCCACAGTGACAGTTGCCACCTAGTACCGATCTCATTTTGAAGCAGGATGTACCCGGACAGCAGAGACCTGACTGGGGAGCGGATAGGCTATAAGCTGTCTCTGAAATCTTTGCCAGAAACAACTTTGCCGGTAAGAATCTTACCGGCAACGAAGAAGACAGGAATTGAACAGGTGCGCTCGGTGGGCGACTTGATAGAGCATTGAGAGGCGCGGGAATTGGATTGTCCGCGCTTCTCTGCCCGTTACAGGAAGACTTTGAAGCGCGGGGTTGCAGTACCGGGATTCCTCCGAGTGTTTCGAACCCTGTGCCGTCTCCGTAATTGAGTGCGTGAAACTCAATGCCTAGTTTTTTTGGATGAGATTTTTTATATTTAGCCCTAAACTTTTCCCATCCGGCTACCAAGCCTTGAGGAGACCTGATGACATAGGTTTCCCCCGGTTGAATCGGAATGTCTTGGGGATTCGCCCGATTTTCTATCACGTATAGTTCTGGCCTGCCATACCTGAAGGTAAAGCTGAGGTCATTACCGCTCTCGCCTTTCACATCCATAAATAATAAGCCGAGTCTCAAGTAGTAAATCGGCTTATTTCCGGTGTTCGTAACTTCAATCTCTATGTCACGCGTCCACTTCTCGCTGTTCAGGTTCTTGACCTTAACTTTGAGCGGCAGGTGCTTCGGGATTTTATCCTCCAACTCTCTCGGCTCCGGCTGCGACTGCGCCGTACCCGGCACGACGCCGAGGCCGCCGCAGAGCATAAAAAATGCCAGCGATGCGATTGCCGGCACGGTAAGTTTAAAGCTGCGCGAGTGGGAAAGGCTGAGGTGAGTGTTCATGCCTGTTACTCCAATGCTGATGAGGGTGAGAAGTGGTAAAGCCTGCACAGGATACTCCCCGCATCAGGTCAGGTCAATAGTTATGCGGGAGTCAGGAACGGCTCGCGCGGGGCGTGCGTCCCGTCGCGCTCATCCTTGTCTCAGTCGCCCTCCCTCGCCTATAATCCGGCTTCCTCGACGAAAGACGACCCGGACACAGGTGACTACGAACCCCCAATGGTATATCTCAAACAACAGCGTCCTGAGAAAGTGACGGTTCCCTCGCTGCGTGCGAGCAAAGAGCGCGGCGAACGGCTCGTCTGCCTGACGGCTTACGACTACCCGACCGCCCGCATTGTTGACGAGGCCGGCACGGACATCATCCTCGTCGGCGACTCTGTCGGCAACGTCGTGCTCGGCTACGACACGACCGTCCCCGTCACGCTCGAAGAGATGATCAGGCACACGCGCGCCGTGCGGCGCGGGACGGAGCGCGCCCTGCTGGTCGCCGACATGCCTTACGGCTCTTACCACACGGGCGCGGACGACGCCGTGCGCGCCGCCCTGCGTCTCGTCAAAGAGGGCGGCGCGGAGGCCGTCAAACTCGAAGGCGGGCGGGCGCGTGTCGAAATCGTCTCGCGTCTCGTCGCCGAAGAGATTCCCGTGATGGGGCACATCGGTTTAACGCCGCAGTCGGTTAACAAACTCGGCGGGTTCCGCTTGCAGGGTAAGACGGCGGAAGCGGCGCGCGCCCTGGTGGAAGACGCGCGCGCGCTCGAAGCGGCGGGCGCGTTCGCCATCGTCCTCGAAGTCGTGCCGCGCGAGATCGCGCGCATCGTCACGGCGAGCGTCCGCGTTCCGACCATCGGCATCGGCGCGGGCGAACACTGCGACGCGCAAGTCCTCGTCATACACGACATGCTCGGCCTCTCGTTCAGCCAGACGCGCCCGCGCTTCGTGCGCCAGTACGCAGACCTGCGCGCGCAGATGACCGATGCCATCAGCCGCTTCGCCGAAGACGTGCGCACGGGCGCATACCCGGCCGAGAACGAATCCTACCCACTGCCGCGCGAGGCCGCCGCCGAACTCGAAGCCGCGCCCATCACGGGCGGCGAAGAATCCTGAGCCGTCTGCTTCGAGAGAAAACCTCAAACACACATGGACGCCGACGCGACTTTCAGGATAATCTTTGCCGCCGAGAGGCCGGACATTCTTAAGCTGACGGCTGATCGCTGAAAGCTGATCGCTCTTCCCTATGGAAATCATCAATCGTCGTCAACGCATGAATTCGGTATCGCGCAAGGTGCGGCGCGAGTTGGATAAGACCATCGGCTTAGTGCCGACGATGGGCGCGCTGCACGAGGGACACCTCTCGCTCGTGCGCGAGGCGCGGCGCATGTGCGACGTGGTGATCGTCTCGGTCTTCGTCAACCCCAAACAGTTCGCGCCGCACGAAGACTTCTCGCGCTACCCACGCGACCTGACGAAAGACACGATGGCGCTCGCCGACTACAACGTGGATTACATCTTCGCGCCGACCGCCGAGGAGATTTACCCGAAAGGTTTTTCCACCTACGTCGAGGTCGAACGCCTCTCCGAGCAACTCGAAGGCGCGGCGCGCCCCGGCCACTTTCGCGGCGTCGCCACCGTGCTCACCATCCTCTTCAACATCGTCCGCGCCGATTTCGCCTACTTCGGCCAGAAAGACGCGCAGCAGACGCTCGTCGTCAAACGCCTCGTGCGCGATCTGGCCTTCGACACCGAGATCGTCATCCTCCCGACCGTGCGCGAAGACTCCGGCCTCGCGCTCTCTTCGCGCAACGCCTACCTCGAAGCGGAAGACAAACGCGCCGCCGCCGTCATCTACCGCGCGCTCTCGCACGCCGAGGCCGCCTACTCCGAGGGCGAGCGCAACGGCAAAAAACTCGCCGACATCATCCGCGCCGACATCGAGGCCGAACCGCGCGCCGAGATCGAGTACGTCAGCGTCAACGACGCAGACACGCTCGAACGTCTCGACCGCCTCGACGACCGCTCAGTCCTCATCGCCGTCGCCGCGCGCTTCGGCAAGACCCGCCTCATAGACAACATCGTCCTCAACAAAACGAGCAAGACCGGCCAACTCGTCATGCCGTAGCTGGTAAATGGTAAATGGTGAATGGTGAGTGGATGAAGACGGGTTTTCTCCATTTACCATTCACCATTCCCCGTTTACCGTCCCGACCGTTTCAGTCCTGCCCCGGTCTTCATATAAAATCAATGGGATGTCCGAACGAACAAAACAGAAAGCTCACATCGAGTTCACTTTGAACGGCGAGACGGTTGAGGTGGCGTTCGCCCCGCATAAGACCCTGCTCGAAGTGCTGCGCGAAGACCTGAACCTGATGGGCACGAAACACGGCTGCGAACTCGGCGAGTGCGGCACGTGCGCCGTCCTCGTCAACGGCCGCTCCGTGCTCTCTTGCCTCGTGCTCGGTCTGGATACGGAAGGCCGCAGCGTCGAAACCGTCGAAGGCATGGCCTCGCCCGCCGGTCTTCATCCTTTGCAGGAAACTTTCGCCGACACGGGCGCGGCGCAGTGCGGCTATTGCACGCCCGGTTTCCTGCTCGTCGCCAAAGAACTGCTCGCCGCCAACCCCGATCCGTCGCGCGAAGAGATCATCGCAGCCCTCTCCGGCAACCTCTGCCGCTGCACGGGCGACATCAAAATTTACGAAGCCGTCGAACTCGCCGCAGCGCGCATGCGCGGCGAAGAGATGGAACTGCCGCGCGAAGCCGTCTACGGCCTCGACTAACTACAGACCACACAAGCAACCAGATGACCAGCAACAACGGACACGAACACGGCGCGAAGGGCGCGGGCAAGAAAGATTTGAAAGTCGTCGGCAAGCCTTTTCGCAAGGTGGACGCGCGGGCGAAGTGTACGGGGCAGACGAGGTTTGCCGACGACATCGTGCTGCCGCGCATGCTCTTCGCCAAACTCCTGCGGGCGCACGAGCCGCACGCGCGCATCATGAAGATAGACACGTCGAAGGCGCGCGCCCTTCCGGGCGTCCACGCCGTCATCACGGGCGAAGATTTGCCGACGACCTACGGCATTCTCCCCGTCAGTCAGGACGAGCACGCGCTGTGCATAGACCGCGTGCGCTTCATCGGCGATCCGGTCGCCGCCGTCGCCGCCGTTGACGAGGACACGGCGTTCGAGGCGATCAACCTGATCAAAGTCGAGTATGAAAAACTCCAGACGATCACGAGCATCGAAGAGGCCGTGATGATTGACGAGCCGCGCGTGCAGGACTACGGCGAGAGCGGCAACGTCCACAAGAAAGTGCATCTCGAATTCGGCGACATGGATGAAGGCTTCGCCGCGGCCGACCACATACGCGAGGACACCTTCTTCTACGAAGGCAACACGCACCTCCCGATGGAGCAGCACGCGGCGGTCGCGCATTTCGACCCCGACAACAAGCTGACGCTCTGGAGCAGCACGCAGACGCCGCACTACGTCCACCGCGCGCTCACCAAAGTCCTGGGCTTGCCCGCCGCGCACATCCGCGTCATCGCGACGCCGAACGGCGGCGGCTTCGGCGGCAAGAGCGACCCGTTCAACCACGAGGTCGCCGTCTGCAAGCTTTCGCAGATCACGGGACGGCCGGTAAAGGTCACGCTCACACGCGAGGAAGTTTTCTACTGTCATCGCGGTCGTCATCCCGTCCTCATGCACGTCAAGACGGGTGTCAAGCGCGACGGCTCGATCACGGCGATGGATTTTCAGACCTTTCTCGACGGCGGCGCTTACGGCTCTTACGGCGTCGCGTCCACGTTCTACACGGGCGCGCTGCAAACCGTCACCTATGAAGTGCCGCGCTATCGCTTCCGGGGACTTCGCGCCTTCACCAACAAGCCGCCCTGCGGCCCGAAGCGCGGCCACGGCACGCCGCAACCGCGCTTCGGCCTCGAAGTCCAACTCGACAAGATTGCGGACGATCTCAAGCTCGACCCGGCCGAGATGCGCTTGAAGCACCTCGTCAAACCCTACTCGCTGACGGCCAACTACCTGCGCATCGGCAGCATGGGACTCGGTAAGTGCATCGAAAAGATCGTCGAAGGCTCGGACTGGAAGAACAAGTTTCGCCAACTTCCCTACGGCAAGGGCGTCGGGATCGCGTGCAGCAGCTACATCTGCGGCGCGGGTCTGCCGATCTACTGGAACAACATGCCGCACTCGGGCGTCCAACTCGGACTCGACCGGCAGGGCGGCGTGCGCGTGCAGTGCGGCTCGACCGACATCGGGCAAGGCTCGGATTCCATCCTCGCCTACATCGTCGCCGAAGTGCTCGGAATTGACCCCTTCGACATTCGCGTCCTGACCGCCGACACAGACCTCACGCCCGTAGACCTCGGCAGCTATTCCAGCCGTGTCACGCTGATGACCGGCAACGCCGCGCTGCAAGCAGCCGAACGCGCGCGCGAACTTTTAAGCATGGCCGTCGCCGAAAAACTTTCGCTGCCCGTAGAGAATCTCTCGTTCGCAGACCACCGTGTGTTCGACGTGGAGAACCCGGAGGTGGGCGTCACGTTCGCCGAGGCGGTCGTTCTGGCCGAGTCGAAGTTCGGCACAATCGGGACGGTCGGCTCGTACACGCCGCCGCGCTCGCCCGGCAAGTTCAAGGGCGCGGGCGTCGGCCCCTCGCCCGCGTACAGTTATTCGGCGGCCATCGCCGAAGTTGACGTTGACGCGGAGACGGGCTTCGTGCGCGTCGAGCGCATCTGGATCGGCCACGACATCGGCCAGTCAATCAACCCGATGCTCGTCATGGGGCAGGTCGAGGGCGGCGTCTACATGGGACTCGGCGAGGCGCTCATGGAAGAGATGGTCTATCGCGCCAACCGCAACGTCGTCCACAAAGCCCCTTCGCTGCTCGACTACAAGAGTCCGACCACGCACGAGATGTGCGATGTGAAAACCTACCTCATCGAAGACGCCGACCCGAACGGCCCCTTCGGCGCGAAAGAGGTCGGGCAGGGGCCGCTCCTCCCCGTGATGCCCGCAGTGGCGAACGCCGTCTACGACGCCGTCGGCGTGCGCGTGGACGAGGTACCCATCACACCGGAGAAAATACTCGCTGCGCTCCGTTTGAAGGCGCAGGGCAAGCCGGCGCGCTTCGGCCCCAAAGGCGTGCCCTCGGTCGAATGGCCTGAGCCGCTCAAGGTCGCCACGCCCGCCGAAGGCGGCGACGGGCGAGAGATGCCGCGCGTGGCGATTCACTCTTGAGATAATTGATGTTCGATGGACACGATTAAAATCCTTGATATGGTGGCTGTAACAGGAGACATCCCCGAGCACGGGTTGCGCCGTGGCGAGGTTGGGACGGTCGTTGAACGCTGGAAAGATGGAGCCTACGAAGTCGAATTCAGCGACGACACCGGTGAGGCTTATGCGTTTGTCGCCTTGCGCCCGGATCAAATGATGCCGCTCTACCACCGCAAACGTGATGCGGCATGAACTCTGACGCGTAGAAGTTAACCCGCGCGTCGAGGGCGGCGACGGGCGAGAGATGCCGCGCGTGGCGATTCATTTTTAAGAACAAGGGAAATTTATACCGTTATGATGAGACTTCCGAAGTTTGAGTATCGCGTCGCGCGCGAGGCGGGCGAGGCGGTGCGGATGATGGCGGACGCGGGGCCGCAGGGGCAGTTCGTGGCGGGCGGCACGGACTTGTACCCGAATATGAAGCGGCGGCAGCAGACGCCGAAGACCGTCATCTCGGTGGGACGCGTCGCGGAGTTGAACCGCATCGAGGGCGACGGCAAGAGCGGCGTGCGGATCGGCGCGGGCGTGTCGCTGACGGATTTGTGCGAGCATCCCGTGATCAATCGCGATTACCCGTCGGTGGCGGCGGCGGCGCGGACTATCTCGACCCCCGTTTTGCGCAACATGGGGACGGTTGGCGGAAATTTGTTGCTCGACACGCGCTGCAATTATTACAACCAGAATTACGAGTGGCGCAAGGGCGTCAACTTCTGCATGAAGAAGGACGGCGAGGTGTGCTGGGTCGCGCCGGGGTCGTCGAAGTGCTGGGCGGTGCAGTCGGCCGATCTCGTGCCTCTGATGGTCGCCGTCGGGGCGCGCGTGCGGCTCGTCTCGACGCTCGGCGAGCGCGAGGTGACGGCCGAAGGGTTGTACAACGACGACGGCATCGCCTATCTGCACAAGCGGCCGGACGAGTTGCTGGCCGACATCAGTTTGCCGCCTCTGAACGGCTGGCGCGCGGTCTATAAGAAACTCAGGCGGCGCGGCGCGTTCGACTTTCCCGTCCTCGGCGTGGCCGTGCGCCTCGACATGGAGGAAGACGGGACGGTGCGCGAGGCGAAGTTGATTCTGGGCGGCATCGCGCCCGCGCCCGTGGAGGTGCGCGAAGCGGAAGCCGCCCTCGTCGGCGCGCGCCTCGACCCCGAGCGGATGCGCGCGGCGGCCGAAGCGTGCTACGTCAAGGCGCGCCCGCTCGACAACACGGATTTCATCATGAACTGGCGCAAGCAGATGACGCGCACCTACGTCATGCGTGCGCTCGAAGCGCTGCAAAACGACTAGCCCGGCAGTTTTCGGAAACCCACGCCTCGCCGTATGCGTTCAAGGTTGCAACAGTTCGCAATCTCGAATTTCCGGAGACATCAATGAAAAAGTTAATTTTGGTTATCGCCGCGCTCGTGTTGCTGCCCGCGTCGGTCGCGGCGCAAGGCGCTGACGCTGAGCGCGAGGCCGTCAGGCAGGCCGTGCTGGATTACGTCGAGGGCATCTATGAAGTGAACCACACGCGGATCGAACGCAGCGTCCACCCGGAACTGGTGAAGCGCGGCTTCTTCGTCAAGCGGGGCGAGACGGCCTATAGCTCCGACGCGATGACCTTCCAGCAACTGGTCGAACTCGCCAAAACTTACAACAAGAACGGGCGCGTGCCGAAAGATGCGCCGAAGGAAGTGGTCGTCTTCGACGTGTCCGACCAGACGGCCAGCGCGAAACTCACCGCCGTCTGGGGAATAGACTACATACACCTCGCCAAGTACGACGGGAGGTGGAAGTTCGTCAACGTGCTCTGGCAAACCCCGCCTAAGACTGTAAAGTAAGGAATATTTGATTCATTGATCCATCGGTTCATTGATTCAATGTTTCAATGTTTCCTTCTTCATTGAATCAATGAACCGATGGATCAAGCTCCTGTTCATCCCTCGCCCGTCGCCGCTGTCCTGCTTGCCGCCGGACGTTCGCGGCGCATGGGCGCGTTCAAGCCTCTGCTGCCTTTCGGCGCGCAGACCGTGATCGAAACATGCGTCAACAGTCTGCTCGCGGCGGGCGTCGGCGAGGCCGTCGTCGTCGTCGGCCATCGTGCGGAAGAGGTGCGTGCGCGTCTGTCGCACCTGCCCGTCCGCTTCGCGCTGAACGCAGCAATCGGGAGCGAGATGGGCGTCTCGATTGCGCGTGGCGTGGAAGCATTGTCGCCGGGCGACACGGCGGACGAGACGGCTGCGGGCGCGTTGCTCGTCGCGCTCGCGGATCACCCGGCCGTGACGGCCGCGGAGATCGGCGAGGTCATCGCGGCGCACAGGCGGACGGGCGCGCGGCTCGTCGTCCCGCAGTGGCGCGGGCACGGCGGGCATCCCGTGCTGGTTGATCTCAGCCTTCGCGCGTCGCTCCTGAATTTAGACGAGGCGGGCGGTTTGCGCGCCCTCTTCGACCGGCACGCGGGCGAGGTTTTACGGCTGCCGGTCGCGTCCCCGTTCGTTGCGCGCGACATGGATACGTGGGAAGATTACCGCGCACTGCACGAAGAGGTTTTCGGGGTCCCGCCGCCTGTCACACAGACTTGAAGATAAACATGGACGGGCTGGTTGTTCGCCTTCAATCCAACGGTTCTTTCTGACCGTACATCTAACTATTTCGGTACGGGAGCGTTTCGCGTACAGACAGGGCGCATGACGGGCGACGATAATTCGGCCCGTTAAACGGTCGCCCGAAATCGTGAGACGCCGTGTAGAAGGAGAAAAGAATGTTTACCAAATCCCCCCGCTTCATCGCCGGATTGTTGCTCTCCTCAATGCTCATCTTCGCGCAGGCGTTCGCATTCACGCCCGCGAATACGCAAGAGGGCTTGCTGGACTTTTCGCTGCGCTCGGTTGACGGCGGCAACATCACCGCCGAGCAGTTGCGCGGCGATGTCGTCGTCCTCGCCTTCGGCGCATCCTGGCTGCCGCTCTCGCGCACGCAGGTCGAAGGCGTCCAAAGGCTCGCCGACGAATACCGCGACCGCGATCTGAGAGTCTACTGGGTGAGCACGGATTCGGAATCGCAGAAGTCGAAGAATTTCGCGACCGACGACCAACTGCGCTCGTTCGCGCGCAAGAACGGCCTCAAGATAGGCGTCTTGCGCGACCCGGACGGCGCGCTCTTCAAGCGCATGGGCGTTGATCGCAACCAACTGCCCGCGCTCGTCATCTTCGACAAGGACGGCCAGATTTCCGGCGCGCCCATCGGCGGCCTCGACCCCGAAGGCAATCTCGTGCAACGCCTCTCCGCGCGCATCAACAAATTGCTTTAAGGCCGGCCGCCCGACGCATTCCGGCCAACGGCATCCTCTGCAAACGGCGGGGGCGGCTTCTTATTTGAAGCCGCCCCCGCTGTCTTTTTAATAGTTTTCCAGAAGAAGAAAAGGCGGCAGACGCCCCGACGTTAAGAGCGGCGGCTCTCCTCCGCCAACTTGTAAACCAGACGCACGGGCAGCCCGACCACGTTCCAGTAATCGCCCTCGATCTCTTCGATGAAGAGCGCGGCGCGCCCCTGCACGCCGTATGCGCCCGCCTTGTCCGACGGTTCACCCGTCGCCACGTACCAATTGATCTCTTCATCCGTCACGGGAGCGAAACGCACGCGCGTCAGTTCGTGCGCCACGAGCACGTCGCGCGTCTCGGCACGCACGAGCGCGACCCCGGTCAGCACATCGTGCCACCTGCCGCCGAGGAGCTTGAGCATCCGCCGCGCATCTTCCGCGTCGGCGGGCTTGCCGAGCACCTGGCCGCCGACCGCGACGACCGTGTCCGCGCCGAGCACGAGGCCGGACGCGCGCCCTTCCGCCACCGCCTCCGCCTTCTCGCACGCCAGACGCTCCACGTACTCGCTCACTTCCTCGCCCGCACGCGCCGTCTCGTCCACGTTCGCCGCCACCGTCTCGAACGGCCAGCCGACCGCGCTCAAAATCTCCGCCCGGCGCGGGCTGCTCGAAGCCAGCACCAGATGTTCCAACTCAAACTCCGCCGGGCGATGCGGCGGAACTCCTACTTGTGGCTCTCCCCGTTCTTCCATTACACTCCCCTCACGAATGCGGATTGCGGAATGCGGATTGTAGAGACATCAAGCCAAGATTAACAACCCGCAATCCGCCCTTGAGTAATCCGCAATCCGCAATCCGAAATCCGCAATTGAACAGATGGACGACTTAATCCGAGCACTACCCGGCCTGCTGCGCGCGGCGGGCGACGCGGAAGAGGTGGCCGAGGCGGCGGCGATGGTGGCATGGCGTCGCGTGGCGGGCGAAGCCCTGCGCGGCCAGGCCGTGCCGTTTCGGCTGCATCGCAAACTGCTCGTCGTCGCCGTCCCCGATACGACGTGGCAGAAACAGCTCGAACAGATCAGCGGTCAACTGATCTTTCGCCTCAACTCGCTGCTCGGTCAGGCCGTCGTCACCTACATCGAGTTTCGCGTGGACGCGGCCACCGTCCGCGCCGAGCGCGCGCGCATCGGCCAGACCGACTTTGACCGCGCCGCCCACGAACGTCGCGCGCTCCGCAACTCGCACCAACTCACGGATGCCGCCGACGCGATTCAAGACGAAGATTTGCGCCGCCGCTTCCTGCTCGCCGCCGGAAGTTATATTGACGCGCAACAGAGGAAATGAAAAATCGTCAGTCGTCCGTGATCAGTTGTCAGTTGTTTGTCGGTGATGCTGTTGAATAGCAATTTGGTCAAACACCTTCGGCGCAACTTAGAAATAATGACAACTGGCTGTTGACTACTGACAACGAACAGCTTTTATGCCCATCACCGAATCAGACATCGAAAAGATCGCCGCGCTGGCGCAGCTTGAGTTGACCGACGAGGAGCGCAGGGCGTTGACGCCGCAGATCGCTTCCATCGTCAGTTACGTCGAGCAGTTGAACGAGTTGGACACGAGCGCGGCCGAACCCGCCCTCGGCGGACTCACCGGCGAAGGCGCGCGCACCGACGCCGCGCGCGAAGACGCGCCCCTGCCCTCGCTCGGCCAGAAGCTCGCGCTCGATCAAGCGCCCGACCCGGCCGCCGGACACTTCCGCGTGCCTAAAGTTTTATAAGAGCTGTTAGCTGTTAGCTATTAGCGATTAGCTTTAATGCTTTTGCTAACGGCTAATAGCTAATAGCTAACAGCTATTTTATGAACATCGAAACGATCAAAACACGCCTCGCGGGAGGCGAACTGGATGCGCGCGCCGTGGTGGAGAGCGCGCTCTCGGCGGCGGAAGAGTTGAACGAGACGCTCGGCGCGTTTCTGCAAATTGACCGTGCGGGCGCGCTCGCGCGCGTGGCCGAGTTGGATGCGCGGCGCGACGAGTCTCTGACGCGCTCACTCGGCTGTGTGCCCGTCGCCGTTAAGGACAACATCTGCGTGCGCGGGCTGCAAGCCTCGTGCGGCTCGGCGATCCTCGGCGGGTATCATCCGCCCTACGACGCCACGGTCGTCGAACGCCTGCAAGACGCGGGCGCGATCATCATCGGCAAGACCAACTGCGACGAGTTCGCGATGGGTTCGTCGAACGAGAATTCGGCCTACGGGACGGTGCGTAACCCCTGGGACACGGCGCGCGTGCCTGGCGGTTCGTCCGGCGGTTCGGCGGCGGCGGTCGCGGCGCGCATCGTGCCCGTCGCTTTCGGGTCGGACACGGGCGGCTCGGTGCGTCAACCGGCGTCGCTCTGCGGCATCGTCGGCGTTAAACCGACCTACGGGCGCGTCTCGCGCTACGGCCTCGTCGCCTTCGGCTCGTCGCTCGATCAAATCGGCATCTTCGCCACCAACACCACGGACGCCGCACAGACTCTCTCCGTCATCGCTGGGCGCGACCCGCGCGACGCGACGACCGCAGACGTTCCGGTGCCCGATTACGTCTCGGGGTTGACGGGCGACATGCGCGGCGCGCGCCTCGGCGTGCCGCGCGAGTTGTTCGGCGAAGGACTGGACGCGGAAGTGCGCGCAAGCGTCGAGGCGGCGATTGAAACTTATCGCACGCTCGGCGCGGAGGTGGTTGACGTGGAACTGCCGCACGCGAAATACGCCATCGCGGTTTACTACATCATCGCCACCGCCGAGGCCTCTTCCAACCTCGCGCGCTTCGACGGCGTGCGCTACGGCTTCCGCGCCGAAGAGTCGCCGACGCTGCGCGAGATGTACCGGCGCACGCGCGAGGAAGGTTTCGGCACGGAGGTCAAGCGGCGCATCATGCTCGGCACGTATGTTCTCTCCTCCGGCTATTACGACGCCTACTATCTCAAAGCGCAAAAGGTGCGCGCGCTGCTCAAACAAGACTTCACGCGCGCCTTCGAGCGTTGCGACGCGATCATCACGCCGACCTCGCCGACCACCGCCTTCCTGCTCGGCGAAAAGACGGACGACCCGCTCGCCATGTATCTCAACGACATCTACACCGTGACGGCAAACCTCGCGGGCATCCCCGGCCTCTCCGTCCCCTGCGGCCTCTCCGAAACGAACCTGCCCATCGGCATGCAACTGCTCGGCCCGCACTGGAGCGAATCCACGCTCCTGCGCTTCGCGCACGCCTACGAGCAGGCGCAACCCTTCGACGCGCGCCCCGGCGTGATAGCCGGCGGCGAAGGGTGAGCGCTCGACGGGCGGCCGAGGCACACTCTCAAAACGCGTAGGGTCTGCTTCCGTATCGAAGCAGACCCTATGCGTTTTGACAGCCTCGTTGACCGCGCCCCGGCTGCCCTGCCGGAGCGTGGAAAGAATCAACGCTTCCGAGAATCCTTATCGGGGATGAGGTCGCCCGTGAAGAGTTCGATCACGTCTTTGACCGTGCCGACGAAAGGCGTCACGTCGAGGCCGACGTGGATGATGCCGTTGCGCCAGCCCTTCTTCCTGATCTCGTGACCCGCGAAGCCGAGGGCGACGGCCGTGCCGACGATGGGGATCGGCTTGATGAGCCGCCGCGCCAGCCGCCAGCCTCCGGCGCGCACCGCCCGGCGCGTCATGTCCCTCGCCATTCCCGTCCGTTTCGTATTCATCGCCATCGCTTTTACCTTGCCGGCTCCAGACCGAGTTCCGCGCGCAGTTTGCGCTCGTCGTAGGGCGAGAGGTTGAAGGCGCGCCCGTCAATCTCGAAGGTCGGGACTTTGCGCTTGCCCTCGTTGAGCCGCATCACGAGTTCGGCCGCGCCGTCCTGCTCTTCGATGTTGATCTCCTCGTAGGCGATGCCATTCTCTTTCAGGAAATGTTTGGCGCGGCGACAGTCGGAACACCACGTGGTCGTGTACATTTTAATGTTTGCCA
>DATHAZ010000108.1:0-17516 GCA_035296445.1 Pyrinomonadaceae bacterium | reverse complement strand
ACGAATAACGGGCGGCGTGCTCAACAACACGCCGCCCGTTATTCGTTTATCGCAGCCTCTTACTCATTGCCGTCTTTCGACAGGCGACTGGCGTGCAATTTAGCGACTCAGCCGTTTCCGCCGTTTCGCTCCGTGAGTCGGCGAAGTTCGGCTATTGATTCTTCGAGCCGCACCGACCTCCTGTCGTTCTGGTCAAGCCGCTCCTCATGCCTGCTTGCCAGTTCCGTCAGCACCACGAACGACTCTTCCAGACGCACGAGACGGGCGCGGTCACGCACACTTCCTTCCCGTTCGGCGGCTTGCGAATCGGTTAATTGGTCAGTCTTGGCGGTCAGCCGTGCCAGCGTATCGAGGATGAACTCCATCTGCCGTTGTCGTTCTTCATCAGTCATCATGCTCACCGCTTCCTTACTGGCGAGTATCCTACCACCACTCGTCCGACAAGTTATTTCTTATTCGCGTTGGCCGACGGGCTGTTGAAGATCGTCTCGATCCAGACGCCGGTGTTGATGAAGCCCGTGCCCCACTGTTTCCACTCGTCTGGGAGTCCGGCCGTCTTGAGTTGGGCGAGCGTTTTTCCCTCCGCCATGCCTTTGCGGACGTGGGCGGTCGTCTCGATCAGCATGCGGCGGTAGAGTTTGAGATCGTCGAGCGTGGAGAGAGGGCCGTGGCCGGGGATGATCTTCACGTCCGCCGGGACGCGCGCGATGACGGCCTCGACGTTTCGCGTCAGGCCTTCGACGCTGCCGCCGTGTTCGAGGTCAATGAACGGGAAGCGACCGGCGAAGAAATGATCGCCCATGTGGACGACGTTCGACGCGGTGAAGAAGATGATGCTGTCGCCGTCAGTGTGGCCTGCCGGGAAGTGTATGGCGCGAATCTCCTCGCCGTTGAAGTGGATCGAGACGGACTGATTGAACGTGATGACGGGCAGACCCTCTTTGGGCGAGGCCGGGATTTTCTGGCCGCGCACCGTCTGCTCCGTGGCGAGCCGCCCGCGCACGTTGTCGTGCGCGATGATAGTTCCCTCCTTGCCGAACACCGGGTTGCCGCCCGTGTGGTCGCCGTGGTAATGCGTGTTCAGGACGAAGCGCAACTGGCCGGGGTTGATCTCCTTGAGCGCGGCGCGAATCTTGTCCGCGAGCGGCGCGAATTGATCGTCAACGATGAGGAGTCCGTCCGCGCCCGCCGAGACGCCGATGTTCCCGCCCGCGCCCTCAAGCATGTAGATGTTGCCCCCGACTTTCGTCGCCTTCATCTGCACTTTGGAAAAGTCCTGTTGCGCGCGCGCGTGGGCGGCCGTGAAGCAAACGACGAGCAGAGCGTAGACGTACAGGCGACGATGCATGAGATTTCCCTCCGCGAATTTTCCACCGGATGATTAAGTAAGGACGCCGGACAAATTCACGCCCCGCTATTCGGGCGACCGGAGCATTTGTCAGACGGCGAAGCCGCACAGTAACCTTTTCGACCGTGGAGCGTCAACCGGGCAACGCGGCCTGTTTTTCGTGCCTGAATTGCCGGACACATGTCCGCACCGGCATGCGCGGCGCGCGGCGTTTGGGCAGCGCGGCTCTCGCGGATGAGGCCGCTTTCGGCAGGTGCGCTCATGAGTTTGACATAAACGCCGGACGGCACTCTGTTTGCAACGGCTGATACTCGATGACCGGGAAGAAACGAATGATCAGGTTGATCTCTAATCCGAACGCGGGGCGCGGCGGGCACAGGCGCGCGGCCGAGATCGCGCGTTTTTGCGAGTTGCTCGGAGCGCGCGGCATCGAAGTTGAAATGGTGAGCACGACCGCGCCGGGCGACGCGACGCGGCTCGCGGCCGAGGCGGCCGGGGGCGGCATGCGCGAGGTCATCGTCTCGGGCGGCGACGGCACGATTAACGAGGCGTTGCAGGGTTTGGTGGGAACCGGCGTGCGGCTCGGCATCTGGCCTGCGGGCACTGCGAACGTGCTGGCGCGAGAACTCCAATTGCCGTTTGATGCCACGGGTGCGGCCGACGTGATCGCGCGCGGCGAGACGCGCCGCATTTACGCGGGCTGCGCGACGGAAGACGTGAGCGGCGAGCGTCGTTATTTTTTTCTGATGGCGGGCATCGGGCTGGACGCCTCGGTCGTGGAGCGCGTGCGCCCGCGTCTCAAGCGGCGCGTGGGCGAGGGCGCGTTCTGGGTGTCGGGACTCGGCCACCTGGCGCGCTGGCGACCTGTCGCCTTCAGCGTGGAGGTCAAGGGGCAGACCTATCCGGCCACCTTCGCCGCCTTCGGCCGCGCCGCGCACTACGGCGGCGACATCAGCGTCACGCCCGGCGCGCGGCTCGACGAACCGGAGTTTGAAATCTGCATCGTCAACTCGCACAGCCGCCTGCGCTTCCTTCGATTGCTCTCGCACGCGCGGCTGAGAGGCGACCGCAGCCGGATGCCGTGCATCACCTACCTGCGTGCGACGCGTGCGCGCGCGACGGGCGAGGCGCTCATGCAGATTGACGGCGAGTTGACGGGGCGACTGCCGGTGACTTTCGAGATCGTGCCCGAACCCGTCGAAGTTATCGCGCCACGCCTGTCAGCGGGCGCGGGCGGGGCGGCGGGCGATGCGCGGCGCGGCCATCAACGTCCCGGATAAAGTTTCATCCCTTCACCTCTTCATCCCCGAAAGCCATGCGGCGCGCAGGGCGCGCGCTTCGGCCGGGGCGTCTCTGATCTCTTCGAGGCGGTAGTTTTGACGCGGCGGCGTTTGCGCCGCGCCGGGCGTCTGCTGCGGCGCGGCGGCGGGAGTCTTGACGAGCCTGAGACCGACGTGGGCGAAGGCTTCTTCGTAAGGCAGCGGTTCCGTGCCGCGCACGTGGCGCGCGAAAAAGTTGGACACGTCCGCGCCCGTCACCTGCGCCACCGTGCGCTCGAAATCCGCGCCCGTGTAGCCGCGCCCGCGCGAATAGTAAGTCGCCGCCGGACTCTTCACGTAAAACTCTTCATACATGCGTCGCATCACGTCGTCGAGCGAGGCGCGCCCCTGTGTCTTGCCGCGAATCAACAGGTCGAGCGTGATGCCGATCACTTCGCCCTTGCTGTAGTAGCTGACGGTCGTCTCGGCGAGGTTCGTGCGTTGATAGTGCGGCGTGCGGTCTATGAACGAGGCGATGAGCGACGCTTCCTCAGCGCTGATCAGGCGATTGCCGGGCGCGTTCTCGACCGAGCCGATAGCCCCCGCGAGAAACCGAAAGTATCGCTCGTCGTTCAGCACACCGGCGCGTCGCTGCAACAACCCGCCGTAGTAGTTCGTCAGTCCTTCGGCGATCCACAGGCTGCGCGTGCTGACGGGGCGCGTGAAATCCCAGGGGCCGAGTTCGACGGGGCGCAGGCGTTTGACGTTCCAGACGTGGAAGAACTCGTGCGCCGCCGTGTCGAGCGCGTCTTCGGCGACGCCCTTGTCGCCGAGCGAGCGCGTCGAGATGATCTGCGTGGAGGCGAGGTGCTCCATGCCGTCGCCGCGCGGCGCGGTCGGGTCGAAGTGCATCATGAAGAGGTAGGAGTCGTAATCGGGCGTGCCCATCAGCGCGATTTGAGCGCGCACGACCCGCTCGATGTCGCCGACGAGCCGGGCGCGCTCTCCCTTTTCTTCGCCGAACGAATGCACCATCACGCGATGGGTCTTGCCCTCGACTTTAAACTCTTCGACGGTGAAGTTGGGCGCGATCTCGGTCGGCGTGTCAATCAGGATGTCGTAGTTCGGGAACTGCCACTCGCGCTGGTCGGCGCGCTCGGACGCGGCGTTGATGATGCGCCAGTTCGCGGGCGCGTTGACGACGAACCGCACGGGGTCTTGTTTGTGCCCGACGACGTACATGAAGATCGAGCCGCCGTTGAAGTTCGCGTGCCGCGCGTCGAGTTGCGAGAACGTGCCCGACAGATCGTTGGCGAAGACTTTATAAGTGAGGGTCACGCCGCGCGAGATCGCGCTCTGCGGGAAGACGCGCCACGTCTGCGTGTCCAGCCTCGTGACGGGGAGCACGGAGCCTTGCGGGCACGTGCCCGCCGGCGGGCACGACGTTTCGGCGCGCACCTCCTGCACGTTCTTCGCGAAATCGAAGACGGCGTAGCGACCCGGCGACCAGCGCGGCATCTGAAAATCAATGGCCTCCGCGCCCTTCGGCGGCTCGACCGTCAACGTCACCTCGAACAGGTGCGAGGCCGGGTTCGACATCGAGAGTTCATAACTGATGTTGTATCGGTCGTCTTCCTGCGCGGCCGTCGTGGTACACAGCAGGATGAGCAGGGAGAAGACGAAGGGGGCGCGCCGCCGCGCGCGAAGTTTCAAGCAAGCGATCATGATGTGCTCCCGGAAAGTATGTGTCCGAACTCGAAGGGCGTAGTGGGTGACGGGCAATTATCCGCGCTCAGGCGAACCCGTGTCAAAAGCCCCCATGCCGGACGCCGCGCTTGACGCACGGCGCGAGGCTCGGCTAGTTTCAGCCACACGAGTTTGGATTCTATCCGGCAGCTCTTATTGCTTCCGTCATGACGATGACCGAACGACTCTACTATCAGGATTCGCACCTCACCAAGTTTGACGCGCGCGTTCTCGACGTGGCCGACGACGAGGCGGGGCGCGTCGCCGTTACGCTCGACCGCACCGCGTTCTACCCGACGGGCGGCGGCCAACCGAGCGACACCGGCACGCTCGGCGGCGCGCGCGTCATAGAATGTCTCGACGGCGCGGAGGCCGGCGTGCTGCACATCATCGAAGGCGCGCCGCCCATCGTGGGCGCGCGGGTCGCGGGGCGCGTTGACTGGCCGCGTCGCCTCGACCACTTGCAGCAGCACACCGGGCAGCACATCCTCTCGCAAGCCTTCGTCCGCCTCCTCGACGCGCCGACGCGCGCCTTCCGCATGCTCGAACGCGCCTGCGAGATTGACGTTGATCTACGCGAACCATCCGACGAGCGCATCGAACAGGCCGTCGCGCTCGCCAACAAAATCATCTGGGAAGATCGCCCCGTGCGCGTGCGGCAGGTCTCGCCGCAAGAGGCCGCCGCGCTCCCGCTGCGCAAAGATTCCGCGCGCGAAGGCGACCTGCGCATCATCGAGATCGAAGACTTTGATTTGAGTCCCTGCGGCGGCACGCACGCCGCGCGCACGGGCGAAGTCGGCATCATCGCCGTGCGCACCTGGGAGCGCGCCAAAGGCTTAACGCGCGTCGAATTCCTCGCCGGAGGCCGCGTTCACGCCGACTACCGCCGCGCGAATCACACGGCGCGTGCCGTCGCCTCACTGTTCAGCGCGGGGCGCGACGACGTGCCCGAACTCGCCGCGCGCCTCGTCGAAGAAAACAAGAGCTTGCTGCGCCGCCTCCGCGCCCTCGAAGAGATCGCCGCCCGCGTCGAAGCCGGGGAACTGATTCAAACCGCCGCGACCGCTCTCGCAGCCGACCCGCACACGCGCATCGTCACGCACGCCTTCGCCGAGCGCGACGCGGAATCCCTTAAACGGCTCGCCCTCTCAATCATCTCACGCCCCGGCCACATCGCCCTGCTCGGCTCAAGCGATGCCGACGGGCACACCGCACGCCTCGTCTTCGCCCGCGCGCCGGAAACGCGCGGCGACATGAACGCGCTCATGCGCGAAGCCTGCGCCACGCTCGGAGGGCGCGGCGGCGGTCGCCCCGACCTCGCACAGGGCGGCGGCACTAACGTCGAAAAACTACCCGACGCGCTCCGCACCGCCGCCAACCGCCTCGCCGCGACGGAATAGCCGGCCTCGCCCTCGCGAGGCGCATTCGCCCCGTCAACCCCGGCCATCAACGCTTGACACCACCCGCCCCGCTCTCTAATATTTCCCTCGACTCGTGGGGCAGTAGCTCAGTTTGGCAGAGCGCCGCGTTCGCAATGCGGAGGTCAGGAGTTCGACCCTCCTCTGCTCCACCAAAGAAATCAAGCACTTACGGCAAGCCCGCCAGCTTGCCGTTTTTCTTTTTACAGACTTTTGACCGTCGTTTGACGCGCCGCGCCCGTTTCGGCCAGTTTTTCGACCGCCGCGCGCATCGCCTCGTCCATCGCGTGCGAGTAGCGTTTCGTCGTCCTGATGTCGCTGTGGCCTAAAATCTCGGCGATCACAATGACGTTGATCCCGGCGTCGGCGAGCCGCGTCGCCGCCGTGTGGCGCAAGTCGTGAAAACGAAGGCCGGTAATCCCCGCCGTCGAGGTTAAGCAGTTTGGCTATGCCTATCTATCACCTGAGGGGAAAGAATTACATATTTTTTAAAAATGGGCGAAATAGTAGGCGCTCTGCCAACGCATTCAAAAGAGATTTTGAAGAAAAATGAAAATGCTGCTGCTGACTTAGCTGATAAGGATTAGTTTCCCAGTAAACTTTTTCAGACGAGCCACTACTTAATCGCAAAGCTTTAAGGAATAGAATAGCGACGGCTTTAACCACTAATATGCTCATCGAATATATATAGTAATGGTAATAATATATCTTACACTTTTGCGCTTGACCGAATTTTGACTTGAACCTATGCAAACGCATACAAACGCATGCAAAAGAAAAGCCCCGCTCGGGCTAGGGAAGCTTTATCAACACGGCTCTTTATAACTGTGCATATCGGATATTGAATTCTGCGGGTTGTTTACGATGACGAAGACCCTCACGTATCATGTGCAGCCGGACTTCAAACTCGGCTATCGTCCTGAACTTGATGGTATCCGAGCTATCGCGATTTTGCTCGTCTTCGCACATCACATTAAACCGAAATTAATGCCGGGTGGTTTTCTCGGTGTTGATATATTTTTCGTCCTGAGTGGCTTTCTCATCACCAACCTGTTAATGGAGGAATGGCGGAGAAAGGCCTCCATCAGCCTTAAACAATTCTTCGCCCGCCGCGCGTTGCGTCTGCTGCCCGCATTATTTCTCTACCTGGCATTTTTCGCACTATTATCAGTAAGCATGGCCGACGCGATTGCGCAGAATATCCGCTCCGGCATTTGGCTCTCCCTGAGTTATGTATCGAATTGGCTGTTCGCCTTTGGCTACTATCAGACCGGGCTGCTGGGGATCACCTGGTCACTCGCCGTTGAGGAACAGTTTTACCTGCTCTGGCCGCCTGTTTTGTCCGCTCTCATCTGCCGTGTTCGGAAGGAACTCTTAGTTTCCCTGCTCGCGTCGGGAATACTCTTGGTCATGCTCTACCGTTCCCTCCTCTTATATTGGGACGCATCAATACAGCGCCTTTACTATGCCACAGACACGCACTGTGATGGACTGCTTGTCGGATGCTTGCTCGGCATCCTATTGTCACCCAACTTGGTTTCGCGTGGCGCTAAACTCGGGACGTGGATGAAAGGGCTGGCGCTCATCGCAACGCCTTTCTCAATCTGGCAGATATTAACGGCGAACGCCGACGACCGGTTCCTCTTATACGGCGGTTTCACACTGTTCGCGCTGGGCATTGCCGCGATCCTAATGGTTCTGTTGTTGTGGCCCCCAAGGTTGGCCCTACACATTTTGCGTTTCCCGCCCTTGGTCTGGATTGGAAAAATATCTTACGGGCTTTACCTCTGGCACTACCCACTAATTTTCTTCGTTAAGTTTATGTTATGGCGCAGCCCTTTTCCGATAAAACTTCTGTCCATGGTGCTGCTGCCCTTCGCGTTCGCATCAATTTCTTACTATTTGGTCGAGCGACCCTTCCTTCAGATCAAAAAGCGCATCCACCAACGGATTTGAGTTTCTTATTTTGTATGCAGCTATTAATGTCATAAACCGTCACTAGACCACCACGCCACGCATCACAGAATATGTAGTAAGTGGTAATAATATATCTTACACTTTTGATTGACCGGCTTTTGACTTGAACCTATGCAAACGCATACAAACGCATGCAAAAGAAAAGCCCCGTTCGGAACGGGGCAGGCTCTTTGGACGGCTAGCAACGTAGAATATATGCAAATGTGTGCAAACGCATCCAAATGTAAAAGCTGACCTTGGATGCTTTCGCAATGCGGAGGTCAGGAGTTCGACCCTCCTCTGCTCCACCAATAATTTTCGACGGTTTACGGCCACCAGCCTCGGTGGCCGTTTTCGTTTTGGGGCATATTTGGGCAGTGTCCTAAGTTGAAAGCCTGTCGCTGTTTCCGTAGTAATGTTGCTGTCCCGCCGGATATTGTCTCGTGTCCTGAACGGTGATATAACCCTCCCGCTCATTACCTCGCATTTACTCAACCCCAACTATGGAGACTCACTACATGGCGAACAATTCAAAAGCAAGCATCCATTCCCCTTCCGCGCCAATCTGGCAGAACTGGAGTGGAAACTTAGTCCATAACCCCGCATCCGATGGCACGAACTACTACTTCATGCCGACCAACCTGAACGAATTGAAGCAGGTGCTCGCCGATGTCGCAAAGATACCCGGCGCGACCATTCGAGTCTCCGGCCAGCGACATTCGCAGCCGCCGCTGGTCATCGCCGACAACCGTAACGGCGTGCCGCAAACGACTACGGAGTATCTCGTGGATATGTCGTGTTATGCGGACTTGGGGACGGCTAATGACCAGCGCCTCGTGCTGGGGCCGGGGACGAATCAGGTCACTGTGAACGCGGGCGTTCGCGAGGATGAACTTGACGCCTTCCTGACGAGTAACAACCTCATGATGAAAACGGTGACGGCCGGCGGCTTTTTCAGTCTCGGCGGCATGACGGCGGTTGACGTGCACGGCGGCACGATGGACGCGCCGATCTTCGCGGAAACCGTGGCCGCGTTCAACATCCTGCTCGCCGACGGGACGGTAAAGACGATTGACGCGCAGTCGCCGAAGGACGGCGGCTGGTCGCCTTTGCAGTTCGCACGGGTCTCTCTGGGCGGTTTGGGGATCGTCACGTCGCTCACCGTCAATGTCTTAAGCCGCCCGTATGCGACGACGCTCCAGGGCGGCTCGCAGCGCTTAGGACTCGCCGATAAGTCGGCCTTCGTGCAGACTTTTAAGACGCTCGTGGGAAACCACTCGCGATTGGAAACGTTCTTCACCCCTTACGCCACTGCCACTACAGGGTTCCCTTTGTACTCCAAGAACTTCCTCGCGCTGCATTGGGACGTGAAAGACGATCCGTCTCCGAAGACTCCGAACCAGCCGCCGAACCCCGAGCCCCCGAGTGCGTGTGCTCTTGCCGGCCAGCAACCACCCGTATACGGCGCGACATATCTGAGCGGGTTTGCTCAATACGGCGCCGACGCAGCCCAACAGGCACAGTACGTAAGTAGCCCGGGCAATACCCCGGAGGGTTTTATTAAAGATGGCTTCTACAATCCCTCTATTATCGCGGCCATCACCTTCGACGTGGTCGAGCCGGAAGTCGCCACGGCCAACAAGGCGTATTCGGAGATGTGGCTGACGGGGGCGGTGCGGGTCATTTTTATGTCTTATTACGTCCCGCTGCCCAACCTCGACGATGCGGGGCTCGGCAAAGTTTGGGACGGCCTGGATGTCGTCTCCCAGATCGTCCTGCAAGACAACAACTTTCACATCGCCGCGCCGATGGAGTTCCGCTTCGTCAAGGGCGGCGACTCGGCCATGTCGGCGACGTACACCGAAGACCCCGCAAACACCTGGTTCATCAATCTTGACCTGATCGGTTTCGTGCAGTATGACCAGACGAAGCCCACCCAGTACACGCCCCAGTTGATGCAGTTTTTCGCCGACGTGGAGAGGCAATGGGTCGCAATGGGTGGCTTCCCGCATAACGGCAAGGTGTACGGCTTCTACGACCCGACTGCCGGCCCCGGCACGTATTCCGCGACCGGCCCTTTCAACAAGAACTTTCTGGCCGACCTACGGCAACGCCGTGGCGCACGCCTCGAAGCCTTCGACGCTTACCGCAAGCAGCTAGACCAGAACGGCCTCTTCTACAACGGCTTTCTGCGTCAGGTGCTCGAACCGTAAGGAGAACCGGAGAGCGGAATTTCGATTGCCCCGGTCTGAAAAACTGTTCGCCTGCCACGGGACGACTAAAGCGCATCCCCCTGAAAACCACGCAAACAACAAAAACAGAGAGAGCCGGAAGTCTGAAACTTCCGGCTCTCTTTGAAACTTAGAAAAACACCCGCAGGTGTAAGGAATATATAAAACTAACCGGGCGAAGCGACGGAGGCTGATAGTCCCGCCGGTTTTCCGTCGCTCTGTTCTCTATTGATCGCGGTTCATCTTGTCGGGCGTCTTGCCGAGCGCGGGAGCCGGTCTGAATACGGGAGATTCCTTTGACGGATACGACGGGCGCTGCCGCGCGCTCGTATTTCTACCGCCACCGCCGCCGTTATTAGGGCCGTTGTTGGTAATCGCGCCGTCCCGGTCGCGCGAGTCGAGCAAGAGCGGGTTACACCTGTTACAGATGCGCCCCGGCCCGAAGAAATTGTGGTTGTAGTAAAAACCGTAGGGCGATGACCAGCCGTAACCGCCGGGAATGAAGACATAGCATCCGAGACGTGCGTCTAAATACCAGACGCCGGAGGAGAAGCCCGACCAGTAGTTATTATTCATGCTCGCCAGCACGGCATTGACGTTCCGGCTCGACAGTTTGCCGTTGGCTTTCGCGAGCAGTTGGGCGCGCTCGCGGCTCCAGAGATCGAAAGCGTCGTTCTCCTTCTTATCGAGTTTGGCGACCTCGACGCCGACGCCGACGATGCGTGCGGTTCGTCCGCCCTTCAAGGTCAAGGCGTGTTCTCTCCCGACGAGCGCGCGCCCTTTATGGACGGCCACTTCGGTCGAGTTCGGCTGCCGCACATTGATGCGGTAGATGCCGCTTCGCACGATCTCAACTCTGGTTTGGGGCGTGTCAACCATAATCGAAACGCGGAGTTCGCTGAACCCGGTCGCCTCGATGATGCCGCTGCCTTTCGTCAAACTCAGACGCAGTTTGTCGAGTGAATCGTCAACCAGCGTGAACTCGGAATTCGCGCCGAGACGAAAATACGAGCCCGGGTTAAGCAGCACTTCGACCTGGCTATCCGCGCCGGTCATTACCGCGTCGCCGGACGCCAGCGTTTTTTTGGTGGTCAGCCTCTCCCACCCGCTCCCGTCTTTTAACCTGACGCGCACATCGCCGGAGACGAAATTCACTCCCCCCGCCCGCGCCGAAATGACGCGCGCGTCGCGCATTGCCTGTCCTTGAATCGCGACGGCCGCGCAGCACATGAAGACGACGAGGAGAGGAAAGCTGTGGTTGAATGGCTTGAAGATGCTTCTCATGTCTGGCCTTTCGATCCGTGAGAAACGCCGGGGGGAATATTCTCAGAAGGAGTTTCGGAAATTTCCGTTGCGTTCAACATACTCCGCCATCATTGATTCCGCAAGATGAAGGCACGCTACGGGGATAAGCCGGCTCCCATGCTTGTCAAGATCGCGCATCGGACTGATCAGTCGCCGCCCTTCGAGAAAATCAAATGCGGCTGACACGTTCGACGCCGCTTGTCAGGGTGCTTTTTTAGGCTCGGCAAGTTTCAGTTGAAAGCCTTTGCGGCGGATGCCCCGCACGCAGGAAGCGTCCAGCCCTTTTGTCGTCCCGCGATTGACGAAGTCTGCGACGAGATTCCGGACGCAATCGAGGCCGTCAAGTCCGCCGAAGCCGTGGCCGCCGTGCGGGATGACGAGGTGCAAACTGTTGGGAAGGTGCCTGGCCGCGGTGTCGCCGTAAGCAGGCGGCGTCACAGGGTCCCACTGTCCCGTGAGGAGCAGCGCGGGCACGTCTGCGCGAGTCGGCTCGGCGTAGTCTTTCGGCAGTTCCGCGCGGGGCCAGAGGGCGCAGGCCGCGCGCTGCTGGCGCAGGCGGTAGTCGCCCAGCCACGTGTGCTCCGCGTTGCGCTCGCCTTCGCCCGGTCTGATCCATGGCAGGTCTTCGGCGCAGGTCACGGAAAGGTACATGCCGTTGCTGCCCGTGGCGACAATTTGCCGGCGATAAAAAATCGCCGACTCCGCCAGCGGGGCGAAGTCGCCTTCCGCCGCCAGATGTATGAAGAGCGGGATGCGGCTCGCCGCGCCAGCCTGATAGAGCATGTAGCGGATGGCTTCCGCGGCCAGATCGCGCGAGAGCTTAACGGGCGTGATCTTTCCGGTCTGAGGGTGCTTCAACGCAACTTCGACGGGGCTGCGCAGTAACCGCTCAAGCACGGCCTTCGTTTCGGCGCGCAGGTTGGGGAAGGCCGCGCGGCAAGCGTCATCGGCGGCGCATTCGTCCACGACCCCGTCGAGCGCGCGTTCCGTGTGCTGCGGGAAATCGCGCGGCATCGCCTGATTCGTCGGCGAGATGCCCTGCAATACCACCGCGCGGACGTGCCGCGGATAACGCTTGAGATAGACCTGCGCGGCGCGTGTGCCGTAAGAGCCGCCGCTGATATTAATTTGCTCGTAGCCGAGCGCGGCGCGCACTTCGTCCAGATCGTCCATCGCGATGGGCGTCGTGTAGAGTCTGAGATCGGCTTTAGGCTCTAACTGCTCTCGACACTTGCGCACGTCTTCGAGCGGAAAGTAGAAGCCCAGATAGCTGGCGAGGTCGGAGGGGTTAAAAAAATCGCAGTTGAGCGGATTGGAGCCGCCGGTGCCGCGTTGATCTACGAAGACGAGATCGCGGCGCTCTCGAATCTTCGCAAATTCATGCGCGACATAAGGCGCATCCTCCGTTGCGGAAGAACCGGGGCCGCCCGGTATGTAGAATAAAGGGTCGGCCGCTTTGTCCCGCCCCGTGGCCGGGAAGACGACGATCTTGAGTTTGATCTTCCGCCCGCTTCGCGCGGCGCGGTTCTCGAAGACTTCATACGTCCCACAGCGCGCCTTCTCCTTCACTTCCTCCCTCATACCGGGCACATCGCAAGGCTGGAGCGGGATGGAAGCAACGGGCGCAACCCTCGTCTGCCGCGCGCTCTTTTCCTGTGACCCGCCGAGCGCGAAGGACACCGTGGCGCAGGCGAGCGCGCAAGCGACGAGAAACCGGCGATGTATGAACATAAATCTTTCTCAAGATCGGCGAAGTGAAAGACGAAGAGCCTACTTTAAGTCCGTCACAGTTGAATGCGGCTCTCTCGGGAAATCACATTGCGCATTTTACCGGAGACTCCCACCCGTAAATTATCCCGGCTCTCGCTATTCGCAGGCCACCGGCGCTTGAATTAACCGGGCGGGACATAGCGCAACCCGGCATTTAATTCCTGCCGGTGAAGGCGACGCTATTCCCGCTCCGGTCGAACGTGTTGTTAGGCCTATGCTATTATCATTGTCGAGCATAATGAGTAAGAAAAGGAAAAAGCAACGATTAAATAGAAAGAAGGTCGCCTATATTGGCAAAGTACCTCCTCCAAAGAAGAGGCTACGGCTATTGCCTAACCTAAGTTTTAGCAATGGAATTGCAATAACATCCTTACTTGTTGCGACTCTTGCGCTCGTTATCTATCTCTTTTTTGAATGGCCTCGCCCCCGCATTGTAATCACTAATATAAACCCTGTAACTAGCAATCCATTAAAGCATCAGTTTACTGTAATCAATGAAGGTAATTTTACGGCAAGCAGCCTGAGAGTAGTGCTAAATGTTGATCTAAACGCTCCTAGTAGTTCACTGATAGTGAATGATGTCGGGTTTAGTGACTTTTCTCCGATTGAGGGCATCGATGTTGCTCCCAAGCAAAGTATTTCCTTTGACCTTGAAGGGGCCACGCCATTAAACAGTCTGATTAATTTAAACAACACCGAAGTGTCTCCATCAGATGCTGCTGCTAATATATCCTTCGAGTACAAAGGCCTATTGGGTTACAGGTACGAAGATAAAATCTCCTTTCGAACATTTCCTGAAAATTCTAATCTTATTTGGAAACCTGTCGGCCCTACCTACTCTCAAGTTTACAGATGAGTCATCGGCCTAACAACTCATTCAACCGGGCGGGACATAGCGCAAGCGGGCATTCAATTCTTGCCGGTGAAGGCGGCGCTACTCCCGCTCCGGTCGAACGTGTTGTTAGATGCGGGGCAACATCAGGCATTCTACAGCGTCAACATTTTACGGCAGGGCTACGCCTTGTGCGTGGTTTACGTCTCCCCGAACATTCCGGTCTGCTCCGCTGTATGCTGCAATCGTTCGTCGTGCCCCGGCTCTCGTTCGAGCTTCCCATTTCATCCGAACCACACCTCAACGATGACTCCATTATCATTCGTCTCGATGTTTACGCGGTCGGGCCTCCAGTCCTTCGTCAACGGGTCGCCGGTCTTGTAGACGCGAAGCGGGTGGCCGACGAGTTCTTTGATGGTGGTCGGATTCCCACTCGTGAGCTTGCCTATTATTTGGCCGATGTTCGCTTCGGCTCCCCTGGCCGTCGCGGGCGGACACGGATCAAAGCCTTGCCGGCCCATGATTCCACGGTCGAGGATAAACCAGCCTTCCTCGGTGATCTCATAAGCGTTGGTGTTCCCGGTCGGCATGCCGCAAAGCTGAACCATAATCTGGGAACGCTTCTCCATGTTGAGAATGTTGTTTTCTCCGATGAGCGAAGCGAGTTGCTTTCGCATTTCCTCCAACGTGATCTCCTTCGAGTCTTCATCACATTGAATCGTACCGTCGAATTTGCATACCCATACGTTTGCCATCTCGACTCTCCTTGTTATTTTGTGGGGTTTTCGCGCCACCTCGCAAGATCGGCGATCTGTGAGGCGCGGCGCTGAGTTAAAAGCGGCGCGCAGTATATCTCCGGCCGAAACCGGATGTAAAGAATTTGATTCGAGCCACGGAAGAGGCGTCGGAGCTATGTCCGGTCGGGTTGAATGAATTGTCAGGTCGCGTCGTTTACGCTCAGTCCGCGATCTGTTTTGACCAGATGATGGAGTAGCGCCAGAACAAGTGCCTGCTTACCACCGCACCCGGCAGGATGTCCGCGCAAACCCGCCTGATCTGCGGCAGCGTGAGGTATGTATCGGTTTTCCCATGCGCCTGATATGCCTCGCGCACTTCTCCGGGCGGTCTCGGCTTTCCGGTTTTTATCAGCCCGAGGAATAAAGTCGCGGGATAAGCAACGCCGTCAAAAAGCAGGTCGGTTAAGCTGGAACGCCGGTATAGATCGAGGCAGACGAAGATGCCTCCGGGCTTCAAAGCTTTTCTTATTTTTCTCAGGACAGGTTCGATTGGTAAGTGATGAAGCGTGGTGAGCGTCGCAATACAATCAAAGCGATTATCCGGGAACTGATAGGCCATCACATCATCCTCGACGAAATCAACGTTCGGATAAAGTTTTGAGCGTTCCCGGGCAAGCCGGATCATCTGCGGAGATAAATCCATGGCGACAACCCTTTCGCCACGCAGGGCAAGCAAGCGGGAGAATTCCCCCGTGCCGCAACCGATTTCAAGAATCCGGCGGCATCGTTGCGGGATGTGGCCTATCAAATATCTGTGATAATGCGCGTTATGATTCCAGTTGTCGTCGTCGCAGAGCAGGGCGATCCGGTCGAAATCAGTTCGGATTGATTCCGGCGTCTGTTTTGAACGGCTCATCGTCTTTTTGTCTTCCGGCACGATGCCCCGGCGATGTGAGGCACGGCATCAATCGGCCGCTACGACCTTTGATGTCGAGAGCCGGACTGATTGCGGGTCGGGCTGCCTCCGTTGGTCAGGCGAGGCTTTCCGGTAGTTCTCACCTAAACCCCCATTTCCTTAACCGGCGATCCCGACGACATGCCGCCAGCGGTCGCGCGCGTGCGCTTTTAATCTCTATCACTCGACCGGTCTCGCGGTTGACCCGCAAACGCAGGCACGCGCAACCGTGGCCGTAGTGCCCGTTGGTCTCCACCCATTGCCTTGGCCCGAAGGACGGCCAGTCGCCCTCGGCTTGATAGCCGCCCTGCGCCCCGATGATCCACTCGTCGTCGCGGTCGTGCAACGAAGCGTTGCCGGGCGTGGGATTACTGAACCAGCCGCAGCGGGTCTCAAGCTGCGCGACGGCGGGAGCGGCGGGCATTCCGGGTCGCCCGCTCACGAAGGCGACGGCGGCAAACAGCAGGCAACCGACGATCAGCAGCCCGGATTTCACAGGTCTCTTATTCATAATTTCTACACGTTAACAGGTAAGCGCACGATGCACGAGCTAACCCGCAAGCGGACGCCGGCGACAACTTACGATGCGCGTAAGCACGTCCCTCGCCGCCGTGCGACTGTTAGAGGCGGACGTGGTAGAGATGGCGACTGCGCCGCCCCGTATTCCAGTCGGCGTAGCGGCTCGCTTCGCTGTGGCGGTAGTGGTAGAGGCGCAGGTTCCCTTCTTTTTCGAACACGGGCTTGAGTTCCTCAAGGACGGCGAGTTTCTTTCGCCAGTGCTCGGCCTCGGGTTCGGTTAAATCGAAATAGGTAAACTTCAAATGATGCTTTTTCAGGAGCGTCGCCAGAGAGGTGTTTTCGGGCAGGAGATTGGCGCGCTCGGCCGGGTCGTTGATCCATTCGGTGTAGAACAATCCCATCTGTCCCGCGGGCTTGAGCGCGGCCGTGAGTTGCCGCAAGGTCTCTTCCAGATCATCCACGTAATAGAGGGTGTCTATGGCGACCGCCGCGTCGAAGGTTCGAGGCTCGAAGTCGAGCCGATTCATGTTCCCGACCTTGAAAGTTAGACGCTCTTTCTTCGACGCCGTCCGCGCGCGGGCTTGCCGAATCGCCTCCGCAGAAATGTCCGCGCCGGTGAAGAATGCGCCGGTCAGATCGTGCAGGTATTCCGTGATGCGGCCGTTGCCGCAGCCGATGTCGAGCACGCGATCCGTTTCCGCGAGGCGCAGGACTTCCAGCAACTTGTCCAACTGGGAGACATCGGCCAGCCCGTGCTGGCAAAGATTCTTTCCGTAGACCCGCTCGCAAAAGAGCGCGTGGGCGTCGCTTTGTTCGGCGTCGCTGAAAAAGTTGTCGTATTCGTACAGCCACAGAGGGTGGCTGACTTCCAGAGCCTTTCTCGCCGCGCTCCCCTTGCCGGTCAGCGAAAACTCCCCCGCGCGCTCAGACAGATAATTGTCCGAGACCAAACTTCGGTACGCGGCAGACCAGTCAACGAGGTATTTCCCGATCCACGCCCGCCCGAACGCTTCGAGGTTTTCGCGGCTCGGTTTGCTTCCGGCGTCCATCCCTGCCATCGCGCCGTAACGACTCCTGAGCCACCCGGCCGCAATCAACAACTGCTTCTCGGCCTCGGTTAATTCCCTCGACAAGCTGCCTTCGGAATCAGTCATAATCTCTTCGCGCACGTGAACACCGCCGGGCGATACGGTTCGGAGCACCCGCTAACCCGAATGCGCCGCCGACAGATACCTGTCGCGTAGAATTCCCACATGATGCAACTCGTGCCCCGCGATCATGTAGGCGAGGGCGCGCACGCTCACTTCGCTCTCGCTCGCCACGCCCCGGCGCATCCACGCTTCACCGTCCAGATGCCTGAACAGAAAAAGCGTCGCGCGCCTGACGCTCTCGAACTCGGCGGCGAGCGCGGCGAGCGAGCAGGCGTCGAACGAGGCGTTC
>DATHAZ010000107.1:0-34049 GCA_035296445.1 Pyrinomonadaceae bacterium | reverse complement strand
CCTCCGCGCCACTCGCCTGCGCGCGCGCCTCCGCGCCGCTTGCCTGCACGCGCGCCTGTGCATCGCCCCCCGGCTTCTCTGCGTCGCGGTTCGGCTTTTCTCCGGGAGTAACGCTCTTGTCGTCCGCCGTCGCGCCGCCTTCAACCACGACGCTCCCCGGCGTCTGCCTGTGTGTGTCCGACTCGGCCGCGCCCGTCGCCTCTCCGCTTCGTTCCTTGTCGTCAACCGTGATCGAAGTGTAGGCGACGGGCACGGCCTCTGGAACCGCGCCCGGCGTCTCTTCGGCCAGCATCATGCCGCACAGGAAACCGCCCGTCATCCACGCGAACAGGACCATCAGGAAGAAGTGTGAGAACAGCACGCCGCTATCGAGTTGAAACGTCTGCCGCATGATGCCCTCGAACACGGCGTCGGCCGCCATGAACAGCGCGCCGAAGATGAACAGGAGCGGCAGGGCGATGACCAACCCGCGCGCCGCCGCCCACGCGTGACGCATCACACCATTGCGCGGGATCGTCGCCCATTGCACGTCGTTGATGACGAGCGGCAGGCTCGCGAACATCGCGTCGAATGCCGCATGCCCCAGACCCAGCGCGTAATCCGCCAGCCCTCCCAGCCGTATGCGCCGCCCACGCGTGCGCCACGCGAGCAACGCGAGCGCGACGAACAACGCCAGCCCGTCGAGCAGCTTCAGCGTCGCCGAATCACGCCACGCGAACGCCGCCGCGAAGAAGACGATGGGAAGCAGCAACCACCCGCCGTCCGCGCGCCAACTCGCGCGCGCGCCGGAGCGAGCGTGCCGGAGCGCGTACATCGCCGCCACGAGCGCGCCCGTCCACAGAAAGACGTTCAAGCCCCACGGCGTCTGTCTGAGCAACGCATCGCCGAGCACGCCCAACAACAATGCCGCTTCCAGAATGTTCAACCCCAGCTTCGTTCGATTGCTCATACGCGCCTCCAACTCGGATTAACCTCGCTGACGCTACACGTTCCCTCTCCGCACTTGCTCCGACATCCCGCTCGCCGCCGCTTTCATCCTCGCCGCCGTCGCCCTCAACTCCGCACACGGCCGCGCCGTCATCTTCCCGCCACGGCGGCGACGGGCACGCATCCGAAACGCCGTTCGCGCCCGTGAAACTCCGCCACCGCCGACGCCAGATCATCAGCCGTGAAATCAGGCCACATCCGCCGTGTGAAATAGAGTTCGGCATACGCGCTCTCCCATAGCAGGAAATCGCTCACGCGCTGTTCGCCGCCCGTGCGGATCAACAAATCCACGTCGCGCGCGGGCGCGGCGTCGTTCACCGCGCGACCGAGCAGCGACGCAAACTCCTGACGCGTGACCATGCTGGTTGACCTTCGCTCGGAGTTCAATACTTTCGCCGCGCGCAAAATCGCCTCGCGCGAAGAGTAGTCAACCGCGAGCCGCAGCCGGAGAGCGCGCCCCTCGGCCGTTTTAGCTTCCGCCGTCTCGATGGCCGCGCGAAGTGCGGGCGTCAATCGGTCGCGCCGCCCGACGACGCTCAGGCGCACGCCGCGCTCTTCCAGTTTCTCCGTCTCCGCGATCAGGTAACGCCCGAGGAGTCGCATCAGCAGCGACACCTCGCGCGGCGGGCGTCCCCAGTTGTCCTCGGAGAAGGCGTAGAGCGTGAGCGTCCCGATGCCGCTCGCCGGGGCGGCCTCCACCACGCGGCGCACCGTCTCCGCGCCCGCCCTGTGCCCCGACGTGCGCGCCAGGCCGCGCGCCTGCGCCCAACGCCCGTTGCCGTCCATGATGATGGCGACGTGCAAGCCCTCGTTTTCCGAGATTTGTAAAGCCCTTTGTTTCATAAAGTCCCCACGCAAAAAAATTTAGTCTCCGAACTTTACGTTAGCGTTCCCGCGCCGTGCGGATGATTGATTCCATGTGGTCGAGGTATCGCGTCAGAGCGCGCCGCCCGTCGGCGGTCAGGCGAAACTCGGTCTTCGGCGTGCGCCCGTCGAAAGACTTCTCGCAGGTGATGTATGCGGCGTCTTCGAGTTTGCGCGCGTGGACGCTCAGGTTTCCGTCCGTCGTCTTCAAAATCTCTTTGAGTTCGTTGAACGTGAGCGACGCGTTGCCGGCGAGAGCGCTGACGATGCCGAGCCGCAGGCGTTCATGGATTAAACGATCCAACTCCGCCGCGCTCGTCACAGGCGTCTTGCCGCCGTCGTCGGCAACGGCTTTTCCGACCGCGCGCAATTCGCCGCGCGCGTCGGTCGCGGCGGCGCGCCCTTTTCTCTGTGTGCTTCCTTTAGCCACCGTGCCTCCTTGCGATGATGACGCCGAAGATGATGTGCAGCCCGCCGAAGCCCGCGGCCATGTAGGCGTCGGCCCATGCGGCAGGGCTAAAGAGCGCGAGCGTGCCCGTCAGCATGAAGCACAAGCCCATGACCGGCACGATCTTGACGGAAAATGCGCCGCCCGTCACCACGCCCGCCCCGTAGAGCAGCAGCCACATCGGGCGGATCACGCTCACCGTGCCGTAGCGCGAGAGCACGACGGTCAGCAGCGCGCCGACGAAGAGGGGCGGGGCGAGGTTGAAGAGGAGTTTGCGCCCCGGTTTTGACAGCAACGGCTGCTCGGCGGCGCGCGCCTTGCGGCTCATCGCCACTATCGAGACGAGAAGCGACACCACGGCCTCTGCGACCCAGATTTTGATCCACGCCCCGCGCTCCGTCGTCCTCACCGCCAGGTAGCAGGCCGCGAGCGCGGTCAGCCCCACGGCGCACAGCCCCCAGCCGGAAACGGCGGTGAACGACGCCGCGCTCTCCATCGTCTCGCGGATGAAGCGCAAATTATCCATCGCCCGCGCGTGCAGGGCGGGCGGCTCCGGCTCTTCGACCGCGCGCAGGCGCGTGAGTTTGACGACAGTCATCACGCGCACGATACGCCTTCGCGGCGATTTCGTCAAGTACTTTATAATGCAAAGCCAAGAAGAGAATATTGCCGGCGGGTTTTGCAGGTGAGGCTCGGCGGTCGGAAGAAGCGTCGCCGTGCGGCGGTCGCCGGGGAGCGCGACTGTTTCGCACTCCGTCCCCAAGTTTGTTAGCATGTCGAGCGCCCCCACATCCATTCAAGGAGATCAGAGAAGTTTTGCAGGACGATAAACTCCCCGGCGGAATCAGCTTCGTCGCCGAAGGCGAAGGCATACGCGAGTACCGGCTCGCCAACAACCTGAAGGCGCTGCTCGTGGAGAACCGCGTCGCGCCCGTGGCGACCGTGTGCGTGCTCTACAAGGTCGGCTCGCGCAACGAGGCCGTCGGCTATACCGGCTCGACGCACCTGCTCGAACACATGATGTTCAAGGGCACGCCCACCTTCAACAAGGATCGCAACACGCAGATCGCCGCCACGCTCCAGAAGATCGGCGCGGACTTCAACGCGACGACCTGGTATGACCGCACCAACTATTTCGAGACCGTGCCGAGCGACAAGGTGGAACTCGCCATCCGCCTCGAAGCCGACCGCATGCGCAACTCCTTCATCGCCGACGCAGACCGCCAGAGCGAGATGACCGTCGTGCGCAACGAACTCGAACGCGGGCAGAACGAGCCTTCGATGGTGCTCGACGAAGCCGTCTACGCCACGGCCTTCCGCGAACATCCTTATCATCACCCGACCATCGGCTGGCGCGCCGACGTGGAGAACGTGCCCACCGCGCGGCTCAAAGCCTTCTACGACACTTTCTATCACCCGAACAACGCGACCGTCATCGTCGTCGGCGACTTCGAGCGCGCCGCGACGCTTGAGCTAATCAACGAAAACTTCGGCGCGTTCCCCGCGACGGAAGATGCCATCCCTGAAGTCTACACGGACGAACCCGCGCAGCAGGGCGAGCGTCGCCTGACGATCAAGCGCGCGGGCGAACTCGCGCTCGTGCAGATAGCCTTCCACACGCCCGCCGTGCTCGGCCAGTTGAACGTGCTCTCGAACGACGAACTCGCCGCGCGCGCCGCCGACCCGCCCGCCGAAAACGACATCTACCCGCTCGTTGTGTTCTCGGCCTTGTTGTCGAACGGCGTCACGAGTCGGCTTTATCAAGCCCTCGTCGAGACCGAACTCGCCGTCTCTGTCACGTCGAACTGCGATCAGTTTCGCGACCCCGGCCTCTTCAACGTCTACGCCACGGTCAACCCCGGCGTCGCGCCCCGTCGGGTCGAGGAAGCGATTCTGTCCGAGTTGGCGCGAGCCGGCGCAGAGGAGTTGCCGGCCGCCGAAGTGGAGAAGGCGAAGCAGCAGATCGTCGCGCAGGTTGCCTACAACCGCGACGGCACATCCGACATCGCCTCGCAGATGTCCGAGGCCGAGGCCGTCGCCGACTGGCGTTTCTACAAAGACTATGCGGCCAACATCGCGCGCGTCACCGGCTCGGACGTGCAACGCGTCGCGCGCACTTATTTCACGGAAGACAACCGCACCGTCGGCTATTTCATCCCGAAGGTGACAGCCGACGACGCGGACGTGGACAACGCAGGCGCGAACGGATCAAACGGCGTATGATTCCGTCTCGTTCAAGGCAAGCACACAAAAATCTTTGCGCCCTACGTTTTTCTTCTTTGCGCCTTTGCGAGAAATGCTTTTTAACGCAAAGGCGCAAAGTTAAGACGTAAGGCGCGAAGGCTTGAGCAGCCGTTTGTGGTTTCGAGTTCTTCAAGTTTGATTGCAGGATGGGAGTGTAAGAGATGGTGAAACGGGAAGGCGCGGGGCACGAAGCGACGGCCGGCGGAAGCGCGACGCCGCAGGAGTCGGGGCAGCAATCGCTCGCGGGGCACGGTGAGAAATCGTCTGATGCCGTGGCGGCGAACACGCCCGCGAGCGTCACGCGTTCGAACTTCGCCGCGCGCGTCGCACGCACCGAACTGTCCACGGGGGCTGTCGCGCTCGTCCTCGAAAACCGTGCCACCCCGACGATCTCTCTGCGCGGAAGTCTCCGCGCCGGTTCGTATTTCGAGCCGCGCGACAAGCCCGGACTCGCGCGCCTCACCGCCGACATGCTCGAACGCGGCACGCTGCGGCGCACCAAGTTTCAACTCGCGGGCGACCTCGAAGCCGTGGGCGCGCAGATAGAATTCTCGGCCGACCCCTTCGCCGTCGAGATCGCCGGGCGCGCGCTCGCCAAAGATTTATCGCTCCTTCTCGGCACGCTCGCCGAACAACTGCGCGAACCCGCGTTCCCCGCCGACGAACTGGAAAAACTCAAACAGCAGGCCATCGCCGCCGTGCAGGAGCAACAGGCAAACACGCGCCTGCGCGCCTACGAAAAGTTTTCCCAACTCATCTACGATCCGGCCAACCCCTTCTATGTCCACGGCGGCGAGCAACTGATCAAAAGCCTCAACTCGATCACGGTCGAAGACGTGCGCCGCTTCTACGAAGAACGTTACGGCGGGCGTTCGCTCATCCTCTCCGTCGTCGGAGATGTGCAGACGAGCGAGGTGCAAAGACTGTTCGCGGAAGCGTTCGGAGAGTTTGGCGGGCCGCGCGAGGGCGTCGAGATCAACGTGGACGATCCTTTGCCGCTGTCGGGCGCGCGTCGCGAGATCGTCATGCTCAAAGAGAAAGCCAACGTGGACGTGCTGCTCGGCACGGCCGCGCCTCTCAGGCGCGACGCGCACGACTATTACGCGGCCACCCTCGCCAACGGCGCGCTCGGCGAATCCACGCTCTCCTCGCGCCTCGGCCTGCAAGTGCGCGACCGCGAAGGTTTGACTTACGGCATCGGCTCGCGTTTCCGCGCGCCCTCGCTCGCCGCAGGGCCGTGGTACATCGCCGTCTCCGTCAACCCCGGCAACGTCGAAAAGGCGATAGTCTCCGCGCTCTCCGTCCTGCGCGATTACGTCGAGCACGGTATGACGGCCGACGAACTCTCGGACGAAAAATCATCCGCCATCGGCTCGTTCAAGGTCTCGCTCTCGACCAACGCCGGGTTGGCCGAAGCGCTCTGGAACGCAGAGTTCTTTCGCCTGGGCGTGGACTATCTCGACCGCTTCCCCGACCTCATTCAAGCCGTCACGCTCGAAGAAGCCAACGCCGCGATTCGCAAACACTTCCGTCCGGATCATCTCACCGTCGTCATCGCAGGCGACTACGAATCCGCGCCCGCGGGCGCAAACGTTTTGACTTAAACCGTTAAGAGTTTCCCCGTCGCACCTACCGCACGGCATTTCAAATCAACAGGAGTTGAACTTCGCTTTGTGTTAATCTTTGCGCTCAGGGAGAGAAGCGAGTTATGCGACGACGCGAAGGCGATGGATGCCCTGTAGCAGGCGCGTTACAGGTGGTCGGCGATAAATGGACGCTGCTCATCGTGCGCGACCTGGCGCGCGCGCCGCGCCGCACGACCGAACTCATAGACGCGCTCCACCCCATCAGCAGCCGTACCCTCGTCGGCCGCCTCCGCGACATGGAGCAGGACTCGCTCGTCGAACGCCGCGACTACGGCGGCAGCCCGCCGCACGTCGAGTATGCGCTGACGGCGCGCGGCCGGCTCCTCCTCCCCATGCTCGATACCTTACGCCAACTCGGCGTCGCACTCGGCTGCAACGAATGCGAAGACCGCCGCGCGCACCTCGGCGACTATTGCGACGCCTGCCCGCACCGGCAAGCGCGCGAACACACGCCCGCCGCTCCCGCCCGCCGGCGCGACGATTCAATCGTGCTCCTCTGAGTGTTTATAGTCTGTGAGGTCGCAGCCGTCCGGCATCGTGGCGGCGCGTCTTAATGCGAGCCTCACGGGATGAAATCAAAAGGGGCGTGGGAATTAATCCCCGCGCCCCTTTGATTTCGTCTCTTTGGAATTTTGTCGGAGGAATGAGAAATTTCGCCGGACGCGCTTAATCACCGGCGGGCGCGCCTTCGGTTTCGGCGTCGGCATGATTTGAAATGACTTCGCCGTCGGGCATGATGATCGTTTCATGGTCGGCAGAGACGATCTCGCCTTCGATGGTCACTTCTTCACCCGTGAGCGTGGGGACGGGCAGGTTGTCGAGGTAGCGTTCGGCGTCAATGGCGGCCATGCATCCCGTCCCGGCGGCGGTGATGGCCTGACGGTAGAAGGAATCCTGCGCGTCGCCGCAGGCGAAGACGCCGGGGATGTTCGTCGCCATCGAATGGCCGTTTGTCTTGAGATAGCCGATGTCGTCCATCTCCAGCCAGCCTTTGAACATGTCTGTGTTCGGCTTGTGGCCGATGGCGACGAAGACGCCCTCGCAATCAAAAGTCGTCTCCTCGCCCGTCCGGTTGTTGTGGAGACGCACGGCCGAGACGCCCGCCTCGGGCGTGCCGATAATCTCACGCACGTCCGTGTTCCAGATGAAACTGATCTTCTCGTTCTTCATCGCCTTGTCCTGCATGATCTTCGAGGCGCGCAGGTGGTCACGGCGGTGTATGACGGTGACGCTCGATGCGTAGCGCGTGAGGAAAGTGGCCTCCTCCATCGCGGTGTCGCCGCCGCCGACGACGACGATCTTCTTGCCTTTGAAGAAAAAGCCGTCGCAGGTAGCGCAGGCCGAGACGCCAAGACCGCCGAGGCCGTGCGGCGCGGGCGCTTCGCCCGGAATGCCGAGCCACTTCGCCGACGCGCCCGACGCGATGATGAGCGTCTCGGCCTTTACCGTCTGTTCCGTGGTGTAGAGCGTGAAGGGACGTTCGGAGAGGTCAACTTTGTCAATCCACGAGACGAGAAACTCCGTGCCGAAGCGCGCGGCCTGCGCGCGAAACTGATCCATCAACTCCGGCCCCTGAATGCCTTCGGCGAAGCCGGGATAATTCTCGACTTCGGTGGTGATGGTCAGTTGGCCGCCGGGCTGCGGCCCTTCGATGACGAGGGGTTTGAGGTCTGCTCGCGCGGCGTAAATGGCCGCCGTCAATCCGGCCGGGCCGGAGCCGATGATCACCACTTCTTTGTGCAGAATTTCTTGAGTCATCTCGCTGTTTGTCGCTCTCCTTCGACGGTGTTTCCGCGCCCGAGGCCGATTGAGTTGCGCATTTTGTGTGTGGCCTTTTCGCTTGCGCGTGTAGTATAACTCTCTGCGCTGGATGTAGTCGAATCAGACCACGGCGGGCGCGGGCGCGGACGAAGCCATCTTCGTCGCCCCCCGAGACCCGCGCGAACAGACTTTTGGACTCACCGGGAAGCACAAGCATCGTTAGTCCGACCATCGAGACAATCGCCGTGCTCGGCGCGGGCACGATGGGACACGGCATCGCGCAGGTGGCCGCGCTCGTCGGCTACCGCGTCGTGCTGCGCGACGTGGAGCGGGAATTTCTCAAGCGCGGCCTGCGCGCCATCGAGGACAACCTCGACAAGGGCATCCGGCGCGGCAAGACGACCGAAGCCGAACGCGACGAGGCGCTGCAACGCATCCGCGGCGCGACGAATCTCTCCGAAACTTCTCACGCAGACCTCTTCATCGAAGCCGTCCCCGAACGCATGGAGTTGAAGCAGGAGACCCTGCGCGAAGTCGAGCGCGTGGCGGAGCGTGATTTTCTGTTCGCGACGAACACTTCTTCACTCTCGATCACGGAGATCGCGCGCGGCGCGCGGCGCCCCGAACGCGTCGTCGGCATGCACTTCTTCAACCCCGTACACATCATGCGCCTCGTCGAGATCGTCGTCGGCGCGGAGACGAGCGATGAGACGGTCGAAACGGCGCGCGCCGTCGGGCGACGGATGAAGAAAGAGCCGATCACGGTGCGCGATGTGCCGGGTTTCGCTTCGAGCCGTCTGGGCGTGGCTTTAGGTCTGGAAGCGATGCGGATGTTGGAGCAGGAGGTGGCGAGCGCGAAAGATATAGATACGGCGATGGAACTCGGCTACAATCACCCGATGGGGCCGCTGCGTCTAACCGATCTGGTCGGCCTCGACGTGCGCCTGAACATCGCCGAATACCTGTACCGCGCGCTCGGCTCCGAGACCTTTCGACCGCCGGAAATTCTGCGGCGCATGGTCGCCGCCGGGCGTCTCGGCAAAAAAAGCGGCGAAGGTTTCTACAACTGGAACGACGAAGAGCAAGTGAGCGGTCAGCGCTAAACAGTGAGCCGGTTAAAAACTCACGGTCGCTATCGCCGACGCCAATCTTTACAGTCCTGATGATCGGCTGCTTACTGCTCACCGCTGACTGCTTACTTTTATGACCACCCCGACCAACGAAGAGAGACGTTTCGCGCTGCGCATGTCGCTGCGACTGCCCATCGTCGTCTCCGGTCGCGCGGAGGACGGCGCGGCGTGGAGCGAGCCGACCGAGACGGACGACATCTCCACCACCGGCGCGCTCTTCCACCTCAACCAGAAAGTCACGCGCGGCGAGCAACTCTACCTGCGCGCGCACCGCCCGGACGGCGCGCCCATCGAAGTTACCGCCCGCGTCGTGCGCATCGCCTCGGCCATCTACGGCACGGCGCGCATCGGCGTCCACATTCTCGAACCCGCGGAAAACTGGCTGCGCCTCTTCGTCTCGTGGGTCGCCGACGACCACGGCGCGCCTTCGGAAGAAGCCTGAAGCACGGGTTTCAAGTTTCAGGTTGCAGGTTTCAAGTTAAAGACCGTCGAACCTCTTCAGTCTTGAAACTTGAAACCTGCAACCTGAAACTATTTTTCGGAGAAAAATTTAATGTCGCAATCATACGAAACATTGCTGGTCGAGCGGCGCGGGCGCGTCGCCATCGTGACGATCAACCGTCCCGAGAAACGAAACGCTTTGAACATCCAGACGCGCGCGGAGGGCGCAGCCGCGCTCGAAGAGTTACGCGAGGACGAAGGGGTGCGCGTCGTGGTGTTTACGGGCGCGGGCGATAAAGCGTTCATCGCGGGCGCGGACATCGGCGAGTTTGCCGGACGCACCGCCGTCACGCAGCGCGACGTGATGACGGGGCGTTCGCTCTTCACCGCGATTGACACTTTCCCGAAACCCGTCATCGCCATGATCAACGGCTACTGCCTCGGCGGCGGCTGCGAACTCGCCATGGCCTGCGACCTGCGCATCGCGAGCGAACGCGCCTCGTTCGGCCAGCCCGAGATCAACCTCGGCATCATTCCGGGCGGCGGCGGCACGCAACGGCTCACACGCCTCGTCGGCGAAGGCAAGGCGATGGAGTTGATCCTGACGGGCGACATCATAGACGCGCAGACGGCCTACGGTTACGGCCTCGTCAACACGGTCGTCCCGGCCGAAGAACTCGAAGCGAAGACGATGGAGATCGCCAACCGCATCGCGGAGAAGAGTCCCATCGCGTTGCGTATGGCGAAAGAGGCCGTCAAGACCGCCTCGCGCGCCACCCTCGACGAAGGCCTGCGCCGCGAGATCGATCTTTTCGCCCTCTGCTTCTCCAGCGAAGACAAGGACGAAGGCGTCAAAGCCTTCCTCGAAAAACGCAAGCCGGAATTTAAGGGCAGATAAGAATAGAAGGCGTAGATGGTAGCGGAAGGCAAGGGCGCGTGAAGGATTCTCCACGCGCCCTTAACTTCTTAAGCCGCGGATCAAGCCTTGTCCCGCGTTGAAGATTTTATTTGAGGTTGAACTTTAGAAAGTATTCGTCAATCTCTGAACGCAGTTCGATGCCGACGCGCTCGAAAATGTCGAGCAAATCATTATAAGCTCCGGGGCTGCCGAGAAAATCCCAGAATTCTTCGGCGACTTTTAGTTCGTTCGGCAAATCGAGCATTCCGCGCATCGTCCAACGATTGTAGGGTGCCGGCGCGTAAGGGTTGTAAGGAATCGCAATGAGCGAATTAACTTTCGCGTCGGGAGCATCGGCTAAAACGGCCGCGACCCATTCGAGCAGTGTTCTTTTGAATTCCTTGAATCCGCCCGCGTTCGGTTTCGCCGTTTTGATGTCGAACAGAAACACTTCGCCGTCTTTGGCTTCGACGAAAACATCAATCTTTGTCGGTTTGACCTTTATCATTTCCCCGGCACGGCAAACAGCTCTGATGCGCTCGATTTCATTCGCTTTATCGGGCGTTCCCTGCGCGGCGGTCAAATCGGTCATTATATTCTGAATAACTTGAAACGCGCCTTCGCTGATATATTCGCCCGCCTTCGTTTGAGCTTTCGCCTCCGCAAAATTCGCCTTTGCCAGAGTAACGGCGACCGGCTCAAAAACGCTCGTCCCGAAAGTCCCGGTCAGCGAATGAATAAACGAATACAAAGCCAGACGGTCTTTCCCGAGCAACCGCGTGTGAAAAGGCATCGCGGCAGGTTCAGGCTTGTACTTGAGAAACTTATTCCTCAGAGCAGTTCGCAAAACATTTTCGATGTCATTTATTTGTTCAGCGCTGAGAGACATTATCTACTTAATTAAATTTGCAATTCCGTCAATTTCTGGAATTTGTGCAAAGAACTCCTCTACGTGGTAATCAGAAATCTTTCTTGCTTTTCTATTGAAAGTATATTGTTCGTCCTTAACACAGTTTGCATGATAGTGCCTGTCTTTATCTGACGGTAGCGGTCTATTTATAAAGTCAACCCCTTCTACACGTCCGTAGTAATTGGAAAATTTACAAAGCCCGTTATCAAAATTTGGACATTCGTTACAATATACCTTTTCCACTCCATTTCTTTCCGTCATGACCTTATCCAATGTCCCATTAGCATAATGCTCGATAACAAAGTCACAGTAGAGAATATTCTCACCACACTTAGGACAGCGATTGTGCATATTATTCTTTAAATCAATCGCAAAAGTTGGTATTGAAGTTCTAATCGTAAATTCTCTACTTTGACCCTCTTTTTCGTATCCAACTTCGATTCCAAATATTTCTTTGTTCTTCTTAAGAATTAAAAAATCAGGTGGGGCTATTGGATTTTTATCGCCGAAAATTCTTTGAATAAGCAGTAAGGGAATTATGATTCCAATCTTGTGGCGAATAAGTTCAGCGAACACGACTAACTCTTTAGGAGCCCCCAATGTTTTAGGAAGAATTGAATCTATAAAATAATCAAATTTCTTCCATCCATCTTGCCAAATTTTTATATCACTATTTTTTAATTCTTCTGCTAGTTCTTTATCACCAGGCTTCTCATATAAAACTTTTTCGGGAATATTTTTTTCTAACTTCACGATGTAAGACTTGCGGAGTTGAGGATTTATTGTGATTGTGTCGAATAACAACATCTGATTGACTGAGTAAAGAATTAGCTTGAAGAAATCCTTTAAATTATCCTCAGATTTTGCTGCATGATAGTAAGCCCTGCCAGAAAAGATATACTCAATGACATCACCAAGAATCATTTGACGATTCAGCCTAACCCTGGTTTGTGGGGCTGTTTTTCCGCCTGCATATAATTCTTTCGAGAATCTTTCGTATATAGGTTTGAAATCCGCTGAATTTAAAATCTCATCAATTCTTTTATATTCTTTGTTGTTCTCAATGAAAACTTCATCAAGGCACTTTAAGTGGTCAACTGAGATTCCTAACTTATCGAGTAATAGTTTCATTTGTTTTTAGACGAAAATTTATTTCCGCATAATTCTATCTGAGATTCTTTTCCATAACGACAACGCCTTGCGGGGTATCCCAAGTGCTTTCTTTCCAGCTTCGGGTGATTTTTCTCGCCCAATATTTATCTTCGTCACTCGCAGGTTTGTATTTCATCTTTTTCCAAAATGAAATCGCTTCTTTGCTGGGTGTTGCCGGAACTACAGCGGCTTTGGCGTTTTCTTTGAGGGCTGCATCTTCAAATAATTCGACAAGTTTTCTTCCGATTCCTAGGCCGGTTCTATACACGCTAATCGCACCCACAATCGCAGTTTCGCCATCAACGTCATAATCCAAAGCTCCAAAATCGCAGAAGATTTTGTCTTCAGTTACTGAATATTCGATTGGGTCTTCATACTCTTCAAAATCCATAATCATCTCCCTTTCAAATGAAAGATTATTTCTGAATACGCCCCTTTGTCTTTTTCTGTGCGGTTTAAGACGGGGCGTTTGTATTGATTGACGATTTGCATTACGGCGTTTTCGGCAATCTGCGGGTAAAGATTGTATTTGTCGTTTGCCACAAGAAACACATCGAAGTCTTCGGCCAAAAATCTGCGGCAGTTATTCAAAACACTTGAGATGCGATTGGCGTAGTCTTGTTGCGCGGCTTTCGATTGTTTCTTGCGCATTGAGCCGATCTCCTGATCGTCTCTGCGGGCGAAACCGAAGAGGTCGTAGGCGTAGGCGTGTTGTTCGTGGTAATCAATCAAACCAACATACGGCGGGCTTGAGAAAATCCCTTTAATCCTTTGCGTCTTAGCTAATCCAGCGAACTCTGAATTTTTCTTTTCCAAAGCAGACAAGACATCAAGATTTTCGGAATTTCCATTTAAGCAAAGCTGGAAAGTATCGGTCTTGAGTTTTGAAAATTCGCTGAGACGTTTGAAGGTGTCGGTGCAGTATCTTTCCCACCAGGAGACAATCGAAAACAACGGCTTGCATATCTTCCCGTGCTTTGCGCAATAGTAAGTTGTCGTAACAGGTTCAAGTAACGTCGCCAAATCGGCGTGAGTCGTTGCGCGGCAGCTACGAATCGTGCGGCTCAAAATCACAGTTAAAATCTTTTTAGTATTCGGATTTTCGACTTTTTTGATTTGGTCAAAAACAAAATCTATTTCCGCCCTGACCGGTCGTAGAAACCATTTCTCAATAAATCTTTGTTGGCCGCTCTGCCTTACTTCAATCGCAAAATCTCCGATCAAACGATTAAAGGCCTCCAAGACGACGGCTTCATGCTGCGCGGCGTATTGCATTTCGTCTATATCCTTTCGCCGCGCTTTGATCTTGAACTCAGGTGAAGGGAAAAACCGGTTGTTATAATCGTTTAAAAACTCTGCTAGCCTGTTCTCAAATTCGATGTGTTTTCCCCTCACAACGAACTTTCGCAGAGCGATGGCAATCTCGTTAATACGATGTTGTAGATCAACAAAATCAACTCCTTGTACTTTGACATTGGAAATTAAGGAATTGAAGGCGGAAATATCAATGCCGATGGCATGAATTCCTAATTCACTCGCCTGAACGAGCGTTGTTCCGCTGCCGCAAAACGGGTCAAGCACGATGTCGCCCTTTTGAAAGAAGCTCTCTTTTTTGAAATTATCCGTGTGTGTATCGAGAAAGTATTCGACAAGTTGAGGGATGAATTTGCCTTTATACGGATGCAAGCGGTGGACGTGCTTCGTGGTTTCGGCTTCCTTGTATTGTTCAAACGATAACGCCCAATTCAAATCATCGCCGAGTTGCTGCTTCCAAGCGTGTTCCCGCCGATAGCCTTCGTAATAATTGATGAGGTCTTCTTCAGCGACAAAAATACTTCCGTTTTCGACGATCTTATTTATTCTGCCGTAGTTTATGAGGTAAGCGATATTTGAAGGCGTAACGGATTTTCCCGTAAATTCGGTTGCCCAAACACTCGCTTCTTTGATACTGCGTAGCTTTCCCGTTTCAAGCATTTTAGTAATAATTTCAAAGGGCGCAGATTTGCCGGATTTCAGCTATAAATTTAGCAGTCTAAGTACCCCTCCTGAAAGTACAAAGTGAGACTATTATTCATCCATGACCCTTTGTCACAGGAAGGGTTGCGGTAGCGTGTGAAGAGCTTACGAAAGCAAGAGCAATCGAATCTCTTTATAGCACATTTCGCTAATGCGCCAACAGTTTCACGCTGTTTGAGTGACAAGGCTTTGCCAATCATATCCCATGTTTGGTAAGCTTCCGTATCAAGTGAGTGAAGCCGTCAAAGCAACACGATGAGTTGACCATAAGACTGCTTCTCAAAAGCCATTTGGGGCCGTAGCTCAGCTGGGAGAGCGCATGACTGGCAGTCATGAGGTCAGGGGTTCGATCCCCCTCGGCTCCACCATTATCTGCAAAAACTCAGGGGCAGCCACGGGGCTGCCCCTGAGTTTTTGTGTGCCTGTAGTGTGCCGAGTCCTCACCTGCCCTGATCCGTTTCCCCCGCAATTTTCGCGTATCAGATCGGAGGTGAACTTTTATGGCGATTAACGCGAACGCATTGCGGCGTCCCTCGGATCGGCCTCTGTTCGTGGCCGCAGCCATACTCTTCCCACTGGTCGTCCTCGCGGGGTACTTCAAGTCCTACTACTTCAGCGCCTTCTTCGACGTTCCATCGGTCGCCAACATGCTGGTGCATGCGCACGCCTTAGTGATGACGCTGTGGGTCGCCTACTTCTCGGCGCAGATCGCGCTCATTCGCACGAAGAACGTCCGAGCGCACATGACGATGGGGCTGGTCGGCATAGTTCTGGCGGCACTCGTCGTCGTCGTCGGAACCGCGACCGCTTATGACGCGCAACTCGTGCGCGGGTCGGCGCCCCCGGGCGTGAATCCGCGCTCGTTCTTCGTGCTCCCGATGCTGGACATGGCACTGTTCGTGGTCTTCTTCGCCGGCGCGATCTACTACCGGAAGCGCCCGACGGAGCATAAGGCCCTGATGCTGATGACCGCAATCGCTTTCATGCCGGCGGCACTCTTCCGTCTGCCCGTCGTGCCCCCGCAGCACATGCTCCACTGGGCGTTCGGCGTCCCCATGCTCGTCGCGCTCGCCTGCTTTGGCTGGCACAGGGCGAAGCACCGCAAACTCAACAAGGTGTTCGCCGCCTCCGTCCTGCTCATCATCGCGGCGCACCCGCTACGCATCGCGCTCTTAAGCTCGGACGCCTGGCTGCGTTTCACCGCCTGGCTCGCCCCCTGAGTAGTTTTGCAGACATTGAATTGAGGCAGACGAAGGCTTCCATCACGCGGGGCGCGCTCGCATATATCAGGCACGGCCGTCTAACGCCCGGCATCACCCGCCGCACACACAACGCGGCAAGCATCCAACCGGCCGGATGCTTGCCGCGTTATCCGCGGCCGGGTGCGTGCCCCTGTCAGGCCGCAATGCGCCCCGCTCAACTCGCCGCCCTTCTTCGCTCATACCGCTAATCCCGCTCACCGACTGTGGGGAGGAATGTGCCAAACGTCCAGAGATGCCCCTCAACATCGCGAACGTGGTACTCGCGTGAACCAAAGTCTGTATCCTCGGGCGGGCTTACAATCTGCGCGCCCGCCCGGCGCGCCCGTTCGTAATGCGCGTCGAGGTCATCAACATAAACGTAGAGGGCCTGGGTGGCGACCCCGAGCGCACGAGGACTCGCCATGCCTTCATCGGGTCTGATGGAGCCCAGCATGACGATGTTCGTGCCGAGCTTCAGTTGCGCATGACGCACGCTCGCACCCGACTTCGGAACCGAGAACAACTCGATGAAGCCGAACATCGCGCAGAGAGATTGAATCGCGGCGCGCGCATCTTCGTATCGAAGGACGGGAAAGATCGTCTGCATCACTCTCCTTGCGGCCTAACGCCCGGCACCACCCGCCGCGCATTCAATTGCGAAACCGCGCAAGCTGCTAATGAGGGTCAGGCTATTCGCGTTCGGGCGCGTGCCGTTGTCAGGCGGGGCTGCTTCACAGGCATCGCTCACGCGCCTCCTACCAGAATTTCCACCACGGGTCGCCCGCCGCATCCTCTTTCTCCCCGGTTGGATTCTGGATCGTTATCTCCAACTCACCGCCCTGATCCGGTTTCCACCCTTCGGCCAGCAAGTCGTTAACGTACCCGAGCACTGTCTGCCCCTGATACTCCGTGTCTGCCCGAGCACGTTCGGTCATGTCATCGCTCAGGTAAGCGCGCACCGTAACGTGGTACTCGCGCTCACCTTGTTTCAGGTCTACAGCCCAGTCCGTGCCGGGGCGACTGCTGCCGTCCGGCTGAAAGAAATGAGCAGATAGCGCGCCCGTGATGCGCATCAGCCATTGATCTTCGATTGTCATTGTAGATTGTTCTCCGCTCCGTGGCCTTCGTGCCTCACGCCCATTAGAACGCGGCGGCGTTTTCCGGCAAATACCGCGTCCTGCGGTCTGACACAGCCCACGGCCATAAGCTAACAAATAATATCGCCGCCTTCCACCGACGGCACAGGGAAGCTTTCGGCTTCACCACCATCCGCAAAAAAAGACCCGACATTGATACGCCCCAATCCTGAAAAATCGTGCGAAGGAGCGGCGGAGTTGTAAAGACTCCGCCGCTTTTAATTTTGGGCGAGGATTGATTACGCTGTGCGGGCGTCTTTTGAGTTCGCAAGTCCGTTTCTGGAATCATGCCGGGCGTGTCCACCAAAAGCGGCGAGACGTTAACCGCCACAAACTGCCGCAGGACATTCGGGACGGAGGCGCGAATTTCATGCATGCGGGGGCGATCAAGTCCGCCGCGCGAAATTTTGCCTTGACGATGGAAGTGTTGAAATATTTAGGTTTCCTCCGGGAGCGGGCGGCATAGCGCATTTTGGGAATGGAGATTGCCGGAGGGTGTCTGATATAGTGCTCTCTTAAACGGGTCGGTTTCGCGAGTGATGCCGGGAAGTCTCGCGGGCGCGGGAAGAATCGTTACATCTGTGTTGTAATATTCGTTTTCGCGGCGACCAGAGCCACACGAGGCGCATCAGAGTGCATGTCGTTTGGTTCGATAGGCTAGAGCGCCGGCCGGACGAAAATCCAAACGGAGTAATTTCTCAAGACAGTTCTGATGAAGATTGTAGCCAGCAAACACCCCGTCACGGAAGACCGGCGCGCCGACCCCTCCGGTGCGGCTCTGTCGCCGAAGTTGATGGACGCCAGTCAACTGCTCTTCAACCGCGAGTTCAGCCTGTTGGAGTTTTTCCGCCGCGTGCTCGAAGAGGGTTTGGACGCGACGCAGCCGCTTCTGGAACGTCTGAAGTTTCTCGCCATCTTTTCGAGCAACGTGGACGAGTTCTTCATGATCCGCGTGTCCGGACTCAAAGAGGAACTTGAGCACGACGTGACGGATCTGTCGCCCGACGGCATGACGCCCGCCGCCCAGCTCGCCGAGATCAGAGCGCGACTGCTGACGATGCTCGCCGGGCAGAGCCGCTGCCTCGTCGCAGAATTGCTGCCGCAACTGTCGGAGAAGGGCATCGTCATCGCCCCCTATAATTCTCTGTCTCCGGACGAACGCTCCGCGCTTCAGGAATACTTCGAGGATCAGGTCTTTCCGGTGCTGACGCCGCAGGCCGTCGATCCGAGCCACCCGTTCCCATACGTCTCGAACCTCAGCCTCAACCTCGCGCTGATGGTTGCGCCGCTCCCGGAACACGGCATCACGAGTTCGCTCGTCGGCAAGATCGAGCCGCGTTTCGCGCGCATCAAAGTGCCGCCGCTCGTGCCGCGCCTGATTCCCATCGAAAAAGACGGCTCGCGGTTCATCCTGCTCGAAGACCTGATCGCGGCCAACGCCAATGCGCTGTTTCCGCGCATGCGCGCCAGCGTGTGCCACGCCTTCCGCGTCACGCGCGACGCCGACATAGACATCCGCGAGGACGAGGCGGACGATCTGCTGCGCATCATGCAACAGACGTTGCGCAAGCGTCGTTTCGGCACGGCCGTGCGCCTCGAAATAGCCGAGGCGATGCCCGCCGACATGACGAAGTTTCTCACCGAGGCAATCGGCGTCGAGGCGGAAGACGTGTACCGCATCGGCGGCCCGTTGAACGTGCCCGACCTGATGAAGCTCTACAAACTCGAACGCCCCGATTTGAAGGACGCGCCTTTCAATCCGCGCACGCCCGCCGCGCTACGCCGCCCGCGCCTCTCCATCTTCGACGCCATCCGCGAGCAGGACATCCTCCTGCATCATCCCTACACATCGTTCGCGCCCGTGACGGATTTCATCGCCGCCGCCGCGAAGGACGAGAACGTGGCGGCCATCAAGATTTGTCTCTACCGCACGGGTCACAACTCGCCCATCCCGCAGTCGCTCATCGAAGCCAGCGAGCAGGGCAAGCAGGTGACGGCGATCATCGAACTCAAGGCGCGCTTCGACGAGGAGAACAACATCGAATGGGCGCAACGCCTCGAAGAGGCGGGCGTCCACGTCGTCTACGGGTTGATGGGACTCAAGACGCACTGCAAGCTCGCGCTCGTCGTGCGCCGCGAAGACGACTCGATGCGCCGCTACGTCCACATCGCCACGGGCAACTACAACCCCGACACCTCGCGCGCCTACACCGACATCGGGCTTTTCACCGCCAACGAAGATGTCTGCGCGGACGCCTCCGAACTCTTCAACTACCTGACCGGCTATTCGCGGCAGAAAGAGTACCGGCAATTGATGGTCGCGCCCGTCAACATGCGCGAGCGCATGATCCAGCTTATCAACCGCGAGGCCGAGCACGCGCGCGCCGGTCGCCCCGCGCGCATGGTCATCAAGATCAACCGGCTGGCCGACATCGAGATCATCAACGCGCTTTACGACGCGTCGCAAGCGGGCGTCAAGATCGACCTCATCGTGCGCGGCGTCTGCATCCTGCGCCCCGGCGTCGAGGGGCTGTCAGAGAAGATCACGGTGCGCAGCGTGGTCGGCCGCTTCCTCGAACACAGCCGCGTCTTTTATTTCGCCAACGGCGGCGCGGAAGAGTTTTACACGGGCAGCGCCGACTGGATGCCGCGTAATCTGAACCGGCGCGTCGAAGTCGTCACGCCCGTCCACGACGCGCGGCTGCGCCGTCATTTGAAGGACGTGATTATAGCCGCCTACCTGCGCGACAACGTGAAGGCGCGCCGCCTTCTGCCCGACGGCTCTTACGAGCGCATCCAACCCGCCGAGGGCGAAGAGAGATTCGATAGCCAACTGCATTTTATGGACGTTCAGCTTTAAGCCGGACGTTAAAATTCATTTGCCGGAGAGGTGTTACTGAATGTTTAGACAGAACAAACTTCGCGCGCTGGCGGTCGCCCTGATCGTCTTCGCGCTCGGACTTTCGATGACGGCATCGGCCGTCCAGAAGAAATCGAAGAAGGCTCCGAAGCCGATGCCGGCGGGCACGCCCGTCATGTGGCGCGAGCCTGCGGACATCGCCACGCGCGACCTGTTACTCGGTTCGGGCGGCGAGGCGGGTAAGCCCGACTTGTCGCACCTCACCTTGATCGAGAAGGTGCAGGGCGGCTTCTCCGAGAAATATCGCGTGAGGGACGCGGCGGGGCGCGAATGGGTGGCGAAGGTCAGCCGCGAGGCGCAATCGGAGGCGGCGGCCGTGCGCCTGCTCTGGGCGGTCGGCTACGTCACGGAACTCACCTACCTCGCGCCGAGCGTGACCATCGCGGGCACGCCGAAAGGCACTTACGAAAATGTGAGGTTCGAGGGGCGGTCAAAAGAAGTGAAGCGGCTCGACCCGTGGCTGTGGGACAAGAACCCTTTCTCGGGCAAGCGCGAGTTGCAAGGATTGAAAGTGATGATGCTCCTGCTGAATAACTGGGACATCAAGGACGACAACAACGGGATTCTCCACGTCGTCACCCCGGAGGGGCAGAGCGAACTTCATTACATCGTCAGCGATCTGGGCGCGACGTTCGGCAAGATCGGCAGCGGCGCTCTCTGGGCGCTCAAGCGCAGCCGCAACAACCCGGCGGACTACGCCGAGTCGAAGTTTGTGGATCGCGTCCAGAAGGATCGCGTCTCCTTCCATTACGGCGGCAAGAGGCAGGACATCTTTGAAGACATCTCGGTCGGCGACGTGCAGTGGATCGCGGGACTGCTCTCGCGCCTCAGCGATCAACAGATCAGCGATGCCTTTCGCGCGGCCAACTACACGCAGGAGGAAGTGGGTCTGCTGACGAGCACGGTGCGCGCGCGCATCAACGAACTCGTCAACCTCCCGCCGTCCGGGTCCTGAAGAAACGTCAAGCCTCGCCTAAGTTAGCCCGAACGATCCACCTGACGCCCGTCGCCTAAAAAGCGACGGGCGTAGTAAAGTTAAGGACAAATGCGCAAAAGCAACCAGCAGAAGACTCTTATCGTGGGAGTGCTTGCCGCGCTCCTCGGGTTCGCGCTCGTCGCGTTCTTGATGTCGCGCAGCAACAGCCCGAATACCCCTCCTGCCACGCCGCAGGCGCAACAAGAGACTGCCGCCGCCGACTCGCCTGCCCAAAACGCGCCGCAGGCCGCGACCTCCAACGACGCCGCCGCGCCGCGTGCGGCCGAAACCCGCGCGCAGGCTACGGCCACCCCGCAGCCTCAGGGCGACCCGCAGCCGAGCGCCGCCGCCGACGGCGACAGCGGCTCGGTCATCTCCATGCTGTTCGGCGCGGACGACATTAAGGCAGGCCCGAACGCGCCGCCGGAAAGCTGGACGGTGGTTATCCCGCGCATCATCGTGCGGCTCTCGCTGGCCGCGCTGCTCGTGGCTGCGTTGGCCTTCCGCCCGCGCCGCGGCGTGCCCTCGCTGCCGCGCAACCCGTATGTTGCGCAGACGCAAATCCTGCTCGCCGTCGTCGCCTCCGCGCTGATGATGATCGTGGGCGACAGCGCGGCGCGCGCCTTCGGCATCTTCGCCGCCGCCTCGCTCGTCCGCTTCCGCACGAACATCCGCGACCCGAAGGAAGTCACGGTGCTATTGATCAGCCTCGCCGTCGGTCTGGCGACGGGCGTCGGTCGCTGGGAACTCGCGCTCACGCTCGCCGTCTTCGTCTTCCCGCTGCTCTGGGTGCTCGAACACTACGAACTCGGTCAGGTGGTGCGCCCCATTCTGGTGACGGTCAAGACGCGCGACACCGTGCGGACGCAGGAGACGCTCATCAAGCTTTTCCGGCGGCACAGGTTCAACGCCGAACTGCGCCAACTCGATCCTTCGGACGCCGAAGAACCCGTCGGCTGCATCGTCTATTTCCTGAACATGAACCTCAGCGTCAGCACCGACGCCTTGAGCGAAGAGATCATGTCGTCCGACCCGCAGCACATCGAAGGCATCGAATGGGAGCAGACGAAGGGCACGGGCAATCAAATTTATCAATAGCCTTCCCGGCGCGCGCGTGTCGCGGAAGATCGGGACATAAAAAAACGTGGACGCTCCCCTTGGAAGCGTCCACGTTTTTTTCGTTAATGAAAGTCCGAGTTATTTCAAAGCGGGCGCGACGACGAGCGACGGCACAACTACGGGCGCGGCAGTAGTCGTCTGCACGCGCTGCCAGTAATCCTGCACATACTTCTTCATGTCGCCGTGTCCCCAGCGCGAGTAGAAGTCGTAGTCCTTCATCTCCTTGTAAACCTGTTCGTAATTCCATCCGTACTTCGTGAAGCGATAGACCGCGCCCATCACGCCCGTGCGGTGACGCCCGCCCGCGCAGTGTACGTAGAACGCGCCCGTGTCGGGGTCGTTGGCGAGTTTCAAAAACGCCTCGATCTGTTCCTCGCGCGGGTAGTGCTTGTCGCTCATCGGGATGTTGACGTAGCGCATGCCGAGGGCTTCCACGGCGGGCTTCTCGTAATCCTTCGAGTCGTCTCGTAAATCAATCACGGTCTTGATGCCGAGCGCGGCGAGACTGCGATAGTCCGCTTCCTTCGGCTGCGCGCCGCGATAGAAGCGCGCGTCCATCTGCCCGAAATTTTTGATCTTTACGTCGGAAAAGGATGGTTGCGCCGACTGCGCGAAGGAGACGGCCGAGAGAGCCAGAACGACGAGGAAAGCCGACATACCGCGCTGAGAGAAATTACGTTTCATACCCATCAGAAAATTCTCCTACAGTTTGCCTATAGTTTGAAAGACACCAAAAACAATTAACCGGAGAAGGAAGGTCTTGTGGGGTTTGGTGCTGCTCTGCGGCCTGGGCATGACCGCTGCGGAACTTTACAAGTCAACTCTGCCAAGACCGCACAGATTTTAGTTTTCGAAGTCGCCGCGCGAGCTATGCGTCTAACATCAGATGCTACGAACGCCGGGCACGTCGCCCGTGTTCGTCGCCCGCGCGCGTGAATTTACTATGTCCACGCGACATCTAAAATTACCATAACCGGCGCGCTCGCGAAAAGCGCGCCGCAGGCCGCCGTCGCCGCCTACCCGCGCCGCGTTCTCTGCCAACGCCGGTTGACGTTGACGCGCTTTTCCGTCCGGTAGAGACACGACCAGCAGACGTGGTGAACGCGGTCGTCGGCCTCTCTCAATTCGGCCATGTGCGCGCTCTCCTTGTCGCAGCGTTCGCAGATCAAAGTCGGCTTTTCTTCAACTCTAGACACCTCTTCAACTGTAGACATCGCTTTCGCTCCCGTCGGCCTCGCTGTCGTTTTGAGCACAGTGTAACCGAAATTCGCCCGCGTGTTCAGCCCCGAAGGACGGCGGGACGACCGCGCGCTCTCCGTGTCTGCGAACCTTTGTTAGAATCAGGCGGGCAAACATTACGGCGGCGTTTGAATCACACCTTGCGCGGGCTTTAATTCCGCACGCCCCGGCGCGCCCTCTCCCACGCGCCTTCGGCCGGTAACAACCAACGCTTTTCAAAGCACGGGGCGCGAAGCCCGGTAACGGAGTGCAAAGGAATATGACTCGGAAAAAGTTTGGCATCGCATTGATGCTCGCGGCGCTCGTCTTGAACTCGACGGGCGCGAGCGCGTGTACCGTCGCGCCGCGCGAGGGCGCGAATCCCGGCGAGCAGTCTACGCCGAAGACGCAGCAGCCTTCGACACAGAAGCCTTCGCCGCAAGTATCGCCGGTGTCGGAGGAGGAGGGAAATTTGGGGACAAAAGTTTCGGGTGAGATCAAAGAACTGGCGGCGGGCGGCTATAGCTCCGTCAGAGAATCCTTCGTCGTCGTCGCGCGCGACGCGCGGACTTACGCCGTCATCCGGCAGTTGCACGACAAGCTGCCGGAACTCGGCGCGGACTTCTTCAAGTCGGGCGCGGTGGTTGCGGCCTTCCTCGGCCAGCGTTCGAGCGGCGGCTACGGTGTGCAGATCACGCGCGGTGGCGCAGGAGGGGGAGCGAGCATCCTGCGCGTCTCGGAGAAGACTCCGGCGAAAGGCTCGTTCAGCACGATGGCTCTCACCTCCGCGTTTCAGATCGTCTCCGTCCCGGTTGACGAAGAAAGCACGCTCGCGCTCGAACTCGACGCGACGTGGCGCGAGGCCGTCCGCCCCTACAAGGTGGACGCGGGCGAGTTCGTGCGCATGGGCGGCTTCACCGGCCGTCCTGAACGCTCCACGCTGGCGGGCGAGTTGCGCATCATGCGCCACGCGCAACTCGCGACCTTCTTCTTCGCCCTGTCGAGCGTGGAAGGGAAACAGCGTCTGCAAGACGTGGCGACCGGCACGGTCGCGCCGGAAGGCGCGCTCACGCTCACGCGCCTCGACCCCGGTTCGTTCGTTCCGCCGCCGCGCCACCCGTTGCGCGCGCGCGGCCAGTTCGCCGATAACGAAGGCAGACTATCGCTCACGTTCGAAGTCATGGAGACGAAGGTCAACGACGGCTACGGCGGGCAGGGGAAACTGGAAGCGACGGCCACCGCGCCGCCGCCGAAAAAGCGCGCCGTTGACGGCGATGACCCGATGTAAACGCGCCGCCGCAAACGAGTCGCGCCACCGTCGGCGATGGAAGCAGTTTTGAAGCCCTGTCGCTGACGGGGCTTTTAAACTGCTTCACGCCTGCAAAGACTAACGCGCGCGGCGGTTCGTCGTGCTAAACTCGGCGACGTAAACTTTCCCCGTGCAGCTTTAGTTTCAAATTCCCGGCCTGAGATTTTTAACCGAACCCGTGGACTCGAACACCTTTCTCGTCATCGCCATCATCGCCATCATTGCGCAGAGTCTGGTGCTGTTCCTCGCGCTGTTCGAGCCGGGTCTGGATTATAAGATCACGCAGACTGCCGCCTGTGCGCCCGACTCGGCCGAGTATCTGCGCATACTTGAAGCCCTTACCGATGCGCAGGTCACGCGCCGCAGCACCATCGAAGTCTTCACCAACGGCGAGAATTATTACGAGGCCGAACTCGCGGCCATCCGCCGCGCCGAGCACAACGTCAACATCGAGGCTTATATTTTCCAGAAGGGGCGCGTGGCCGACGAGTTCGTCGAAGCTTTGACGGAGCGCGCGCGCGCCGGGGTGCGCGTCAACCTCGTGCTCGATGCCATCGGCAGTTTCGCCTCGTGGGACAGCTACTTCAAAGATTTGCGCGCGGCGGGCGGGCGCATCTGCTGGTATCACCCGTTCCGCTGGTACACGCTGCCGCGCATCAACAACCGCACGCACCGCGAACTCTTCATCGTGGATGGGCGCGTCGCCTTCGTCGGCGGCGCGGGCGTCGCCGATCATTGGCGTCATCCCGTCAAGGATCACCCGCGCTGGCGCGATTCGATGTTTCGCGTCGAAGGCGACGCGGTGGCGAATCTACAGGCGACGTTTGCGGAGAACTGGCTCGAAGCCTCCGGCGAGATACTGTCGAGCACGGAATACTTCCCGCTCTGCGAGGCCGCGCACTCGACGCCCTCGCTCGTCGTCAACAGTTCGCCCTCGGCCGGGCGCTCCACGCGCGCGCGCATACTTTTCCAGATGCTTCTCGCCTCCGCGCAAAAGAGCATCCTCATCACGACGCCCTATTTTCTGCCCGACCGCAGCGCGCGCGCCGAGATGGTGCGCGCCATCCGCGAGCGCGGCGTCGAGATTCGGATCGTCGTCCCCGGCCAGAAGAGCGACCACGCGCTGACGCGCAATTCGAGCCGCCGACTCTACGGAGATTTGCTTGAGGCGGGCGCGAAGATTTACGAGTACGCCCCGACGATGATGCACGCCAAGACGCTCGTCGTTGACGGAATCTGGAGCGTCGTCGGCTCGACCAATTTCGACAACCGCTCCTTCGGACTCAACGACGAGGTGAATCTCGCCGCCTGCGACGAAAAGTTGGCCGCGCGCATCACCGAAGACTTCGAGCGTGACTGTGCCGAGAGCGCGCCCGTCTCTTACGAGGAATGGCGTCGCCGCCCCATCTTCGAGCGCGTCCACGAACTGTTCGGGATGCTGCTGGAGAGACAACAATAAAGCAGAGGTCAGAGGTTAGAGGTCAGAGGTCAGTTAAAAACTGATTTCTACTGACCTCTGATCTCTGACCTCTGACCTCTGTTCCATGCGCATCGTCACTTACAACGTACACAAGTGCCGTGGCCTCGACCGGCGGGTGCGCCCGGCGCGCATCGCGTCGGTGCTGCGCGAACTGGACGCAGACATCATCGCGCTGCAAGAGGTGTTGAGCGTGGGCGGCGCGGCGCGCGAGATGGATCAGGCGCGCTTCATCGCCGAAGAACTGGGCTACGATTACTGCGTGGGCGAGAACCGGCGACTGAGCGGCGGCGCATACGGCAACGTCATCCTCAGCCGCCTGCCGTGGCGACACGTACACAACTACGACATCACCTGGCGCGGGCGCGAGCGGCGCGGCTGCCTGCGCGTGGACATCGAGACGGGCGGCGCGGGACGAGTCCTGCATCTCTTCAACGTGCATCTCGGCACGGCCTACATCGAGCGTCGTCATCAGGCGCGCCAACTCGTCGGCGAACGGATACTCGGCAGCAGCGAACTCACGGGGGCGCGCGTCGTCCTCGGCGACTTCAACGAGTGGACGAAGGGACTGGCGACGCGCCTCCTGACCGAACACCTCCAGAGCGCAGACCTGCGCACGCACCTGCGCAGCCCGCGCACCTATCCCGGCGCGCTGCCGCTCGTCCATCTCGACCACATCTACTTCGACCCCGCGCTCGAACTCCGGCAATTAACTCTGCACAAGAGTCTCACCGCGCTCGTCGCCTCCGACCACCTGCCGCTCGTCGCGGACTTCCGCGTGCGCGCTTAGAGACGGCTCAACGCGTTCAGATCGCGTTGCTTTTGAATTTCACTGCTTTTGACTTTCTTGTAGGAGAACGTGAGTTCGAGCTAAGCAAGGAGAAAGTTATCGTCTCAGCCCCAGAGGGACGAGAGCTTGATACTCTTAGCCCCGGAGGGGCGGAAGACTTATAGCCCACGGCGCAAGCCGTGGGATCAAGTGATGGATAAGATTGAACAGCCCCGACAGGGGCGAAAGATGTTCAAGGTTGAATCTCTTTCGCCCCTGCCGGGGCGGGTTCCTTTATAGACTGCCTGTTCCCACGGCTTGCGCCGTGGGCTACATATATATCGCCCCTGCCGGGGCTTTCACTCAACAGCGGTTACGTTGAACTCGCGCTATGAGAGTTTCGCGTTTTTGCGGCGCGGGGTGCGTTTTCCGGCGGGCGGCGTGGCGGGTTTCGCGGGCGGCGTGGGCGGCGCGGCGGCGCGGTGGTTGTTCGAGTTGTAGCGGCGCGCGGCTTCGTCGCTGATGATGCAGAGGCCGTGAATCTTATCTGCGCGCAGGCGGCCGACCAGCCCCGCGGCCTCTTCGTAATTCACGCCCGACGCCTCGCAGCCGCGTTCGCTCACGACCGACCAGCGTGGTTCTCGCAGTTCACTCATCCGAATCTCTTGCCGTTGAAAGTTGTTTGAAGCTGCCGGGAGTTTAATGTAAGGCGACGCGGAAAGCCAAACAGCGTGCGCGCCGCCGCGCCCGAATTAAATTTGACTTTGCCGCGCGAATACAATAGAACCACGCCGCACGACCCCACTCTCCCACGCGCCCGTGCGCCTCTCGGGAAAACTTCGGAGCGTCCACATGTTCAGAGAGTTCAGAGAGTTCATCAAACGCGGCAACGTGATAGACCTCGCCGTCGCCGTCATCATCGCGGCGGCCTTCGGCAAGATCATCACGACGCTCGTTGACGGCGTGATCATGCCGCCCATCGGCCTGTTGCTCGGCGGCGTAGACTTCAGCGGCCTCTTCATCAACCTCTCGGACAAGGCGCGCCCGGCGAGCCTCGCCGCCGCTAAAGCCGACGGCATCCCCGTCATCGCCTACGGCCAACTGATCAACGACATCATCACCTTCCTCGTCGTCGCCTTCGTCGTCTTCCTCATCGTCCGCTACGTCAACCATCTCAAGAGCAGACAGGACGGCGACGCCACGCCCACCACGAAGGACTGCCCGCATTGTCTCTCCACCATCCCGCTCAAGGCCACGCGCTGCGCCGGGTGCTGCGTTGACTTGGGGGCGGTTTAGGCATCCGAGGCGCAGCGGATTCCCGCGAAGGCGATCCGGGAGTGGCGTCGGAAGAAGTTGCGAAAAGAGGTGCGCAGGATTGACGGGTGTGTAGCCCACGAGCCGCCTTTGAGCACGCGGTGATCGCCGTCAAACCACACTTCGGAATATTCGGGATACGGGTAGGGCTTGAAGCCCGCGTAGCCGTCGAACGGGTCGCTCGTCCATTCCCAGACGTTGCCCGTCATGTCCAGACAACCGTAGCCGCTCGCGCCCGCCGGGAAACTTCCCACCGGAGTCGTCTCCCAATAACGCAGATCGAAATTGCCGTGCGCGTGCGAAGGCGCGTCGTCGCCCCAGGCGTAGAGGCGTTTGCGCCCCCTTTCGGCGTCCCACGATGCGGCCTTCTCCCACTCGGCCTCCGTCGGCAGACGCTTTCCCGCGAATCGCGCATAGGCCGCCGCCTCGTGCCAACTGACGCCCGCCACCGGATGCTCCGGCTTGAGCGCGCCTTCTTCAAACATCGCGCGCACGCTCCAACGATGCGCGTCGCCATCCGGGCTTTGCATCGTCCAGTAGAGCGGGCACGTCCAATTCTCGCGCTCGCGCTCGCGCCAGCCCTCTTCGTCCCACCACTCGCGCCGCGCGTAGCCGCCCTCTTTGATGAAGTGCGCGTACTCTTCATTGGTCGTCAGCAGCCGGTCAATTTTGAAAGCGTCGAGCGAGATTGTGTGCGCCGGGAGTTCGTTGTCGTAGACGAACATCCGCCACGGCGCGCCCGACAGAAACTCGCCCGCCCCGACCGTCACCATGTCGCCATGTGAGACGGGCGCGACGGGCGGCGGAAGTGTGACGGCTGGCGCTGCGCTCGCGCCGTGCGAATCGCCCGTCAACGCGCCGTGCGAATCGTGCCCGGCCGCGCGCCTTTTCTTCTCGGGGTCGAGCATGTAGAGGAGGTAGGCGAGCGTCTCCTGATGCTGCCGCTCGTGTTCGAGGACGAGTTGGAAGACGTAACCGTCGCTGAGGAGCGGCGACCGCGACGCGGATTCTTCATACGCGCCCTCTTCAAGATAGCGGAGCGTCGCGTCTCTGACGCGCGAGAGGTAAAGTTCCATCTCGCGCCGGGTGGGCAGGTTTTTCGAGTTCTCGCGCGGCGTGGCGATGGGGTCGAAGATGCGCTCGTAGCGCGCGTCGGGCGCGTCGTCGCCCTTCACTTTTTGCAGAATCCAGTAAGCCTCGAAGACGCCGATGTGCGCGAGATGCCAGATGACGGGGCGAAAGCCGCCGCCGGGACTCTCGTGTAAATACTCTTCGCGCGTCACCGTGTCGAACAGTCTCAAAGTGGCGGCGCGCGTCGCCTCCAACATCTCCGCGATCTGCCCGGCATTTTCGATCATAAGAAAAGTTTCAGGTTTCAGGTTTCAGGTTTCGCGTTGAAGACCGTAGAAACTCAGTCTTGAAACTTGAAACCTGAAACTTGAAACACGCTCTCCGGCGTCAGTTGACAGTGAACTTTGACGGGTTATGATAGCATGCCAAACCGACGAACCGGGGCAGAGATCAGCAAACAAAACTTTTAGAATTCTTCTTCGGAAGCCGCGATCCGAAACGCCTAACGGAGCAAATCTCCACGACGATGCCGCCCACTGCCGACGCTCCCCATGCCGCGCGCCTGCGCCTTCACCGGCTCGACACCGAGGACGCCCGCGCCGCCTTCGCACGCGACACATCGCACGGCCTCACGGCATCGCCGAAGCAACTCTTTCCCAAATATTTTTACGACGAACTCGGAAGCCTGCTCTTCGACGCCATCTGCCTTCTGCCCGAGTATTACCTGACGCGCGCCGAAAACGAAATCCTCGCCCGCCGCGCCGACGAGATTATCGCGGCGGCCGCAAGCGAAGATGCGCCGCTCTCGCTCCTTGAGTTGGGCAGCGGCAGCGCGACGAAGACGCGCCGCATCATCGAAGCGCTCCTCAAACGTCAAAACGGCCTGCTCTATCTCCCCGTTGACATCTCCGCCTCAGCCCTCGAAGCGAGCGCGGGCGCGCTGCTCCAGTCTTACCCCGCGCTGCGCATAGAGGCTTACGCCAGCGATTACGAGACCGCGCTCGCGCGCTTGCCGGGCGAGCGCGAACCGCGCGGCGAACGCCTGCTCGCGCTCTTTCTCGGCTCGAACATCGGCAACTTCGACCGCGACGGCGCGCGCCAATTTTTGCTCGCGCTGCGCGGCGTGCTCCGCGACGGCGACGCGCTCCTGCTCGGCGCGGATTTGAAGAAAGACCGCGCGACGCTGGAAGCCGCATACGATGATGCGCTCGGCCTAACCGCCGCCTTCAATCTCAACCAACTCGTGCGCCTCAACCGGGAGTTCGACGCCGGGTTCGACCCGCGCGCCTTCCGCCACGTCGCCCTCTATAACGAGGCGGCGGGGCGCGTCGAAATCTTCATCGAGAGCAGGCGAGCGCAGGTCGTCCATCTGCCCAAACTCGATCTGGAGATCAGTTTCGCCGCGGGCGAGCGCGTCCACACGGAAAACTCCTACAAGTACGACCCGGAGGAACTCGACGCGCTGGCCGCGCATACCGGCTTCGCGTGTGTGCGCCGTTGGACTGACGAGGCGGGGCGTTTCAGCAGCAACCTCTTCGTCGCGCGTTAGCAAGGGTTACAGGTTTCGCTTTTATGACTCACGACCAACTCATCGAAGATGCGCCGGGCGGTTGCACGATGGGCGACGATGCGCGCCCCGTTGAACCCGCCCACGCGAGCATTCGCTTCCCCCTGCTGACCGATCCGATTGACGAATCTTCCGCGCCGCTCTTTGAAGAGAACTTGCGGCGCGGCGCGAAGCCCGCCGCCGAGTGGATGTGCGGCATCGAGTTTGAACTCTTCGGCTACGACACTCGCGGCGGCGACGACCCGGCGCGTCTGAGTCCGGCGCAGGTGCAGTGCGTGCTCGCGGGCTTCGCTCCGGCGTCCGGCGATCTCGTCTACGAGGGGCACACCCTCATCGAAGCGAACGCCGGGCAGATGAATCGCCTGACGGTCGAACCGGGCGGGCAGATCGAGTTCTCCGGCGCGCCGCAACGAAAGTTGCCCGACGTTGAGCGCGAAGTCGCGCGCTACCTCGCGCGCCTGCACGAGATCGCCGAAGCGGAGCGTTTCGTCTTTCTCGCCGTCGGCTTCGATCCTCTGCGCACGATTGACGAGCAGCATTGGTTTCCCAAGATGCGCTACGACGTGATGCGTCCCTATCTGGCGCGGCGCGGCGCACGCGCGTGGGACATGATGACGCGCACCTGCTCCGTGCAAGCCAATCTCGACTACGACGGGGAAGACGACCTCGCGCGGAAGTTTCTCGTCGGCAACCGGCTCGCACCCATCGCGACGGCCATCTTCGCCAACTCGCCCTTCGAGAATGGCCGCCCCTCCGGCTACAAGTCCACGCGCGCCGCCGCGTGGCTCGCGACCGACGCCGACCGCGCAGGCATCTCGCCGCCCACGCTCCGCGAAAACTCTTTTACGCCCGCCGACTTCGTCGCCTACGCGCTCGACGTGCCCATGCTCTTCGCGCAGCGCGGCGGCAACTACACGGACGCTCCCACGGGCATGAAATTTCGCGACTTTCTCGCGCGCGGATGCGGCGCGCTCGCCCCCCTCTTCGGCGACTGGGCCGATCACCTCACCACCATCTTCACCGACGCGCGCCTCAAACAACATCTCGAACTGCGCAGCGCGGATTGCGGCTCGTTCGCCCACGCCCTCGCCTTCCAGGCCTACTGGAAAGGCTTGCTCTACGACGCCGACGCGCTCTCGCACGCCCTCGGCCTCGCGCCCAACTTGAACCGCGAGGACGCGCTCGAACTGCGCGCCGCCGTCGCACGCGATGCGCTCTCGGCGCGCGCCGCAGGGGTGGATGTGCTTGCGCTCGCGAAAGAATCAATCGCGCTCGCCACGGAAGGCTTGCGCCGCGTCGCCCCGGAAGAGTTGCCCTACCTCGACGTGCTCTGCCAGCAGGTCATCACGGACGAACTCTCTCCCGCCGACATCCTGCTCGGCAACTGGCACGGCTCGTGGCACGCCTCGATGCCGCGCGTCTTCGAACACCTGCGCATCGCCTGACAGAGACGTGGAGAAAATCCGATGCAAACCGAGCACTTCGATCAGTCATTGTTTCTGGCCGCGCGCCTCGTGGAAAACGCACAGCACGACGACGCCATAGTCGTCCTGCGTCCCCTCGTCGAATGTGAACTCGACTTTTTCCAGAAGATGATCGTGTGCGTCAACATGGCGATCATCTTCGGGCAGAAGGGGCAGGACTCGGACGCGCTGGCGTGGTACGACCGCGCAATCGGCTACGAGCGACCGCACGGGCGATACTTCGCCGCCGAGCGCAAAGCCGCCTTCATGGCCGAGAGAGGCTGGACGGCCGAGAGCCTGGCGATGTACGAGCGGCTGCTCTCCGAGCCTTCTCTAACGGGCGAGGACGAAGAACGCATCAGGCAAAACCTCTCCATCTTAAAAAATCGCGCCGGTTGAATCGCTAATCGCTCCGTCTTGATCGCCGCCCCATATTGATAAACGCTCTACGCGCCGAACATTTCGCGGTAGTGGCGATACCAGTCGCTCTGGAAAATTTCGCGCGGGTCGTAGCGTCGCTTGAGGCGTAGGAATTCGGGTAGTTGCGGGTAGCAGGTCAAGACCCGCTCGCGCGTCGCCCAGCGGTGATAGGTGAGATAGTAGATAGGAAAGGAGCGTGCGGCGAAGTTAATACTTCGCCGCACGCTCCCCGGTGCTTGCAGCTAATCGCCGCTCCCCTTGCGCCCGCGCTAGTTCTTCTTGACGAGCGTGATGCGGAAGGGTTCGTTCAGACTGCTCGCGGGCACGTTGATCTTTTGCGTCTCGTAGCCTTTGGCTTTGACGGTCAACTTGAGTGTGCCCATGTGCAGCGGCGGCAGCACGGAGACGCCGCGCTCGTCCGACGAGTTCCAGGACTCGCAGAAGTAGCCGTCCGTGCGTTCGGATTCGAGTTTGAGCGACGCGCCGCGCACAGGGTTTCCGGCCTGGTCGAAGACGCGCGCGTCGAGCCGGCCGATGCCGTTCGGCGCGGTCGGCGCTTTGCCCATGTTGGGGATGTCGTTCTGGTTGGACGACGAAGAGGCCGCATCCTGCGCCGCGGCGACGCTGAAAGTGGCGATGATGATAAGGGTGGCGAGAAACAATTTGCGCATCTCTGGTAAAATCTCCTGAACCTTGGGTGTAAATTTAATGAGGGTCTGGGGGCGTCGAGCGCGAGCAACAACTTCCGACGGGTGTGTGGCCCTGTCAATTCTCCCGGCCACGAATGATTATATTGACAATCGCGCGAATTGGAAAGAGGAAACTGCGCGGCACGTTTAACGTTTAATTAAAACACGAGGTGCAAAAGCCATGACGTGGATTGATTTGCTCATTTTATTGCTGGTGGCGGGCGTGTGCGGCGCGCTCGGGCAGGCGATCAGCGGTTTTTCGCGCGGCGGTTGTCTGGTCTCAATCGCGCTCGGTTTCATCGGCGCGATATTGGGAATGTGGCTGGCGCGGCAGTTGGGGCTGCCGGAGTTGTTGATCCTGCCCGTCGGCGGCAAAAGTTTCCCGGTCGTCTGGTCAATCATCGGCTCGGCGCTTTTCGTCGCCGTCATCAGTCTGCTCACGCGCGGGCGGCGCGGGTGAAGGAATTGATCCATTACTTCATTTCTTCACTGAATCAATGAACCGATAAATCAATGGATCAATTCCCTGTGATTGATTTGTAACGGGCACGCGTTAGAGTTTTCGCTCACAAAACTCCGTTCCGAAGGATTTTCCATTTTTTCCTATGACTTCCGCCCCGACCACATCCGACGCGGCGAAGGCAAGTTCACCGCCCGACCTCAAATATTTTCGCGAGCGTTACCCGCTGACCGTGGCGAACTTCGGCGCGCTCGGCGAGCGTGAAAACTACCTGCGTCGCATCTGGCTGACCGAGGCGCGCTGGCAGGAGACTCTGGAGAGCCAGCAGCGCGCGGCGCGCGAAGCCGTCGTGCGCGGCGCGCCGCCCGCGGGTCTCGCGGTCGAGGGCGAGTTCGAGATTATT
>DATHAZ010000106.1:0-36094 GCA_035296445.1 Pyrinomonadaceae bacterium | reverse complement strand
GACGGCGGTTTGTTTGTCGGAAGCGAGCAGCACGCAGAAACTCTGCTCCGCGCCGCGCCCGACGCGCCCGCGCAACTGGTGTAGCTGTGAGAGGCCGAAACGCTCCGCGTGTTCGATGACCATGACGGACGCGTTCGGCACGTCAACGCCGACTTCGACCACGGTCGTCGCGACGAGTATTTGCACGTCGCCGCGCGTGAAGAGGTGCATCGTCTCCTCTTTCTCCGCCGACTTCATCTTGCCGTGCAGCAGGCCGATACTGAACGTGGGAAACACGCGGTCGCGCAGGTGCTCGAACATGCGCGTCGCGTCCTTCAAGTCCATCTTCTCGGACTCTTCCACGAGCGGGTAGACGATGTAAGCCTGACGACCCGCGCGGATTTCTCGCTCGACGCCCTTGTAAACGCCCGCGCGCTGGTCTTCACCGACGACGACCGTCTTGATCGGCGTGCGGCCGGGCGGCAGTTCGTCTATCACCGACACGTCGAGGTCGCCGTAGACGGTCATGGCGAGCGAGCGCGGGATGGGCGTCGCCGTCATCACGAGCACGTCGGGGTTGAAGCCGCGCTCGCGCAGAGAGGCGCGTTGCAGCACGCCGAAGCGGTGCTGTTCGTCTATGACGACGAGGCCGAGTTTGCGGAAGGCGACCGACTCCTGTATGAGCGCGTGCGTGCCGATGCAGGCGTGAACTTCACCGGCGGCGATGTCGGCGTGCAGTCGCCTTTTTTCCGCGGCGCGCAGAGAGCCGATGAGGAGTTCGGCGCGGTGCGGAGTGCGCGCGAGCATGCGCTTGACGTTGCGCGCGTGCTGGTCTGCGAGGATTTCGGTCGGAGCCATGAGCGCGGCCTGATAGCCGTTCTCCATCGCGGCGAGCATGGCGAGCAACGCGACGATGGTTTTGCCGCTGCCCACGTCGCCCTGCAACAAACGGTTCATCGGCACGTCGGATTGCATGTCGTCGAGAATGCGTTTGACGGAACGCTCTTGCGCGTTCGTCAGCGCGAAGGGCAGTATCTCCGCAAGATGTCCGCGCACACGCTCGTCAATCTCTATGACCGCGCCCTTCGGTTCTTTAACGCGCTCGCTTTTGCGGATGGCGATGGCGAGCGCGACCCAGAAGAATTCCTCGAAGATGAGACGGAGGTGCGCGGGCGAGCGAGCGCGCTCGTAGTCGGCGAGCGGGGCGTCTTCGGCGGGGAAGTGGATGCGGCGCAGGGCTTCGGCGCGCGCGATCAAACTCTGTCTCCCCATGAGATCGGGCGGCAGCGTCTCCGTGATCTCCGCGTCGTCTATGCGCGCGAACACGGCGTGCATGATCTCGCGCAGACGTTTGGCGGGAAATTCTCCGAGCTTGCGATAGACGGGCACGCGGCGACCGACATGGATCGCGGCGAGACGCGGGTCGGCCGCTTCCGCTTCGTCGTCTTCCACAAACGATTCCGCGTCTGATTCTTCTTCCAAGGCCTCGGCCGCCGGCGCGCCATCCTGTCGGGATTCTGAGCCTTCGTGCGCGTTTGCGCCGTTCTCTTCGGCGAGCCGCAGGAGGGCGTGTTCGGGCGGCGTCCATGTGCCGGGTAGCATTTCCAGTTCATCTGGTTTGCCGAGACGCAGGGCAAACGTGTTGCGACGCGCGTCCCACTCCCAGCGGCCGTAGGCGACGAAACGCGCGCCGCGCGTGAAGCGTTGGCGATGGTAAGCGACGATGCGCGCGGCCTGACGGCCGGACACGAACATCCAGACGACGACCGGCTTGCCCGTCCTCTCCGGGTCGCTCGCCGTGATCTCGAAGATAAACAGAGGCGGCGCTTTCGCCCCGCGATTCTTGCCCACCTGAAAACCGCCCGCCACGCGCACATAGAGTTCGAGCGACGCCTCCACGCCGTCGCGGAGTTCCGAGATGCGCGTCAGGTTGGAGCGATCCTCGTAGCGCATCGGCAGGTAATTTAAGAGGTCTTCGATGGTGGCTTCGCCCGCGTCGCGCTTGCCCGTGATAGTTGCGAGCGCGAGACCCAGACGGCGCGCCGTCGGCTGGCCGAAACGCGGGATGCCGTGGCCTGTGAGCGAAAGGATGGGGGTGTCGAGCGTGAGAGACATAAAGCGAGTGACAAGTGACAAGTGACGAGTGACAAGTTAAAACAGAAGAAATGTCTTCAACTCGTCACTTGTCACTCGTCACTTGTCACTTTAATTAGGCGTTGGCCGTGCTTGCGGCGGAGCAGTGCTGGTCGAAGGCGCGCGTCAGTTCCTGCGCGATGGTGGGCGCGTCTTTGCCTTCGATCTGGTAGCGTTCCATGATGTAGACGAGTTGGCCGTCTTTGAGCAGGGCGATGGAGGGCGACGACGGCTGGTGGCCTGTGAAGTAGGCGCGGGCTTTCTCGGTGGCCTCGATGTCCGCACCGGCAAAGACGGTGATCGCGCGCTCAGGCCGCGTCTGATGCTGCATCGCGCGGGCGATGCCCGGCCGCGCCTTGCCCGCCGCGCAGCCGCAGACGGAATTGACGACGACCATCACCGTGCCGTCTGCTTTGACGGCTTCGTCAACCTGTTCGGGCGTGCGTGCTTCTTCGATGCCGAGTCGCGTCAGTTCCTCGCGCATCGGGCGTATCATGATCTCCGGATAAGGCATAACTAAAGTCTCCTCTGTTGATAAACGTTCTCGCGCGAATTCTAACATAGCCGCGCGCTTTACACGGGGCGCGACGACGACTGTCGCAATCATTCCCTGTTGATGCTGATGTGACGAACTTCCTCGCCGTCGCCTTTGATCCGCACGTGATAGACGGGCGCGGGCAGAGGGTAGTTGCGCAATCGCTCAGCCCATTCGATGACGATGACGGCGCGTTCGTCCGAGAGCAGTTCGTCGAGGTCAACGGCGTAGGCGGCCGATACGCCGTCCGCCAGGCGATACAGGTCGAGGTGGTAGAGCGTAAGTCGCGCCTCGTAACGATTGACGAGGGTGAAGGAGGGGCTGGTCACGTCGTTGAAATCGAGGCCGAGCGCGGCGGCGAGTCCTTTCACGAAAATCGTTTTGCCCGCGCCGAGTGCCCCGTCGAGCAGGATGATTTCGCCGCCGCTCAAATGTTCGCCCATTCGCTGTCCGAGCCGGAACGTGTCCGCCAATTCGTGTGAAGTCCAGTCGCCGGTCGGGTCGAAGTCGGAAGCCGGATCGAATTCGAGAGTAGTCATGGTCTTTCACCCACGGGGTCGAGCGCGCGGACGGCCGCGCCGAGATGGCGACTGATGTCGGATGCGACAATCGCGCGCATACCTTCCGCCCCGGCGGCGAGGTCGCACGCAAGCCCGGCGACATAGACGGCGGCGACCGTCGCGGCATAGGCGTCCATGTCGTTTCCGAGCGCGCCGCGAGACTGTGCAATGAAGCCGGTGATGATTCCGGTGAGCGTGTCGCCCGCGCCCGCCGTGCCCGCTCCGGCGTTGCCCGTAGGGTTCACCGAGACGCGCCCATCGGGGGCGGCAATGATGGTGCGCGCGCCCTTCAAGACAAGGATGAGTTGATGCGCGACGGCAAAGTCTCTGGCATTCCGGATACGGCCGGCGAGGGAATCTTGATCTGCGTCCGCGCCCGTCAGACGACGCATCTCGCCGGGGTGCGGCGTCAGGATGAGCGGGGCTTCGGGCGTGCCGTGCAAATCGGGAGGCCACGGGGCGAGCGCGTTGAGTCCGTCAGCATCAATAACAACCGGGGCGGTACGGCGTTCGACGATAGCGCGCGCGAGACGGCGAATGTGTTCGGCCGAGGTGAGGCCGGGGCCGATAGTGAGCGCGTTGGCGCGCGCGGCCAGTTGCAACGCCTGTTCGACGGCCGTCTCGCTCAAGATGCGCGTGTCCGCATGCACGCCTGCTTGCTTTTCTTCGGTCGTCTCAGGCAGTTCGGCCATCATCACTTCGGGCATGACCCGCGCGGCGACGGCGTCCAGGGCGGACGCGGGCGTGGCGATGGTGACGAGTCCCGCGCCGGAGCGCATCGCCGCGTTGCCGCATAGGACGGCCGCGCCCGACATCCGGCGCGAACCCGCGATGATGAGGGCGTGGCCGTGCGTGTTTTTGTAGGAGCCGGGGCGGTAGCGTGTCAGTTTGAGCCACGCGCGCGCGTCGTCCGCTTCGGTGAGAAAAAGTTGCGAGCCGGCGGCGTCAACGAGGGCGGCGGGAGAGCCGATGTCCGCGACGATCAATTCACCATTGAAGTGAGAGGCGGGCGGTAGGACGTTCGCGGGCTTGGGCGCGGTAAAGGTGACTGTCAGGTCGGCTTGCACGGCGTCGCCGATTAATTCTGCGGTGTCGGCGTCGAGGCCGGAGGGCACGTCGAGCGAGACGAGAAAGGGACGACGTTCGACGCTTTCGGGGCGTGCATCTCTAATTTGCGCGAGATGCCCGACGACCTCAGCGTAAATGCCCTCGAGCGGGCGCGTGAGACCCGTGCCGAACAACGCGTCAACAATCACGTCGTAGTCTTTACGCGCCGCCTGAAACGCGCCCCACGCCGCTTCATCCGTGCAGTCCGTGAAAGATAGGCGAGACGCCGACAGGGTTTCCGGCGCGGCGGACGCGATCCGTCGCGCAATTTCGAAGTTTGTCCGGGCGTCGCCACGCGTGTCCTCGACGCGCCCGAAGAGAATGACTTCAACCAGCGCGCCTTTGAGCGAGAGAATGCGCGCCAGCGCCGCCCCGTCCCCGCCGTTGTTGCCGCGCCCGCAAAGTATGAGCAGCCGTAGGGCGGAAACGTCTTTCGAGAAGCGGGAGACGATGGCGCGCGCCGAAGCGTTCGCGGCCGTCTCCATGAGCAGGAGAGACGGTGTGGCGTACCGCTCCGTGGTCAGGCGATCAACCTCGCGCATCTCGGCGGCTGTTATCACTTTTAGCACAGCGCGGATGATAAGGAGAGAACTACTTGCGGGTCAATGGATTTAGCGGGCGCGCCGCCGAATTTAACGGGCGTATCGCCCGGAAAGCGTGAAAACAGACACAAAAAAAGAGAGCCGTTCGCTCTCTGCTCCACCGCTCGTGCCTGCCGCTAACCTCTCGCCGTCCTATTGTAATCAAAGAAAATGATGAATCCTTGAGGTTCTCCAGAAAAATTGTCGAAATTGTTGAAAAGGCGAAAATCGCGGGAAAATAGCAATTACACGCATAAAAGGAGACGAGCCGGACTAGTTTTAACTAATCCGGCTCGTCTTGCCTGCAACTGAAAGGATGGTCAGATGTGTGCGCCCAAAGAGGCAAACTATCTGTTCGGCGCTTAAACCTGTGCGTCTTTGCGGCGTTTGCGGATGCGCGCGGCGACTCCGGCGAGACCCGTGCCGAGCAGGAGCATGGTGGCAGGTTCGGGAACCGGTGTCTGATTGCCCCTGAGACCGGCCGTTAAGTTAGCCGTATTGCCGGATTGAACGAAAAGATTATTCTGCAGTTCGACGGTGAATGTCCCGCTGCCGTTCGCGTTAGAGAACGTGAAGGTCTGATTCGGGTTGTCGAACACGATTTCCACGCCGCCGACGGTGGGCGTCGAGATGATGCCCGAGACGGTCGCGGTGTAAGTCGTGGCCTGGCCGCCTTCGATGCCGGACGGGGCGGTGAACGTAAGATTGAGCGTGAAATTGCCGCTCACAGGCGTTTCGCCGGCCGTCGAGGTCAGAGCGAAAGTGCCGATGCGGTTTGAGCCGCTGAACGAGCCGACGCCGCCGGCGGTCGTCGCCGTAAAGGTATTGCCGGTGAAAGTCAGGAAACTGGCGGCAGTTCCAGTGATCGTCCCTGACGAAGTACCCGAAACCGTCACCGGATCGGCTTTTGCGATCTGCCCGGCGCCGAAGATGGCGATGAGCGCGATGCCCATTGCGAGCGGTTTGAACATAGTTGCGAAATTTTTCATTGTATCCTTGCCTCCGTGGACCCTTTTACGGAAATCTGAACAAATTCTTGAAAGCCCTCTGGCCGTAAATCCAGCTCGTCTAAAAGTCGGATTTACGTGGAGCAAAAACGCGCTAGAGCGTGAAGAGAGCAATGCCGAACCGCACTTGCAGAGCATCCTCTCGAAAAATCAGGGGCGGAGCAAACCCTTGATCTATCTTTCCGGACGGCGAGGCAGCGCAAGGCCTTTTGCCGTCGAAATCTTTGATTTTCAACCCTTTAACTTCGTCTAAAGACTCAATACTCAGTTACTTCCAGAAAATCTTCGTGTTTAACTAAAGAAATTGGCGAGCCTGACTGCAAGAGTTCGGCTCGCCAATTTCTTTCTAACTCAGAGATGACGCAACATTGTCACGCTCGCATAGTCCTTACATGTTCTGGGATGAGGCCGCGTCTCTGGCCGCTTTGCGTCTGCGACGAACGCTTGCCGCCGCTCCCGCCAGACCCGTTCCCAACAGGAGCATCGTGGCCGGTTCGGGCACGGGTTCGGGCGTCACGGTAATGACATCGCTCCGGTCGCCGGGCTGGATTCCCTGAAAACGCGCGAAGATCATTTGGGCGAGTTGCTGTGCGTTCAATCCGGCAAAATTGCCCGTGACGGTGAAAGTCGCGCTTGTGCCGGGTGCGATGCCTTCGGCGACACTACCGCCGCCAAAGTTTTTGCCGGTCAGCAGGGCGAAATCGAGAGTGTTGGTTGTAGACTGCGCGCCCGCCTGAGCTTTGACTACACTCTGGATGGAAAAGTCAGGGTCTGAGGAACTTGTCAGCGTGAAAGTGCCGAGATTGCTGCCGGGCAAATTGAAGCCAAGGGCAGTAATGGAGCCGCTGCTTGAAGTGTTATTGATGGTAAAAGTGAACGAATTACCCGTCAAAGTAAAGTTAGAAATTGTTGCCGTCACGACAGGCGTGGTAGCTGCCGCCGTACTCGTCGTGATCGCGTCGGCTTGGGCGATAACGCTCAAAGCTAACATCATAAAGGTGGCGGCGGTGGTTAATAGCATCTTGCGAATCATCTCTTAATCTCCTCTTGAACTAGATTGTCGGGTTTAAACATCATGAGAGCTTCTAAACCATAGTGATTTCATGGTTTCACTCGGCTTTCAGAAGTTTTCCTGTTTCTCTTTGTAAAGGAAACCTACAATGCTAACCGATTTCCGAAAAATAGAATGAAATCTTAATAATAGACTTGGGTGGAGGCGGGCGCGTGCAAGCTGAAAGGCATGATTCGGCGAGAAAAGGTTCTTTCAGGAACTTTATCTCACAAATATGGATTCCTTATTATCTACGACCGAAGGGCAGGAGGCGCGTGAAGCGATGTACGACTGTACGCGCTTCGGGCAATTTGAAGAGAGTGGTGATGGCAAAGTAGAGAAGTCCGTAAGGGGTGAGGATCAGGGCGGCGAGCAGGAGCGGGTGGCGTCTTCCGACGAGGAGTTTGATGCCCCAGGCGATAGCCGCGCTCAGGAGCGCGGCGAGCCAGAGCTTTGAGATATAGGCGAAAGAGAGTCCCGTTTGGCCGATGCGTCGGTTGAGCGTGCGGCGCAGGAGAAAGAACTCGACCCACCCTGCCATGCCGGAGGCGACGGTTAAACCGGCGACGCCCCAACGCGCGTCAATTCCCAGCGCGGGCGGCAGGTAGAGCGCGAACGGGATGCCGAGGCCGATTGAGGCAATGATGCGCAGCACGGCGTAGCGCAGGGGCGTGCGCGTGTCGTGCAGGGCGTAGTAAGTCGAAGAGTAGAGGCGTCCGAGCGTGGAGGCGAGCAGGCCGGTGGCCGAGCCTGCGAGAATGCCCCAGACGTAGAGAACGTCACTGTCGGTGAATCTGCCGGTGCGATAGAGCACGCCGACGATGATGTCGCCGAGCGCGACGAAGGCCATCGCCGAAGGGACGATGAAGAAGGCTATTTGTCTGAGGCCGCCTTCGAGCCGCCGGCGCAACTGCCCGGCCACCTCTTCGACGCTCCCGGTCGCGCTCGACATCGCGGGCAATTCCGCCGCCGAAACCGACATGCCGAAGAGACTGACAGGCAGCGTGTAGATGCTCTGCGCGAAGGTGAGGGCTGAGACCGCGCCGATGGGCAGGTAACTCGCCAGCAGTTGATCCACGAATGCGCTGATCTGAATGACGCCGCGGCTGACGAAGACGGGGAGAAAGTTTCTGACGACGGTGCGCAGGTGCGTCGAAGCAAAGTCGAAGGTCAGGCGCAGACGTTTGACGAGGCCGAGCACGGTCGGGAGTTGGACGGCGAACTGCAACGCGCTCCCGATGACCGAACCCCAAGCGGCCATCAAGGCGAGGCGCGCCCCGAACTCCTCGTTCAACATCTGCCCGCCCGACTGCCATCCGCCGAAGCCGACGAGCGCGGCGATGATCGCGAAGTTCCAGATGATCGGCGCGGTGTATGAGAGGAAGAAGCGGCGGTGGCTGTTAAGCACGCCGAGGCACCACGCGGAGAGGACGAGTAGCCCCGCGCCCGGAAAAAATATTCTGACGAGCCTGAGCGTCAACTCCTGCCGCGCGCCTTCAAAACCCGGCGCGATGATGTTGATGAGATAGGGCGCGGCGACGACGCCGCCGAGCACGAGCACCGCGGTAACAAGTGCGAGCAGGGTGAACACCGCCCCGGCCACCTTGTCCGCTTCCTCCTCGTCGCCCCGCGCGAGCAGGTTCGCGTAGACGGGAATGAAGGAGGCGGAGAGAGCGCCCTCGCCGAAAGCGTTTTGCAGGAAGTTGGGAATGCGGAACGCGGCGTCGAAGGCGTCTTTGGCGAACGAGTTGCCGAAGTAATAGGCGAAGACGCGCTGGCGGATGAGTCCGACGATGCGGCTGAGCAGAATTCCCGCGCCGACGAGGAAAGCATACTTGCCCGACCCGGTCGCTTCGCGCTCGCGCTTGGCGACGACGCGCTCGGCGGGGAACTGACCCGTCGCCGCCCCGACCGGGCTTTCCGTCTCGCCCGCGACGGTGCTCGCCTCTTCCAAGCGCGTCTCCACTTTGAAACCTTCGGGTTGACTCCGGTTTTGAAGTTCGCGCTGCTGGTCGGCGGGCAAAGTCGCGGGCGATTCGTCGTTGTGGTCGGTTGGCGCGTCGCTGGCGGTCGGGTTGTCCTCTGGCTCTCGGGTCATGCGGGTGTTTAGAGTTCGTAGTCTTTGATCTTGGTCAGGAGCGTTTTGTAGCTGACGCCGAGAGTTTCGGCGGCGCGCGTTTTGTTGCCGTCGTGTGCGCGGAGAACTTCCGCGATCTTGCGGCGTTCGACGAAACTGATCGCGCGCTCGGTCGCTTCGGCCAGCCCGCCGGACAAATCCAATTCGGCGAAGGTCTCGGGCGACTCCGCCGCGCTTTTGCTCCCGTCGCTTCCGCGCGCGCCCGGCAGATTTAGGTCGCGGGCGTCGAGCATGGAAGTGTCGGCGAGTATACAGGCGCGTTCGATGGCATTCTCCAACTCGCGCACGTTGCCCGGCCACGCGTGTGCCCGCAAGAGCGCGAGCGCGTCGTCCGTGAGCGTGGCTTCGCGCCCGCGCAACTCTTTGCCGAACTGCGCGGCGAAGTGGCGCGCGAGCAGGAGCACATCCTCGCCGCGCGCTCGTAGCGGCGGAATCTCGACGGGAAAAACCGCGAGGCGGAAATAGAGATCGCGGCGAAACTCGCCCGCCTCGGCGGCCTGTTGGAGTTCGCGGTTCGTCGCGGCGACGATGCGCACGTCCACGGGGACGGGCATCCGCCCCCCGATGCGATCCACGGTCTTCTCTTCGATGGCGCGCAGGAGTTTGCCCTGCACGGCGAGCGGCAGTTCGCCGATCTCGTCGAGGAAGACCGTGCCGCCCGATGCGAGTTCGAATTTGCCGGGGCGTCGTTCGGTCGCGCCGGTGAATGCCCCGCGCTCGTGGCCGAAGAGTTCGGACTCGATCAGGGTTTCGGGGATGGCCGCGCAGTTGATGGCGACGAAGGGTTGATCGCGGCGATGGCTCAGGTGATGCACGGCGCGCGCGAAGAGTTCTTTGCCCGTGCCGGATTCGCCGAGCAGGAGGACGGTGGCCTCGGTCGTAGCGACGCGTTGAGTTTCCGCCACGGCGCGCTTGATCACGTCTGACTCGCCGATGATGCGTGGAAAGCCGTAGCGGCGCGACCACTCTTCGCGCAGCAGAATATTTTCGGTGCGCAAACGCGCCTGTTCGAGCGCGCGCCCGATCAGCAGCAGCAGGTGGTTGGAGTCCACGGGCTTCTGGAGGAAGTCGTGCGCGCCGTCTTTCATCGCCTGCACCGCCTCGTCAATCGAACCGTAGGCGGTCATTACGACGACGGGCACGTCCGGGTCGGCGGCGCGCGCGGCGCGCAGCACGTCGAGGCCGGAGCCGTGCGGCATGCGCAGGTCGGTGAGCACGAGGCGGTAGGGCGCGCGCGTGATCTCGGCGGCGGCCTCGCGCGCATCGGCGCACTCCGCGACGGTGTAGCCCGCGTGCTCCAGCGTCAGGCGCAGCACGCGGCGCAAACTGTCTTTGTCTTCGACGAGCAGGATGTCAGGCATGTCGGAAACGATGGACGATGAACGCGGAAAGATGAACGGTAAGCCGCTCGAACGCCCGTCGTCAATAGTTCGTTGTTTGTGCCGCCTACTGAAACTGGAAAGAATTAAGTCGAATAACCGGCAACGAGCTGTGGACGAAGAACTGTTTTTAGTTCATCGTTCCGCGTTCATCGTTCATCATTCCGGCGGGGCGTGTCAAGCGAATGCTTCCGGCGCGCACGAGAGAAAACGGGCGCGGCTTCCTTAGAAGCGCGCGCCCGTTCGTATCGTGTGGTGAAAGCGAAGAGCTTACCTTTCGGTGACGCCTGCGACGGACAGGCCGACACCCCGGTTCGCGTTGACGATAGCATCCCAATCGAACTGGAACGTGCTGTTGCCGGCGCCGGTTACATTGAACGTCGGGGCGAGGAAATTGCCGGGGGCGTTCCGGTTGAAGCGGGCGACGATCCATGCCCCCAACACGTTGCCGTTCCCGTGGAGACGGAGATTTCGTTGACACTGCTCGGCGTGGCCGTGATGATAATCGGTATCAGCGCGCCCTGCGCTCTAACAGTCACCGATGCAGACGTGATGCTGTTCTTGCGTACTGATCCTGAACCCGGACTGACGAGCAGGGTGCATGGCGCGTAGCCGCTCCGCAACGCGCGTCACCTTAAGTGACAATAGGGGAAGCGGCCTGCATAACCCTCACCTGCGCCCTCGGCCGCGCCGCGCGGGACGAACCTCCGTTACACACTCTGTTACTTACGGAAACATCAAACGCGTTCGTCCACAGCAATGCGCCCATGGTGTTGCGGCGTACATGCGCGCGCAAATGAAAGTGTGGCCGGTATTTGAGGTGAGAAGTCGTCGCCCGCGAGCGCGGCGGCTTAATAATTGCAGAGAGGGTTAACGCGTCGCCGGAAGCGGCAGCGAGGCTGTCCTCAAATTTAGTGGGGCGGCACGCGCCCGCGACGGGCGACTGAACAAGGGGGCGACCAGAAGAGAACTACTGTGGAGCGGAAGGTGCGGCGCGCGTGCGACGACCGCTCTCAGCAGCACGAAACAAGCGGGAGAAACAAAAGGATCGTCCGCTTGCGCGCGGTGCCGCACGCCATGCGCGAGTCGGACGAAAAAGCGCCCCGGCGACTCTCAGGCCGCCGGGGCGCGCATTTATTTGAAACGATGAACGCGGAACGATGAACGCGGAAGTATAAGCACTTGTCTTTACTTCCGCGTTCATCGTTCCGCGTTCATCATTTAGTTCGAGTTCGGTTCAAACTCCGACGCCTCGGCCTGTTCGACTTCCGTGTCGGAGAGACGCATGGCGAGCGTGTGCGGCGAGTAGGAGAAGGGCGCGGGGCCGCCGCGCGTGAACTGTAATTCCGAAACGAGGCGATCTTGCGCTTCGCGGAAGCGCGCGACGTTGCCGCGCTGGTTGAAGATGATGAACAGGAGCGTCTCGCCCGAACGCGTGCGCATCTGTCCGGCCAGCGCGCTCGCGCCGCCGTCGGTGCGGCCGAGCGTGCCGGTCTTGCCGATGACGCTGCCGCGCGAATAACCGAACGTGTACCGCTTCTGCAACGTGCCCGGATCAATGCCCGCCACCGGCATGATGTCCGAGGGCGACAAATTGTGCTTCGCCAGTTCCTTCAACAGCCCTCGATAAACTTTCATCATCGAACGCGGCGACAGGCGGTTGATGCCCAACCCGCTCGTCGAAGAAAGTCGCACGTCGCCGGGCGCGAGGCCGACCTTGCTGACGAGAAAATGCTGGACGCCCGGCGCGCCGCCGAGAAAGTCGCCGAGGCGTTCGGCCATGAAATTGTTTGAATAGCAGAGCAGCACTTTGAGCACGTCAACCAGTTTGCTCGAACGATGCGTGAGCAGCACGCGCGCCTTCGGCGGCACGGAGGCGACGTAGACCGCGCCCATTACGGCGACGCTCGGAATCGCCTGTGTCGCGGTATCGTCTCCGTGCGCCCGACGCTCGTCGAGCCACGCGCGCGTAGCGGCGGCGGGGCGCCTGGCGGCGTCCAGCGTGTCGTAGAAAATTTCGCCGGAACGAATCGCCGACCAGCCGAAGTTCATCGTGAACTTCGGCGGCACGATGAGGTCGCCCGTCACGGTGCGGATGCCGAGACGGTTTAATTCTCGTGCGACGGCGACGGCGTGTTCGTAGTGGTATGAAGGGTCGCGCCCGGAAATGATCAGGTCGCCCGTGATCGTGCCCGTCGTTTGATCAAAAGTCCCGTTCGTCCAGACGACCGTGGAGAAGCGATAGTTAGGCCCGAAGGTTTGCAGGGCGTGGTAGGCCGTGGCGAGTTTGACGACCGAGGCCGGATTGTACTGTTGATTAGCCGCCTGCTCCATCACGACTTTCCCGTCGAGCGTTTCGACGAGCACGCCCTGCGTGTAGAAGGCGGGCGTCGGCTGCGGCAGCGCGGCCAGATCGCTCACGATGTCCGGCGATGTTCCGGGGGGCGGCGTGCCCGGCCACGTGGACACGACATATGGCGTCGCTGACGGCAGCGGCGCGGGCGTGTAATCGTCCTGCGCCGTCGCGCTCACTGACAACGAGAGCAACAACCCCGATGCCAAAAACAATTGTCTGACTTTTGATCTGAACATTCTTAACCTCTGTCAATTGTTTGGGGGCAATTGCATCATAGCACGGAGAGAGCCGTCTTGGATTCACGCCGTCGGTTCAGAGGGGAGTCTGAGCGCGAAATCTAAGATGTCTCAAGCAGCGCGGGGGATGTATGTGCTCTGCCTTCGTATAAAAGACGAAGGCCGCGAACATTCCAGACGGCAAACTCGTTGACAAGGCTGTGAACCCGCTCCTAGAATTCGATTGTCAATCGCGCCCTCGCGATTGACAACCCGGCAACCGCCACCAGAGCCATAGTGCGTCAGCCATAGTGCGTCAGCCATAGTGCGTCGAGATCAACAACCCGTCACCATCGAGCGGATTCGTGAGACACACGCGGCACGCGCCGTTGACATTCGCCGGCGTCTCGCGGAGTTTCGAGACGTGTGGCGGCAAGGGTCGGACGAACGCCTGTGGGAGGAGTTGGTCTTTTGCATCTTCACTGCGGGCGCGTCGGCGCGCATGGGCTTGCGTTCCGTCGAGGCGGTGCGCGCCCTGCTCGCCGCGGGAGGGCGCGAGGAATTGGCGGACGCGCTCGGCGGCGTGCATCGTTACCCGAATTCGCGCTCCGGCTACATCGTCGTCACACGCGATTATTTACGAGCGGACTGCGGGATGCGCCTGCGCGAGCGGCTTGAGGGCTTCGACGATCCGCTCGCCCGCCGCGACTGGCTCGCGCGCGAGCGGGGCATCAAGGGTCTCGGGTATAAAGAGGCGAGCCACTACCTGCGCAACGTCGGTTTTCGCGGCTATGCCATTCTCGACAAACATATCCTGCGCAGCCTCGCCGAACTCGGCATGATCGAATCCGCGACGCCGCCGACAACCCGCGCGCGCTACCTCGTCATCGAAGAGTCATTAAGGCGTTTTGCCGCACACCTTGCCATAGATTTCGACGAACTCGACCTGACACTGTGGTCTATGAAGACCGGGGAAATACTCAAATGATTGCGGAATGCAGATTGCGGAATGCGGATTAGAAGACAGCATTTACTTTCGTCTTCTAATCCGCATTCCGCAATCCACAATCCGAAATTCCTGAAGGGGGTGGCCGAAAGATGAAAAAACTGAGCCGTGCATTGTGGGGCAGTTTGGCTGCCCTGGTCGTGTGTGTGTCGTTCACCGGCGTTGACGCGTGGGCGGGCGCGCCGCTCGCGGGCGATAAGAATCTGGAGAAGGCGGCGCGCGCTCTGCGACAGGGCGAGTTTGAAGTCGCAGAGAAGATTTATCGCGCGCTCATCGAGCGAAACCCGAGAGACGTGGCGGCGCGTCTGGGTTTGAGTTTCGTTTTGCTGAAGCAACGCAATCCGCGCGACGCCTACGATCACGCGGCGCGCGTGCTCGCCATCGAGCCTACTTCGGCGCGGGCGCACGCGCTTCTGGGATCAGCTCTGCTGGCCTCCGGCGATTTCAAACTCTCCGTCGAAGAGTTTCGCACCGCGCTCGCTTTCAAGGACGACGAGGCGTTGGCGATAGCTGGCATTTCGATGATCAACTTCTATGAGAACCGCGCGTCCATCGCGCTGGAGGGCTTGCGCCGCGCCATCAATCTCGACCCCGCCGAACCCGATTACGTCTTTTCGTTCGCGCAGGCGGCGGCGCGCTCCGAACACTACCGCGAGGCGGCCGACGCCTACGAGGAATTTCTGCGCATCGCCCCGCGCACCGACGCGGATCGCCGCGCGCGCATCCGCGGCCTGATCAGCTTCCTTCGCTACCTCGGCACGCAACGCCAACTCTACGTGCCCGGCGGCTCGCCGCGCGTGACCATTCCGTTTGAACTCGCCAACAGCCGCCCGGTCATCAACGTGCGCATCAACGGCTCGAAGACGTTGCTCAGGTTCGTCGTTGACACGGGATCGGGTATGTGCGTTCTCTCGACGCAGACGGCGGAGCGGATGAACATCAAGCCCATCGCGCAGGGCGGCCTCGCGCGCGCCGTCGGCGGCGGCGGTCGCTTCGAGATCGTCTACGGCTTCCTCACGTCGCTGCAAATGGAAGAGGCGCGCATCGAGAATGTGCCGGTTTACATCCGCCACTTCCATAACCAGCAAGAACCCGTGGACGGCTACATCGGCCTCTCCGTTATCGCCAAGTACATCACCTCGGTTGATTACGGCACGCACCAGATGACCCTCGTGCGCCAGTCTGACAGATCCGTGCAGGCGGGCGCGTTCGCCGACACCGTCGTCCCGCCCAACACGAAGCACGCCGCGCCCGAAACGGACGCGAAGCCCCCGTCCGCGACGCCCGCCGCCTCGCCCGCTGTCGCGCCCCCGGCTCAGAAGCCGACCGCCGCGCTCGACGCGAACCGCAGTTACGAATTTCCGATCCGTTCCACGTCGAGCGGCTTCTGGAGCAGTTCGGTCGTGCTTGAGGGCGTCGAGAAGCCGCTCAACTTTATCGTAGACACCGGCGCGAGCATCTCCGTCATCTCGAAGGAACTCACCAAAACCGAGGACATGGAACGCTTCGAGCAAAAGACGCGGCTCAAAGTTTACGGCGCGGCCGGCGTCACGGAAGATGTGATGACGCTCCTTTTGCCGCGCGTCTCGTTCGGCAATTACACGCACGCGAATCTCTCCGCGGCCGTGCTCGACATGTCGGCCATCAACGAGACCTCGGGCTTCGAGCAGACCGGCATCATCGGCGGCAATATCCTGCGCCGGTTCCGCGTCACGTTCGATTTCCAGCGCGGCCTCGTGCGGCTCGACCCGCTGACGAGCACGACCCCGCCTGCGCCGCCGGAGCGCGACGCAAACATCACGCCCGCTTCGGGGGCCACCCCGTGAAGCAGAGCCTCTATCTGGAAACATCGGTCGTGGGCGCGTATCTCGACAACGGCGAGCCGTTCCGGCGCGACCTGACGATTCGCTGGTGGGAGCACGAGATGTCGGAATATCGCGCCACCGTCTCGCCGCTCGTCGCGCGCGAACTCGAACGCCTGCCCGAACCCCACCGCACGGCCTACCTGAAACTCGTCGCGCCGCTCGAACAGCTTGAGTTGACGGACGAGGCGACCATCCTCGCCGAAGGCTACATCTCGCGCGGCATCTTTCACCGCAAGTACATCGGCGACGCCCTGCACGTCGCGGTTGCCTCCGTGCATAAAATAGATTATCTAGTTACGTGGAACTTCGGACATCTGGCGAACGTGCGAAGACAGGCGCGCATTCGTCTCTTCAACACCGCCGCCGGGTTCTTCGTCCCGATGATCGTCACGCCGGAGTTTTTGGTTTCGGAGTTGACGGAGAAAAAGGATTAGTGAATGGTGAATGGTAAATAGTGAATAGATAAAAACGCTTCCCACCATTTACCATTTACCATTCACCATTTACTATCTATGTATCGCAAGCCGAGATTCTTAGAAGAACTGCACGCCATTCGCGAGGAGATGTCGCGTGAGGCCGATTACGACGTGGTGCTGTTCGCCGAGATGACGAGGACGGGCGCGCAGCCCGAGCACGGCCCGGAGCGCAATATTCGCGGCTTCAAAAGTCGCGCGCCGCGCGCCGGCGAAGGCGACGCGAAACTGAAACCCATTCAGCAACGGAAGCGAGCGACAAGGTAGTGAAAGCAGTGACAAGTGACGAGTGACGAGTGACAAGTTAAAACTGAGAACTTGTCTTGATTCTGGCTAGTCACTCGTCACTCGTCACTTGTCACTGTACTAAAGATATGGAAGAGACGTTTGAAGCCATCGGACTGGATGTGCCGAGCGAGCGGGATTTCAACCATCTCGCGGAGCGCGCCGGCGATCAGGGCGAGCAGTCGCAGTTGCTCCGGCGCGGCGCGGTCTTGCACGGCCGCTGCTGGAAACTGGGCGAGGGGTTGGAAGTCTGGACGGTGCTCTACGAATCGGGCACGGGCGACATTTTCTATGCCGACTGCCGCCCCGGTTTTCGCGCCCGCTACACGCAGCGCATCAGCCCCTGGGCTTTGACCGAGTATGACGAAGAGGGCGAGGCCATCGTCCACGGCTACTGCGACGGGACGGAGACGGAAGTGCTCTTCGAGTTGCAGAACCTGACGGAGGTCGGCTTCGAGGGTTTCAGCGGGCAGGAGTTGCACGTCGGGCTGTGCGGGCTGGCCTACCGCGCGCGTGTCTGTTCGCGCGAGGAGCGTCCGCGCTGGCAGGCCCTGGAAGAATTCGCGCCCGCGCGCGCCGCGCACGAAAACGATTGGAGTTTGTGCGGGCGCGTCCTCTCCTTCAAGCCGCTGCGCAACCCGCTCTCGGGCGGCGAACTCTACTGGGCTTATCTCGACCTCGGCCACTTCAAACTCGAAGTGCTCATCAATCAACGCAGCCTTCGCGGCGGTGCGCTACAAGTCGGCGCGACGCTCGCCGCAGACGTTTGGCTGCAAGGCCATGTCCTCGACCGCCGCGCCCTGCAATCACGCTACGAAGGTCTCGACCGCTCCACCACCCAAGCCCAACTCTGGACACGGCTCAGGCGTCGCAACTAGCATCGGATTCGCGCGATAGTTAAGGGAAGTTCAGTTGAATGCCAGTCCTCAAGCGTCTAGCTCTCGCCGCCGTCATCTTCTCCATCCTCGCCGCCGTCGGCCTCTATTTTTTTAACCAGTATTGGATTCATCGCTTCGACGCGCTCATCGCGCGGCAGGCGAGCGTCTATCGCCTCGACCCCGACCTCGTGTGGAGCATTATCTACGAGGAGACCTATTTCCGCCCGTGGAAGATCGGCGAGGCCGCCGAGATCGGATTGATGCAGGTGACGCCGACGGTGGGGCGCGAGTGGGCGGCCGAGACGGGGATGCGCGAGTTTGCGCAGCAGATGTCGCGCGACCCCAAAAGCGTCCTCGCCGACCCGGAACGCAACATACAGGTCGGCTGCTGGTACCTGGAAAAAATCTCGAAATCCTACCGCGACCTGCCCGACGCGGAGGCGCGCATGGTGGCCGCTTATAACGCCGGGCCAAGCCGCGCCGCCGAGTGGAATCGCGTCGCGTCTAACGAAACGCCGCTCACCTCCGCGCAGTTCGTCGAACGCATTGACATCGCTTCGACGCGCGCCTACGTCTCCTCGATCCTCGCGCGCTACCGCGAACTAAAATACGCCGAAGGCGGCGGGCGTCCGAAGAAGTGACCTACCGGCAACTGCTCGGCGGGAACGCCAACTTCCGACACCTCTGGTCGGGGCAGGTCGTCTCCGAGATCGGCGACTGGCTCAACAACATCGCCGTGCTCGCCCTCGTGCTCGAACTCGCAGGCCCGGCGCGACAGGGACGCGCCATCGCCGTCTATGCCATCGCGCGCCACCTGCCGCTGTTTCTCTTCGGCCCCATCGCGGGAGTCGTAGTTGATCGCACGGATCGCCGTCGCGTCATGATCGCGGCGGACGCAGCGCGCGCCGTGCTCGCAGCCGGGTTCCTCGTCGCTCAACACTTCTCGTCGCTCCCGGCGATCTATGCGGTCGGCGCGTCGCTCTTCGCCGTCTCGGCTTTTTTCAACGCGGCCAAACGCGCGACGATTCCCGTCATCGTGACGGACGCGGACGAACTGCTCGGCGCGAACTCGCTCTCCGTTTCGACCACCGCCGCCACCATCGCCGTCGGCTCCGCGCTCGGCGGACTCGTCGCCACCTTCATCAGCCGCGACCTCGTCTTCGTCCTCAACGCCGCCACCTTCCTCGTCTCCGCATGGATGATCAGCCGCATTCGTCTGCCGCGCAGACAGGGCGCGGCCGAATCGTCGCCGCTTCCTCTTCGCGCCTTTGCGCCTTTGCGCGAGGTGTCGTCTTCCGTAGAAAAGATAAATCTCATGCCAAGGCGCAAAGGCACGAAGGAAGACGGAGAAGCAGAGGGGGAAACTAAGGCGGTTGAGATAGCTGCGAGAGAAACGTCAGGCGCTCGCGCCGCGTCGTCGCATGGCCGCGTGGCTACGATGCAGCATCGCATCGCGGCGGGTTTGCGTCGCGCCTTTGACGAGTTTTGCGAAGGCTTGCGTTATGTCAGACGCGACGGTGTGCTCATGGCGGTCTTCATCGTCGCCGCCGGTTGGGGCTTGGGCAACGGCGTGGCGCGCGCGCTCTACAGCGTCTTCGGCGCGCGGCTCGGCGAGTTGACGGCGTCCGCCTGGGCGGCGCGACCGCGAGACTTCGGCATCTCCGTCTTGTTCGTCGCAATGGGAGTCGGCGGCGTGCTCGGCGCGCCCGTCGCGCGTCGCTTTAACGCAGCGGGCGATAGTCTGGGCGCGCGCATGGGTCGCTCGCTCGTCCTCGACGGCTGCGGCCTCGCCCTCTTCACCGTGATGCCGAATTTGTGGACGGCAAGCCTCATTCTCATCGCGCGCGAGATGAACTTCGCCATCTGGTGGACGGCGCAGCAGACGCTCGTCATGCGCCGCACCGACAATGCTTACGCCGGTCGCGTCTTCGCCTCCTACGAAACTCTGACGACGCTGACGATGGTCTCTTCGATGTACGCCGCGGGCGCGGGCGCGGACGCATTCGGCATCCGACCCGTCGCCGCGGCGGGCGGTTTTGTGATTGCCTTTTCCGGCCTCCTGTGGTTTCTACTCAGACGAAGAGACAGGAGGCGCGCGCTCGCTCAGACCGACGCGCCACACCTTTCGACATGAACTCATTCAACTCCACCCAAAGTAAAATTCAACCTGTGAAACTCTACTGCGCCCGCTGGGTAGTGCCCGTCGCATCGCCCGCGTTTGAAGACGGCGCGGTTGCGGTCGCGGGCACGCACATCGTCGGCGTCGGCGCGCGCGCGGAGATCGCCGCGCAGTTTCCCGAAGCCACCCGCGAGGATTTCGGCGGAGCGGCGATCATGCCGGGTCTGGTCAACTGTCATACGCATCTGGAACTGACGGCGATGCGCGGCTATCTCGAAGACGTGGAGCACGACTTTTTCGCGTGGCTGCGCAAACTGACCGTCGCGCGCGAAACGCGCATGACGGCCGACGACCTACGCGTGTCGGCGACGTGGGGCGCGCTGGAGGCGGCGCGCGCGGGCGTAACGTGTGTGGGAGATGCGTCGAGCTACGCGGACGCGAGCATGGACGCGCTCCGCGATGTGGGCTTGCGCGGCATCGTCTACCAGGAAGCGATCAGCCCCGACGCGCGCGTGGCCGGTGAACTGTTGTCGAAGTTGCGCGCCGACGTATTGCGTGCGCGCGAGTTGGAGAACGAACTTGTGCGCGTCGGCGTCTCGCCGCACACGCCGTTCACTGCGAGCGAGCCGTTGCTCGCGGGCATGACGGATTACGTCCTCACCGAAGGATTACCGTTGATGATTCATGCGGCCGAGTCGGCGCACGAAGACGAGTTAATGCGGCACGGTCGCGGCGCGTTTGCTGAAAACTATGCCGAGCGCGACATCGAATGGCGTTCGCCGCGCATGTCGCCGATCCAATACCTCTCCGAGCGCGGCATGCTCGCGGCGCGGCCGCTGCTGGCGCATTGCGTGCGGGTTGACGAGGCCGACATCGAAACGATCAGGGAAGCGCGCGCCTCCGTCGCTCATTGTCCCAAGTCGAATCTCAAACTCGGCCACGGCCGCGCACCGTTCGCGAAGATGTCGAAACTCAGGCGCGGCTTCGGCAGCGATTCGGTCGCCAGCAACAACACCTGCGACATGCTCGAAGAGGCGCGCTTCGCCACGCTGCTCGCGCGCCTGCACCCGAATGAGGCGGGCGGCGAACTTTACACGGCGGAGCATGCCCTCGCGGACGCCACGCGCGGCGGCGCGCTCGCCCTCGGTTATGAAGAACGCACGGGCACACTCGCGCCGGGCGTCGAAGCCGATCTCGCCGTCGTCCGGCTCGACGGCGCGCACCAAATCCCGGTCTACGACCCGGCGCACGCGCTCATCTTCTCCTCCTCCGCGCGCGACGTGTCGCTCACGCTGGTCGCCGGACGGGAAATATATCGCGACGGCCGGGTCACGACCGTTGACGAGGAACGCCTGCGCGCGCGCATGGCGGAGATAAGAAGGAAAGTGACAAGTGACAAGTGACAAGTGACAAGTGAGAAAGAAATTGTTTTGGCTCGTCGCTTGTCACTCGTCACTTGTCACTCAAAAAATATGAATGTACTCGTACTCAACTGCGGCAGTTCGTCCGTGAAGTTTCAACTGATCGCGACCGACCTTGAACGGATCGCGGAGAACACGGACAGGCGTCTGGCGCGGGGCGTGGTGGAGCGCATCGGGGGCGAGGCAATCATCACCTTGCAGGCCGAGGGCGGCGCGCCGCAGCGTTCGACCGCGCCGCTCAGGGACACGCGCGCGGCCGTGGAGTTGATCATTCGTTGGGTCACGTCCGTCGGGTCGGGCATCGCGGAGGTGCAAAGCGTGGCCGACGTTCACGCGGTCGGCCACCGGGTCGTCCACGGGGGCGAGCAATTCACGCATTCCGTCCTGATCACTGACGAAGTGCTCCGCGGCATAGAGGATTGCATAGACCTCGCACCGCTGCACAATCCCGCGAACCTGAAAGGCATCGCGGCGGCGCGCGAAGTGTTCGGCGCGGGGTTGCCGCAGGCCGCCGTCTTCGACACGGCCTTTCACCAGACCATCCCCGAACACGCCTATCTCTACGCGCTGCCGTATCAACTTTACCGCCGCTACCGCGTGCGTCGCTACGGCTTTCACGGCACGTCGCACCGCTACGTCGCCTATCGCTACCGGCAACTGCTCGGGATAGAACGCAGCGCGACGAACGTCATCACGCTGCACCTCGGCAACGGGTGTTCGGTGGCCGCCATCCGCGCGGGCGATTCCGTGGATACTTCGATGGGCATGACGCCGCTCGAAGGACTCGTGATGGGCACGCGCTCCGGCGACATTGATCCGGCGATCATTGATTACATGGCGGCGAAAGAGGGTTTGTCGGCGCAGGAGGTGGAGACGCTTTTGAACAAGCAGTCGGGGCTGCTCGGCATCTCCGGGCTGACGAATGACATGCGCGAACTGCTGGACGAGGAGCGCGAGTCCGGCGACCGGCGGGCGCGTCTCGCCGTCAAAATCTTCTGTTACCGCGCGCGGAAATACATCGGCGCGTACCTGGCGGCGTTGAACGGCGCGGATGCGGTGGTGTTCACGGGCGGGATCGGCGAAAACTCTGCGGAGATTCGCGCGCGCATCTGCGACGGCCTCCAGTGGCTCGGCCTCGAACTCGACGCGGAACGCAACGCCGCGCACCACGGCGGCCTGCAAGGACTCATCAGCGCGGACTCTTCGCGCCTCGCCGTCTACGTCATCCCGACGGACGAAGAATTGCTCATCGCGCGCGACACCGTGCGCTGCGTCCACGGCGCGCCGCAGCGATACTGAAAAGTGGTGAATGGTAAATGGTAAATGGTGAATGGAAAGAAGCGGATTTTTCCATTCACCATTTACCATTTACCATTTACCTGTTCTTTATGTTTCGCGTTGCTGGTCGCGGATGCGCAGGCGTTTCATCTCCTTGAGTTGCTCGTCGAGCGACATGAGGTGGAGGTGGAGAAAGATTTTGCTTTCCTTGTTGACCTTCGTGCTTTCAGCGAAATCTTTACGCGCTTCCGCCTCGTCGCCTTGCAGCATCCGGGCGTAGCCGCGCGAGGCGTAGGCCAGAGAGGCGAGGCTGCCTTCGGGTTTGAGGGCGAGGCCATCGGTGAAATCGCTGATCGCGCCCGCGAGGTCGCCGTTGATGAGACGCGCGCGCCCGCGTTTGAAATAGAGGTCGGGGTTGCCCTGATAGCATTCGAGAGCCTTGTTGAAATCGTAGATCGCGCCGGGCATGTCGAGCTTGTTGGTGCGGATGAAGCCTCGATTCGAGTAGGCTTCGGCGACGCTGCGGTCGTTGCGCACGGAGAGCGGGTCAATGTCGTAAGCCTGATTGAAATCGTCAATCGCGCCGTTGAGATCGCCTTTCGCGCGCCGCGCCCCGCCCCGCTTAACGTAAACTTCGGCCGCGTGCGGGTCGGAATCCAGAGCCTTGTTGTAGTCCTCAATCGCGCCGTCGAGGTCGCCTTTGAGATAGCGCGCGGCGGCGCGTTTGACGTGATCCTTGGCAGTGCGCGGCGTCTGCGCCAAAGCGGTCGAGGCCAATAGCAACATCATCGTCAGTGTTAAAGCTTTCATAACTCACCAACTCCTGCTCGTGTGTGACCTGCTGCCTGGTGCGAGACGAAATAAAGAATCCGAACGACGGCTGCGCGAAAAGATGACCAGCGAGGTGAAGAAAAATCGTCTCATGTTGATGCCGTCGAAATTCGGTCGCGCTGCAAAGACGTGTCAGGGCAGAACCTTAAGTGAGATGTGTTTCCCTTGTCAACGATTCCTCGCCCGGCGCGTAAACCCGCGCTCGCGCCCGCGCGGCGAGAGAATCGTCGTGCATAAAATAAAACGCCCGCAACCCGTACAGATATGGGTTGCGGGCGGTGCGTTAACCTTATCCCCTCGCGCCTACTTTACGGACGCGGCGATGGCCTCGTCGAAAATCTCCAACGCGACATCAACGTTCTCGCGCGTGAGCGTGAGCGGCGGCGACCAGCGGATCGTGTTCGCGCCCGCGCCCAGAATGATCAAACCGCGCTCGAAGCAGGCCACCTCCACGCGGTCTCGCAACTCCGGCGCGGCCATCATCGAGGCGGAATCCGTGACGAACTCGACGCCGATCATCAACCCGTAGCCCCGCACGTCGCCGATGCAATCGTGCTTACGTTTCAAACGTTCCAACCCCGCTTTCAGATATGCGCCGACCTCCGCGCTGTTCGAGACCAGCCCGCCTTCGAGCAGTTCGATGGTCTTCAAGGCGGCGGCGAGCGCGACGGGGTTGCCGCCGAAAGTCGAGGCGTGCGCGCCGGGCTTCCAGTCCATCAAATCTGCGCGCGCCACGCACGCGCCCATCGGCAGACCCGACGCGATGCCCTTCGCGAGGCACATAATGTCGGGGCGCAGATCGTGATGATCGCTCGCGAACATTTTGCCGGTCCGACCCATGCCCGACTGCACTTCGTCAACTATGAGCATGATGCCGTGCGCGTCGCAGATGCGTCGAAGCCCTTGCAGAAACTCGCGCGGCGCGGGAACGTAACCGCCCTCGCCCTGCACGACTTCGACGATGATCGCCGCCACCTCTTCGGGCGGCGTCGTCGTCTTGAACAGACGCTCCTCGATCCATTCGAGACAGGCGCGGCTCACGGTCGCCTCGTCCGTCCGCTCGCCGGTGAACGGGTGGCGAAAGGCGTTCGGGTAAGGAACATGCGTCACGTCAAGCACGCTTCGTTTGAAGCCGATGCGCTGCGCGATCTTGGAGGAAGTGAGCGACAGGCTGCCGAGCGTGCGGCCGTGGAAGCTGTTGAAGAAGGCGATGAACTTCTGCCGTCCCGTGGCGTGCATGGCGAGCTTGAGCGCGGTCTCGACCGCCTCCGTGCCGCTGTTGGCGAAGTGTGTGCGCGTCGGGCTGGGCACGGGCACGATCTCGTCGAGCTTGCGCGCCAGATCGGGCATCTGGCTGTAGTAATAATCCGTGCCGCACATGTGTATGAGCCGCGCGGACTGCTCCTGTATGGTCTTGACGATCTCCGGGTGACAGTGGCCGGTCGAACAGACGGCGACTCCGGCGTTGCAGTCGAGAAAGACGTTGCCGTCAACGTCCGTCACCCAGACGCCGGTCGCCCGTTCGGCGACGAGTTTGAAAGCCGGGCGCGGGTAAGAGGGCGTGACGTACTGCGCGTCGGCATTAATAATTTCCTGACCCTTCGGGCCGGGCAAAGCGGTTTTGATCTCCGGCCGCTCGGGCGGGGCGATGGTTGACATGGAATTTTCTCCTTCGGCGAAACGAAAAGCTGGTGCGGGATGGCGAATCTCAAATTTGAAATGAGAGATTAGACGTGCGAAGGCGCATGGAAAGAAGAATGTGCGAGGCTAGCCTGCGAAGATGTTCGCGCGAAGGTCTTGCGGGCGGAGATGGGAAAGGTGCGATTCGAGCATGGGAAAAATGTTATTCGTCAGTTGTCAGTAGTCAGTTGTTCAAAACAGGACTTGAGTGACTAGAGTATTTAGCACAAACAACGGACAACTGACTACTGACAACTGACAAGTTGTTATCTCCGCTTCCAGCGCACGCCGTCGCGCGTGTCTTCGAGGATGATGCCGCGCGCGGCGAGCGCGTCGCGAATTTCGTCGCCGCGCGCGAAGTCGCGGCGGTGGCGCGCGTCCTGTCGTTCGTCAATGAGGGCTTGTATCTCGGCGTCGAGCATCTCGCGCCGGGGCTGCCCGAAGATGTTGAGCACGGTGTCGAAGCGACTGATGAGCGCGAGCAGGTCGCGCTGGTCGTCGGTGCGAAGCTCGTGGTTGTCGAGCGCGGTGTTCACTTCGCGCGAAAGATTGTGGACGGCGGCGAGCGCGACCGACGTGTTGAGATCGTCGTCGAGTCCGCCGGTGAACTCTTCGAGGGCGCGCGCACCGACCGCACGCATCGCGGGATTGCTGCCCGGTTCGGTGCGCGCTTCTTCGAGGCGGGCGCGGAAGTCTTGCAGGCTGGCGACCGTCTTCTCGTGACCGCGCAGGCCGTCGAGCGTGAAGTTGATCTGCTTGCGATAGGGCGCGCTGAACAGGGAATAGCGAATGGCCGACGCGCTGAAGCCCTGCCGCGTGAGATCGCGGAAGGTGTAATAGTTGCCCTTCGACTTCGACATGGACTCGCCATTGATCTTCAGGTGTTCACCGTGCAGCCAGTAGTTGACGAAAGGCTTGCCGGTCGCGCCCTCGCTCTGCGCGATCTCGTTTTCGTGATGGGGGAAAACGAGATCGACGCCGCCGCAATGGATGTCGAACGTCTGTCCCAGATACTTCATGGACATGGCCGAGCATTCGATGTGCCAGCCGGGGCGACCGCGACCGAGCGCGGTGTCCCACGCGGGTTCGTCCGCGGATTTCTGCGCCTTCCAGAGGACGAAATCGCGCGCGTCCTCTTTATCGTACTTGTCCGTATCCACGCGCTCGCTCGCGCCCGCGATGTTGCCCGCGAAGTTGATCTTCGAGAGTTTTCCGTAGCCGGGGAACGAGGCGATGCGGAAGTAGTAAGAGCCTTCGGACTCGTAGGCGCAGCCGCGCTCCATGAGACCCTTGACGATCTGCTCCATCTCCGGGATGTGCTGCGTGGCGCGCGGGGCAATTTCGGGCCGCTGGCAGCCGAGCGCGTCGAAGTCCTGCCAGTAGGCTTCTAGGTAGGGCGCGGTGTATTCGTCGAGCGAAACATTCTTTTGCGCGGCCATCTGGATGATGCGGTCGTCAACGTCCGTGATGTTCGTGACCTGGATCACGCGGTAGCCCTTGAAGATCAGGTAGCGGCGCAGGATGTCCACGAAGACGCTGGTGCGGAAGTTGCCGATGTGCGCGAAGTCCCAGACGGTCGGGCCGCAGTTGTACATCCTGACCTCGCCCTCCGTGAGCGGGCGGAATTCTTCGAGTTGGCCTGTGAGCGTGTTGTGAAACTTCAACATCAATGTTCGGGAATAAATATTTTAGAGGTAATGGCGCGCTGGGGCGTCGCCGCGAACCCGGCGCGCGATTGTCTCATTCTGATAGCAAACGTTACCTGAGAATGCACCGGACGGCCACGCCGGTGGCCGCAAATTGTCGTCCCTGAGCGAGAGTCTAGGGAAGGAAATGCGGCTAGTCAAATTTCGGTCTCCGGCGGACGGGTGCGCGGCGCGGAAGGCGTACCGCGGCGCAGACACGCGGAGCACGGAACAGGGCGAAGGAAAACGAATCGAGATTTTAAGTTTGAGAATCGCAGTGCCTGCTCCCGGCGTGGCCTCTGCGCCTCCGCGGTGAAACTCTTTCACGTTGCCTGATGTTAGAAAGCGATAAACATCAGAGCGTATTTTTGAAATGGTCGAAGCCCGAAGGGCGCAGAATTTCCGCGCTCCCGCCTCGCGAGATTCTGATGCCTTCACGCGCCGCTCTCACTTCGCCGATGCGCGTGAGGCGCACGCCGCCGAGCCTGTGCGGGAGTTGCGCCGCAACGCGCGGGCGCACGGTGAAAAGCAACTCAAAATCTTCGCCGCCGTGCAGGGCGAGATTGAGCGCGTCGTCTGTTAACGCGCGGGTGAGTTGATTAGAGTTGATTGCGTTCGCACGTCTCAGCAGAGGGGCGACGGGGATGCGCGCCGCTTCGAGGAGCGCGCCGACGCCGCTTCGCTCGCACAGATGCGCGAGGTCGGAGGAGAGGCCATCGCTCAAATCAATCAACGCCGAGGCCAGCCGCCGCTCGCCGAGCAGCGCGCCGCATTCGACGCGCGGCGTGGGGCGCATCTGCCGCCGCGTGAGTCCGGCGAGGCCGGAAAGAGCGCGCACGCGTGCGGCGCGCGTGCGCAGGCCATTGGCGTGCTCCAGTAGCTTCAAGCCTGCCGCCGCGCCGCCGAGCGTGCCGGTGACGTAGATTTGATCGCCCGCGTGCGCGCCCGAACGCAGCACCGCCCGACCGCGCCTCGCCTCGCCGACGGCGATTGAATCGATCACGATGCGTTCGGGCGTGCGCGACATGTCGCCGCCGATGAGCGTCACGCCGAACCGTCGCGCGGCCGACAGGAAACCTTCGTAGATGCCCGCGGCGAAGGGCGAATCGTAAATGTCCCGCGGCAGTCCGAGCGAGAGGAGCGCCCAGCGCGGGCGCGCCCCCATCGCGGCGATATCGGAGAGCGAGACGGCGAGAGCTTTGTAGCCGATGTCCGTCGGGAGCGAGGTGCGGCGAAAGTCTATGTCTTCGACGAGCAGGTCGGCGGTAATGATCGAGTCGCGAAGGCCGCGCCCGTTGAGGATGGCGGCGTCGTCGCCGATGCCGAGGACGAGCCCGTCGGTCTCGGCCGCGACGCTCGCCGCTTCCGCGCGTCGCCTGATGCGCGAGATGAAATCGAATTCCGTGTCGCCGCGCGAGGCGTTTGAAGAAGGACGGGCGACGAACGGGCGAGCTTTCGGCTTTCCCCCATCCGTCACCCTTTTGCCCCCACCCTTCACAGATTCCGGCGCATCGAGTCGAGCCCGGCGCGGATGTTTTCGAGCGAGGTGGAGAAGGAAAAGCGTAGATGGCCTTCGCCGTGTTCGCCGAAGACGACGCCGGGAACGGTGGCGACCTGCGCGCGGTCGAGCAGGATTTCGGCGGCGACTCGACTGTCGGCGTGGATGCGCGTCACGTCGGGAAAGGCGTAGAACGCCCCGGCGGGCGGCGCGCAGGTGAGCCCGATGTCGTTTAAGCCGCCGACCATCAGATCGCGGCGCGCGAGATACTCGGCGCGGATCACTTCGAAAAAGTCGGGCGGGGAATTGACGGCTGCCAGCGCAGCCCATTGCGTCGGCGTGGAGACGCCGTTCGTCGAATAGAGCGTGGTCTTACGCAAGCCCGTCATCCACGGCTCGGCCGCCGCGACGTAGCCGATGCGCCAGCCCGTCATCGAGTAAGACTTAGAGAGCGTGAAGCAGGTGAGCGTGCGTTCCCACATCCCTTCGAGCGAGGCGATGGAGACATGTTCGCCGTCATAGACCAAATCTTCGTAAGCCTCGTCGGCGATCACGACGAGATCGCGCTCGCGCGCGAAGGCGGCGATGGCCTCGGCCTCGGCGCGGGTGAAGACGACGCCCGTCGGATTCTGCGGCGTGTTGTAATAGATGGCGCGCGTCTTGTCCGTCGTGTGGCGCGCGAGCGTTCGGGCGAAACCTTCCCGGCGCGCTTCATCAGTCGAGACCATCACGGAGCGCCCCTCGCAGCCCGCGACCAGGTCTTTGATGGGCGTCCAGTACGGGGCGAACAGCAGCACTTCTTCGCCGGGATTGACGACCGACTGAAATGCGCCGAAGAGACCCTGCATGCCGCCGTTTTGCACGATCACGTCTTTCGCCTCGGCCGGGATATGGTTGCGCGTGCGAAGTTTTTCGGCCACGGCCTCGCGCAGTTCCTGAATGCCGGAAGAGGGCGCATAGCGCGTGTGGTTTTCGGCGAGGGCGTGCGTCATCGCTTCTTTGACGTGCGCGGGCGTGTCGAGAAAAGGCTCGCCGCCTTCAAACTGGTAGACGGTCGCGCCCGCCGCGCGCAGTTCCATGATGCGATTGCGAATCTTAACGATGTCGGAAAACCCGACCGCTTCAAGACGCGCGGCGAGACGATAGGCGTGCGGAGCGGTAGACACGATAGCGTCGAACCTCCAAACATTTTGGACGTGAAAGAGAAGCCGGATTATAGCTTGCGCGCGCGTCGGGCGTCCAACCGGGCACACGTTCGCGCCGCCAGGCATTGATCATATCGTATCGTGTCTAATCCATATCGTGCATGAAAATCCTCGACGGGCGCGGTCGGCCTCGCCGCAATATTGTATTTTCATTGCGACGGTAAAAATCTGCTCCTGAACCTCCCCAAAAGCGTCGGGTCGGGGTTAAACTGTCCGAACCTCTCCCTGAGCCACAACCTGCGGAACGTGACTTGCTGAAATAACGGGCGGGTTACTTTTTAGAACCAACCGGCGAATTTGAAGGAGAAGCTGAACAATGAACTTACAAAATAAGATTTTACCTGTCGCACTCGTGGCCGCCCTGTTAGGCGGCACCGTCGGCGCGTTAGTGATGCGCCCGAAGACGAATGATCTCAACACGGCGGCAACCACGTCGAATTTGTTGCCCACCTCGACCGACACGAATTCGCGCGCGGCGACGCTGCGTTATAACGACACGCTCCCGGCGACCAATAATGAGACGCCGGAGACGCTGAACGTCGCGAACACGAACGGCGACGAAGAATGCTACCGCGCGGGCTTCACCGAAGGATTCGCGGCGGCGCGCGAAGAGAAGACTAAGAACGTTCGCGCCAACAACCTCTCGAATGCGACCGCAACCGACCGCGTCGTCTATCGCGACGCCCCGGTGCGCCGCACGCGCGTCGCGCGCAACACGCGTGCTTCGCGTCAGGCTTACTACGACTATGAACCGCGCAAGCGTTCGTTCTGGTCGAAGCACCGCGATAAGTTGACGGTGGCGATGGGTGCGGGCGGCGGCGCGCTGGTCGGCGGACTCATCGGCGGCAAGAAGGGCGCGGCCATCGGCGCAATCGGCGGCGGCGCAGGCTCGGCTCTGTACACGTACAAAATTCGCAACCGCAATAACCGTCGCTAGTCGAAGTCTGGATGCTCGTGAGATGGACTCTGGCTCGAAGCAGATGGCGCAACGCGCAACTTCAGCTTTCCTGATCGCTCTGGCAGTAACATTATGGGCAGTCCCTACCACGGGGGCTGCCCATTCTTTCGTCGGGCGCGGCCGACAAACCGCGAAAAACACCCGCCCACACGATTCAACTTCAAATTCTTTCGGGCAGAGAGGACGCACTGCCGGCGCAGAGACGTTGCCCTCCCCCGCTCGTTTCCGCGAAGTCGAAGGGCGCGGGTTATTGGTCAGGGTGTGGGTCAACAATTCCGGCCCTTACAATTTCGCCATTGACACGGGCGCGGGCGCGACGATTATTTCGCGGCAGGTGGCCGCCGAGGCGAGAGTCGCACTGGCGGGCGCGCGTTCGGTCACGCTCAGCGGTTTGAGCGGCGTGGGCGGCGCGCAGGGCAGGGAAGCCGCGCCCCGCAGTCTCGCCATCGGGACGCCGGAAAATTTGCTGCCCGGCAAAGGTCTCGCCATCGTGACCGATGCGCTCCCTTCCGACCTCGACGGCGTGCTCGACCCGACCGAATCTTACTGGCCGCACGGCTTCACGATTAATCTGCCCGGCGCTCGCATCAGCGCATTCGACCCGCGCACCACGCCACTGCGCGGGCAGGCCGCCCCGCCCGACGGCGCAATCGTCCAATGGCTTTTTGACGACAGCAGCCGACGCCCTTTCGTCTCGCTCGACGCCGGCCGCCGCGCCCTGCTCGATACCGGCTCGGGTTTCGGACTCGCCATCAGCGACGCGGCCGCGCCCTCGTTCGGCATCAGTTCGACTCGCGGGCGCGAACGCGCGGGCGTGCGCGACCTCGGGCGCGGAAACATCAGCGCGCGCCGCGTCGCGCCCGTCACGATCCAGATCGGGTCTCTCGTGCTGCGCCGCGTCCCCACGGATTTACTCTCCGGCGCGGCGAGCGGCGCGCCCGTACTGCTCGGTCGTGACGCCCTGCGCCCCTTCGAGATCAGTTTCGACCCCCTGAGTCGTCTCATTCGTCTGCGACCGGCCGACGCCTCGACCCGTCGTTAAGGTGAAGTCTTAACCCGCGGCGCGTCGCCCTATTCAGAAAAGCCTTGAAGCCGCCGCCCGCAAGCCGCACACGCGGTTCGTCTTAAATTCCCTGAAAATCCCTGAAAATTTATTGACACGCCCTCGCCGCATGGTTAACATGGCGGCAGCAACACGCGCGCTCTCGTCGGGCGATGCGCCGAAAACAGTTCAATTTAAAGTTAACGGCCGGGACTCCAGACAGTTCCCGCCGAAATGGCCTCTCCGTAAAACCATGAACCGCGCCGCCGTCTACATTCCCGAAAAGCTGTTCTTCAAGATCGGCGAGGTGTGCGACATCACCGGGGTGCAGGCGCACGTTTTGCGCTATTGGGAGTCGGAATTTCCGATGCTCGCGCCGCAGAAGAATCGCGCCGGGCAGCGCACCTATCGTAAGCGCGACGTGGAGATGGCCTTGCGCATCAAGGAATTGCTCTACGAAGACCAGTACACCATCGCGGGGGCGAAGAAGAAACTGGTCAACGAAATTCGCGGGGCGAGTAAACTCAAAGTCGTCACGCCCGACATGAACGCCTCAAGCGTCACGGCGGAAGAGATTTCGCCGGAGACCATCACTCACGCATCATCCCTACCACAACAGGTGGCAAGCGCGCCGGCCATGCTGGCCTCCCCCTCATACGCGAGCGATGAAGAAGTCGCCCCCGCGGAAACGGGCACGCCGCTCACGGACGAACGCCGCGTTGCGCTGCGTCGCCTGCGCGAACACATGCGCGAACTCATCTCGCTGCTCGACGCTTCCGAGAGCAAAAGCGACTCGCGCCGCAAGTAAGTTTCCCGCGCCCCGACCCAGATTCAGCCCCGCGCCATTTGACAAAAATAATTTTCCAGAGATACTTAAACGACACGACGGGATGTGGCGCAGCCTGGTAGCGCGCACCCTTGGGGTGGGTGAGGCCCCGAGTTCGAATCTCGGCATCCCGATTCGGAAAAAGGCTCTCAACTCCTACAGGAGTTGAGAGCCTTTTCGCTTTTGCCGGAGAAGCAACGACCGCGCCCCCGTCTCGCGCTCAGTCGCGCGTCCGGGAATCGCCGTTCCACCACTTGCCGTCCCACCAGATGAGCGCCGCCCCCAACGTGAACAGGAGGGCGATGAAGAACACGTACAGCGAATTGCCCGCGCTCCCCGGCCGGACGTGCCCGCTGAGGGTTTGGAAAATCTGTGCTAAACCCATGACGATCAAAAACAATCCAGACATCTTCCGTGCGTTCATGCTGCAATCTCCTCCCGGCGACCTTAGAATACTCCTCACCTTGGACACCGCGCCCGGCTGAAAGGTTCCACCTGCCGCGAACGAACACAGCGGGAACATCTGCACCGGCAAATTGCTTCCGGTCTTCCCCTTCGACATTATTACTCTTTCAAGTCGGTGATGATGATCTCGGATGTCAGAGTTTTATGGACGGGGCACTTGTGCGCGATGTCCTGCAAGCGCGCGTGCTGTTCTTCGCTGAGACGCGCGCCTTCGATGTGGACGGAGCGTTCGATGCGATGGACGAAACCGTCGGATTCCGTCTCACACTCGGCGCAATCCGTGGCGTGTATGCGCCGCTGGCTGAGGCGCACCGTGACGCGTTCGAGCGGCCAGTTCTTGCGGCGCGCGTAGAGCGTGAGGGTCATGGAGATGCAACTGCCGAGCGCGGCGAGGAGCAGCGTATAAGGGTCTGCGCCCGCGCCGTCGCCGCCGATACTCACGGGTTCGTCCGTGATGAAACTCTGTCCGTCGCCGAAGCTCACTTCGTTTTGAAGGTTTGCGCGGGAAGTGACCGTCACGTCAGCCATAAATTTGTCCCCAGTCCTACAGGAAAAGAGAAAGCCGGATGCGAGTGTTGATGCGGATCAATTATGGGCGGGATTTCCGGCGGCGTCAAAAGAATATTTGGCCGGAGCGGGCGAACGTTTGAAGTAGTGGCTTGCAGTCGCGCGCGGCGTGCGGCTACACTCAACGGCGTTCCACTACAAAGAAAACCGGCGGCGGCCGAGCGCGTCGCCCGAGCGAGCGAGAGGATCGAGGATGAAGATTCACGAGTATCAAGGCAAAGAGTTGTTGCGGAAGTTCGGCGTGCCCGTTCCGCGCGGGATCGTGGCGCGCACGCCCGAGGAGGCTTTCAACGCGGCCACGGAATTAGGGACGGACGTGGTGGTCGTCAAGGCGCAGATTCACGCGGGTGGGCGTGGCAAGGGCGGCGGCGTCAAACTCGCCAAATCGCCCGAAGAGGCGCGCGAAGTGGCGGGTCAAATTCTCGGCATGAACCTCGTCACGCATCAGACGGGGCCGGAGGGGCGCGAGGTGCGCGTCGTGCTTATCGAAGAGGGCTTGCCGATTGATAAGGAATTTTATCTCGGCATCGTGCTGGATCGCGCGTCGGGGCGACCCGTTTTCATGGCCTCGTCGGCGGGCGGCATGGACATCGAAGAGGTGGCGGCGCACACGCCCGAAAAGATTCTCAAGGAGACGATTGACCCGGCCATCGGCTTCCGCCCCTATCAGGCGCGCAAGCTGGCCTTCGGTCTCGGCCTCCCCGCCGATCTGATCAACGAGGCCGCGAAGTTCATGCAGACGCTCTACACGGCCTACGAGCAGATGGACGCGTCGCTTTTGGAGATCAACCCGTTCCTCCTGACGAAAGACAAACGACTCATCGCGCTCGACGCCAAAGTCAACTTCGACGACAACGCCATGTTCCGCCACAAGGACTTCGCGCCCTTGCGCGACCTCAACGAGGAAGAGCCTCTGGAGATCGAAGCCTCGAAGTTCGACCTCAACTACATCAAGCTCGACGGCAACATCGCCTGCATGGTCAACGGCGCGGGACTCGCGATGGCGACGATGGACATCATCAAACTCGCGGGCGGCGAACCGGCCAACTTTTTGGACGTTGGCGGCGGCGCGTCGCAGGAGCGCGTCGAGGCGGCGTTCAAAATTCTGCTCGCGGACGAGAACGTCGAGGCCGTGCTCATCAACATCTTCGGCGGCATCGTGCGCTGCGACATGGTGGCGCGCGGCGTAGTCGGCGCGGCGAAGAACCTCGGCTTGAGTTTGCCGGTCGTCGTCCGGCTCGAAGGCACGAACGTCGAGGAAGGCCAGCGCGTCATACGCGAATCCGGCCTCAACTTCACCGTCGCCAAAGGAATGCAGGACGCCGCCGAGAAGGTGGTCGCGGCGGCGAAGCAACAGGCAGCTTGAGCGGAAACGATGAATGCGGAACGATGAACGATGAAGTAAAAGCAACTTGTCTTTCATTCCGCGTTCATCGTTCCGCGTTCATCGTTTAACTTTTATGCACAGGTGGCTCAAAGTCCTCGTCCTCATCAGTCGCTTCGGTTTGGCGGCGATGTGGTTGTTTGCGGCGGGGGCGAAACTTTACACGCTGGAGGAGTTCACGTTTAACCTGACGAACCTCGTGCGGGAGAGTCTGGCGTCGCCGCTGGCGGGCATGGTCATCACGGCCGAGGTGCTCGCGGCCGTGATGCTCTTAGTTCCGCGCACGGCCCGACTCGGCGCGGCGTTGACGGCGGCCATGCTCGTCGGCTTCGCGCTCTACGGCCTGTATTACGTCTACGTGGCACAGGGTGAACCGCTCGAATGCGGCTGCTTCGGCGGCATCATCGGCAGCCAACTCGGCGTCAAGACCGCGCTCAGGAATCTGCTGCTGCTCGTGCCCTCCGCGCTGGTCTTCTTCGGCACGCCGCGCGCGCGTGAAGTTGGAACGATCCGCGAAACCGCCGGCGCGCATCAAAGTTGACGACGGGGAGGGCAAATTGATGTCGAAAAAAGTGATCGCGCGGTTTTTAACTTTGTGCCTGGTGACGATGTTTGTCGCCGGGGTTGCGCTGACGGCGGCGGCGGGCGGCGTGCGGGCGCGAAAGAAAATCATGCTGGGTAAAAACTTCGTTTTAAACGTCGGGCAGGAGGTGTTGACCCCGGACGGGAAGCTGAAGATCAAATTCGTGTCCGTCGCTGAAGACTCGCGCTGCCCGAAGGGAGTTAATTGCATCTGGGCTGGAAACGCGCGCGTCATGTTACAGGTCGGCAAGCCGACCGGCGCGCCGGTCAAGCTCGAACTCAACACCAATCCCAGAGAAGCCACGGACGGGGCGGGGAGCGGTTACGGTCAATACCTGATCAAACTCGTCGAGGTGGCCCCGTATCCCGTCGCCGAGCAACCCGTCAAGCCGCAAAGTTACGCGGTCACGCTCGTCGTTTCTAAAAAAAGCTGAACGTCGGTCGAGTTATATCGTCCGCTCGCCTTGTTGATGGCGACTGCCCGGAGAGTTGATCGTCCGGCGGCGATTCACCCAATTCCCTGCAACAGCGCGGAGCAAAACATGGCGACACTTTCTTTCTGGGGCGGAGTCGGCACAGTGACCGGCTCGAAGTATTTAATCGAAGGTGCGCGCGGGCGCGTGCTCATTGACTGCGGACTGTTTCAGGGTTTCAAGGAACTGCGCGAGCGCAACTGGCAAGACCCGCCCTTCGACCCCGCCGCGCTCGATGCCGTGCTCATCACGCACGCGCACATAGACCACACGGGTTATTTGCCGCGCCTCGTCGCGCTCGGCTTCAAAGGGGCGGTTTACAGTTCGCGCGCCACGGCGGAACTCCTCAAGATCATGCTCCCCGATTCCGCGCGCATTCAGGAAGAGGACGCTTCGTATCGCAACCGCCACCAACTCACGCGCCACGCGCCCGCCCTCCCGCTCTACACCGAAGAGGACGCGCGCGCGACGCTCGAACTCATGCGCGCCTTGCCGAACACGGGCGAGTCGGCCGAGGTTGCGCCGGGCATTCG
>DATHAZ010000105.1:0-9796 GCA_035296445.1 Pyrinomonadaceae bacterium | reverse complement strand
TTCGGGCTGTGGACGAGACCGGCGTCGGCGGATTCTTTGTCGAAGCCCGTCGCGATGACGGTGATCTTCATCTCGTCGCGCATTGATTCGTCAATCACCGCGCCGAAGATGATGTTGGCATCTTCGTCGGCCGCCTCGCGGATGATCGAAGAGGCTTCGTTGACTTCAAACAGGGTGAGATCGAGACCGCCCGTGATATTGATGAGGACGCCCTTCGCGCCGTTGATAGACGCCTCTTCCAGCAGGGGCGAAGAGATGGCTTCCTGCGTCGCCTTGAGCGCGCGGTCTTCGCCGCTCGCGCGTCCCGCGCCCATCAGGGCCATGCCCATCCCGGCCATGATTGATTTCACGTCGGCGAAGTCGAGGTTGATGAGGCCGGGCACGGTGATGAGATCGCTGATGCCCTGCACGGCTTGCCTGAGCACGTCGTCCGCCATCTTGAAGGCGTCCGTCAGAGACATATCTTTGGTCACGTTGCCGAGCAGGCGCTCGTTCGGGATCGTGATGACCGTGTCCACACATTCGCGGAGTTCCCTCAAGCCCTGGTCGCCCTGCTGCATGCGCCGCTTGCCTTCAAAGTGAAACGGCTTGGTGACGACGGCGACCGTGAGCGCGTTTAACTCGGTGGCAAGCGAGGCGATGATCGGGGCTGCGCCCGTGCCCGTGCCGCCGCCGAGGCCGGTCGTGACGAAGACCATGTCCGCGCCTTCCAGAGCCTCGATGATCTTCTCCGTGTCTTCGAGCGCGGCGTTCCTGCCCACGTCGGGGTTCGCGCCCGCGCCGAGTCCTTTCGTCAGCTTACCGCCGAGTTGAATCTTGATCGGCGCGCGCGAACGCTTCAACGCCTGTAAGTCCGTGTTGGCGACGAGGAACTCGATGCCCTCTATGCCGGCCTCGATCATGCGGTTGACGGCGTTGCCCCCGCCGCCGCCCACGCCGATCACTTTGATGCGCGCGCCGGTGATCGGAGGATCGTCGTCTATGAAAATATTAATGCCACTGCCCGGCTGACGGCTTTCCGGTGTCATATCGTATAAGTCCTTTCCTCTTCTGTGAACGCCCGCCGCTCGGTGAAGCGCCGAAGCGGCTATTTTGGGCTGTGCGCGCCGGTGACACCCATATATTGCGGACAACATCTTGTGCCGGCTGGCGCGGCAGCATACAACAACTTGTCAGAAAATACTACTAAAACGATTGCGAAATTTTGAGACGAAGGCGGTCAATCCGCCCGTCGCCCCGCGTTTACCGCTGGCCGCGCGCGCTTCGACCGCGCTCGCGCGTCCGGCGACGAGCGACAGCCCCGCGGCGGCCGTCCAGGCCGGAGTTTGAATGTCTTCCACGAGGCCGCCGAAACGGTCGCGCTCCGGGTAGCCGAGCCTGACGGGCGCGTCGAAAACCTGTTCGGCCACCTCAACCATACCGCTTAAGAGCGACCCGCCGCCCGTCAACACCACGCCGCTCGACAACTGCCTGTCCCACCCCGACTCGCGTATCTCGTCGGCCACGTGCATCAACACCTCTTCGGCGCGCGGCTGCAAGATGTCGCACAAAATCTGGCGCGACAACTGGCGCGGGCCGCGCCCCCCCACCGAAGGCACTTCGACGAGTTCCCCGCGTTCCATCTCGCTCAAGCCCGCGCTCGACGCGTAACCGGCCGAACGCTTGATCTTTTCCGCCTCCGGGATGGGCGTGCGCAGGCCGAACGCGATGTCGTTCGTGAAGTGTGAACCGCCGAGCGCGAACACCGCCGTGTGCTGCACCGCGCCGCGCTGGTAGATCACAAGCCCCGTCGTCTCCGCCCCGATGTCTACGAGCGCGGAACCGAATTCCTTGTCTTCTTCCGTCAGGGCGGCTTCGGCGGCGGCCAACTGTTCGAGCACCATGTCCGAGACGACCAGACCGGCGCGGTTGACCGCGTTGATGGCGTTCTGCCGCGCCGTGACGGGACTCGTCACGATGTGGACTTTGACGGCGAGGCGCGCGCCGATCATGCCGACAGGGTCGTTGATGCCGTCCTGATCATCTACGATGAACTCCTGCGGCAGGCGGTCAACGATCTCGCGCCCGGCCGGGAGTTGAATGGCACAGGCCGAGTCAATCGCGCGTCGCACGTCGTCGGGCGTGATCTCGCGGTCGCGTCCCGAGACGGCGACGATGGCCTGACCGTTGAAGCCCATGATGTGCGAACCCGCCAGGTTGATCGTGACCTCCTCGGCTTCGAGACCGCTCATGCGCTCGGCGGCTTCGACCGCGTGCTTGATCGCCTCGACCGCGTTCTCCGGGTTGACGATGACGCCTTTACGCAGGCCGCGCGCCTCCGCCTCGCCGATGCCGACGATGTCGAGCGTGCCCGACACGTCGCCCGGCTCGCCGATGATGCACGTCACGCGGCTCGTGCCGATGCTCAGGCCGACCGTGTGTGCTCCGCGTTTCGCCATGCGTTTTTACCTTCCTCCTGACAAAGGCACGCGCTGCCGCCCGCGCCGTCCCCGCTTATTCGCTGCGACGCTCTAAGCCCTAGCCGCTACGTCCAACCCGGCGCGGTCGCTCGACCCCGCCGCGCGTCTGCCCGGTCGTGGTGCGTTCGCCCGCGCCACTACCACCACCACCATCGCGCGCGACAGGCTGCCTCTTGTCCTCTTTAGCCTTCGCCGCGCGCTCGACTGTCGGGCGCGATTTATTACCCGCCTGAACCGCCGACTTCTTGGTTTCCACGGCGCGACGGTTCGCGTCGGCGGCGACGTTTGAAGTCGTCTTCTTCTCGGGCGTGGCGGCGATGTCGTCGTTCGTCGTGTTGTCGTCCGACTTTTCACCTGCGTTCGCGGCATCCTGATTGAGCGCGTGCGCCTTGAAGCCGATGACGGCGCGCTTGCCCTGCGTCATGTCAATGTAGGTGATGAACTGGCCGCGCGGCGTCGAGCGTTGCTCGTCGAGAGCTTCCAGAGATTGCCTGAGCCGCTTCGTCAAATCCTCGCGGCCGAGTCGCACTTCGATCTGCGAGTCGTCGCCCGTCAACTGCGCGCGCACGTCGCGCAGATCGTCGAGGTTCACTTCACTCACGCGCGAAGCGATTCCGGCCGCCTCCCACTCGCGCGAGAGTTCCAGATACTTCTCCACGCGGCGGCGGTTCTCCGTGCGCCCCGACTCCGTGCCCGACTCGTCCCAGCCGCGCATGAAGAAGGCGGGCGCGTTCTGCGTCGGCGCGACCGCGCCCGTCAGCACGCCGTCGTCGTCAACCCAGACGAAGCGACCCGCCGAAGTGCGCACGACGGCGCGCGGCGTGCGCTCCGTGATCCGCACGCGCAAGCCCGACGGCAGCACGCGCGTGACGACGGCCTTACGCACCCACGGCTGGCGTTCGAGTTCCGCGCTGATCGTGGCGAGGTCGGCCTGCCACACGCCGTTTGCGCTGCCCGCGCGTCGCACCAGAGCCTTGATCTGATCCTCCGAGCCTTGCGAGACGCCGCTCACGTCCACCGTCCTTAGTTGGAAGAACGAAGATGAAGCCGCCGTGCGATAAGCGGTGAAGCAGACCACCGCCACGCACACGACGAGCAAAGACTTCCCCGCGAACGGCATCCACGCGAGCGCCCTGCCCCACGCCGACGACGAAGAGCCGCCCTTCGACCCCTTGCGACCGGACGCGCCGCCGTTGCCGCCGCGTTTGACGGGACGTTGCTGCGCGATCTCTCCGGCGCGGCCACGGCTTCCGCCGCCTTGTGCGCCGCGTCCCGCGCGCGGTGTGATCACTTGCTCTCTCAACATCGCTGCTCCTAAATGACGAGTGACAAGTGACGAGTGACGGTTGACAAGCAAGACCCTGTCGTTCGTCAACCATCAGTCTCGCCGTTCCTCTTCTTCCGCCTGACCCGGCTCGATTGCCGCCGCTTCGCCGGAAGCGACATCGGCCGCCTGTCGCGCGTCGTCGCCGCCGCCGCTGCGCCACAATTCGACCTCATACTCCAACTCGATGCCGCGCTCGCGGCGTATGCGTTCCCTGATCTCTTCGGCAAGCGCGAAAGCGTCCGAGGCGCGCGCATCCTCGCCTTCGGTGACGATGAAATTCGCGTGGACGGGCGAGACGACCGCGCCGCCCCTCTTCTCGCCCTTCATCCCCATCTCGTCAATCATCTTCCCCGTGCTCAAACCGCTGCCCGGCGGGTTCTTGAAGAAGCAGCCTGCGGAACGCGCGCCGTGCGGCTGCGTCTCCATCCGCTGGCGCTTAACTTCCGCCATCCGTTCAACGATCTTCGCCGAGTCGTCCTTGCGCAAACGGAGCGTCACGCCCAACAGCAACTCGCCCTCTCGAAAAGAGGTATGCCGGTAGTTCCAACTGATCTCGCTCGCGCGCACGTCTGCCACACGCCCGCCGCGCGCCACGCGCACCGTCTCCACCACGTTCCCGATCTCGTGCCCGTATGCGCCCGCGTTCATCCAGAGCGCGCCGCCGACCGTGCCCGGTATGCCGCCCAAGCCCTCGATGCCCGCCAGCCCGCGCCGCGCGGCATCCACACACAGGCGCGGCAGCGAATAGCCCGCGCTCACGCTCACGCGCTCGCCCTCGAACAACGCCGTGCCCTTAACTTCGCGCATGCTGACGACGACGTAATGATGATCTTCGTCGTCGGCCAAGACGTTGCTGCCCGCGCCGAGCACGCGCCACGCGACCCCTGCCGCTTCCAGTTCGCCTGCGACCGCCGCCGCCGCTTCCTCCGTCTCCGGCGCGAACACCCAATCAATCGCGCCGCCCACGCGCAGACTCGTCAACTCGGCGAAACGCCGCCCGCGCTCCGCACGCACGCCCGTGCGCGCCGCGATCTCTTCGATCAACGCGTCGCGCTCGCCTGTGCTCATCGTGCTTTGCGTCATCACAGTCATCGTCGTCATTTGCCGTCGCCCGTGCCGTCTTTACCGCCGTCGCCGTTTTTGCCGAGCAGTTCGATCAACTCTTCGCCCGCGCGATAGACGTTGCCCGCCCCGAGCGTGATCACCATGTCGCCGTTGTGCGCCTCGCTGAGCAGGGCTTTGACGGCCGTGTCGAGCGAGCCGACGTAGAAAGTGTTCTTGTGGCCGTAGCGTTTCACCGCTTCGACCAGAGCCTCGGCCGTAACGCCCTCAATCGGGTCTTCGCTCGCCGCGTAGATGTCGGTCACGAGCAGCACGTCGGCGTTATTGAACGAGCGCGCGAACTCGTCCATCTGATCCTGCGTCCGCGTGTAGCGGTGCGGCTGAAAGAGCACGATCATGCGACGGCCGCTCGATCCGATCTTGGCGGCGGCGAGCGTCGCGCGAATCTCCGTCGGGTGATGCCCGTAGTCGTCCACGACGAGCACGCCCTGCGCCTCGCCCTTGAACTGGAAGCGGCGGTTGACGCCCGTGTACGCGCCCAGTCCTTCGACGGTCTTATCGAACGGCGTGTCCAGCTCGAAACTGATCGCGATGGCACCCAGCGCGTTGTAGACGTTGTGCAAACCCGGCACGCGCAAAGTCACCTCGCCCATCACCTCCTGCCCGCGCCAGACCGTGAAGCGCGAGCCGAACGGGATGTCAAACTTGATGCCGTGCGCCGAAACGTCGGCCTGCGCGCTCAAACCGTAAGTGATGCGGCGGCGTTTGACGTGCGGGATCACGGCCTGCACGTAAGGGTCGTCGAGACACAGCACGGACGCGCCGTAGAACGGCACTTTGTTGACGAACCTGATGAAGCAGTCCTGCATGTCTTCCATGTCGCGGTAGTAGTCCATGTGCTCGCGATCAATGTTGGTGACGACCGTGAAAGTCGGCGCAAGCATGAGAAACGATCTGTCGCTCTCGTCCGCTTCGACCACCATCAAATCGCTCTTGCCGAGGCGCGCGTTCGACCCGAACGCCCCGACCACGCCACCGACCACCACGGTCGGGTCGAACCCGGCCGCGCCGAGGATCATCCCGATCATCGAAGTGGTCGTCGTCTTCCCGTGGGAGCCTGCGACGGCGACCGTGTCGCGCTTGAGCCGCATCAACTCGGCCAGCATCTCCGCCCGCGCAATGACCGGAATTGAACGCTCGCGCGCCTCGATCAACTCCGGGTTGTTGTCGCGCACGGCGGTCGAGCGAACCACCACCTGCGCGTCGCCCACGTTCTCCGCGCGGTGTCCCTCGTTGAACTCCGCGCCCAAGCCTTCCAAGCGCTCCGTCACCCCCGAACGCTTCATGTCCGAACCCGACACGCGGAATCCGAGGTTGCACAACACCTCCGCGATGCCGGACATGCCGATCCCGCCGATGCCGACCAGATGAACGTGTTGGATACGATGAAACATAAACTCAACTTGGTCAGTTGTTCTTTGTCCGTTGTCAGTTGTTCAAGACCATCTTTGGAAACTTACTTGACGGTCACAAACTACTGACTACTGACTACTGACACCTACCAGCTTTTCAATCAAGTCAACGGTTGCGCCCGCCGCATCGGGCTTGGCAAGTTTGCGGCTCGCCTCTTCGCGCCGCGTGATCTCGGCCGGGTCGTTTACAAGCGCGGCGATCTCTTTCGCCAATGTTTCACCCGTCAGTTCGTCTTGCAGGATCATGCGGGCGGCGTTTGCCTCCTGCAACACTTCGGCGTTGCGACGTTGTTCGAGTTGGCCGGGGAGCGGGATCATGATCGCCGTCTTGCCCGCCGCCATCAACTCGGCGGCCGTCGTCGCTCCGGCGCGCGAGACGATGAGGTCTGCGGCGGCAAAGGCCGCGACCATGTCGTCTATGTACTCGCGCACTTCGCTGCTCGCCGCCCAGCCCGCCTGCTCATAACCTTCTCGCACCGTCTCGAAATCCAGCTTGCCCGTCTGGTGCGTGATGTGCAGCACGTCGCGGTGCGCAGAGAGGTGCGGCAAGGCCGCGACCATCGCGTTGCTCACCGCCCGCGCGCCCTGCGACCCGCCGAAGAGCAGCAAAGAAAAACGCGAAGGGTCGCGCACTTTTGCCGGGATGTCAAAGAACTCGCGCCGCACTGGATTTCCCGTCACAATCGCCTTGCCGCGAAAATAGGGCAACGTCGCTTCAAACGAGACGGTCGCCGCATCCACGAAACGCGCGAGCCTGCGGTTCGTAAACCCCGGCACCGCGTTCGACTCCATGACGAGCGTCGGGATGCGCATCAGCGCGGCCGTCAGCAGCACCGAACCCGTCACGTAACCGCCCGCGCCGACGACCACATCGGGACGAAACTCCCGGATCAAATTGCGCGCCGCCGCGAAACTCTTCGGCAACAGCCACAACCCTCTGAGACGCGCGCCGAGCGACATGTTCGTCAGCCCCGCGCTTTCAATGAGCGACAAATCGAAATTCGCCTGCGGCACGAGCCGCGTCTCCAACCCCCGCGCCGTGCCGACGAAACGCACCGCCGACCCCGCGTGCCTCGTCGTCAACTCTTTCGCCACGGCGAGCGCGGGATAGATGTGCCCGCCTGTCCCGCCGGCGGCGAAGAGAGCGCGCATCGCCGAACTCAACTCCGGCCTTCCGGCCGCCACGTCTGCGTGACGGGCACGCGCTCGCGGCGCGGCGTCGCCGTAGCCGCGGGAACGCTCTTCGACGCAAACTCTCTGTAGGTGGCGGCGTCGCCCTGCGCCGTGCCCTGCTGCGAGATGTTCAAGAGCACGCCGACGCTCACGAGCGTCAACATCATCGAAGAGCCGCCGTAAGAGATAAACGGCAGCGGGATGCCCTTCGTCGGCACGAGCGAGAGGACGACGCTGATATTGAACAGAGCCTGCGCCACGATCCCGACCACGATTCCCAGGCCGAGCAGCATCCCGAAACGATCCGGCGCGCGCCGCGCCGCGCGCACCCCGCGCCACAAAAACAGACCGAAGACCGCGACGAGCGTCAGCGCGCCCAGCAGCCCCAACTCCTCGCCCACCACCGCGAAGATGAAATCCGAATGCGCGAACGGCAAAAACAGCATCTTCTGCCGCCCCTGAGCGAAACCCAGCCCGTCCGTCCCGCCCGACCCGACCGCGATCAGCGATTGCACGACCTGAAAACCCGTCCCCTGCGCGTCAGCCCACGGATCGAGGAACGCCGTCACGCGTCCCAGACGCCACGGGAACAACACGATCATGAACACGACTCCGACCAGACCCACCGCGCCGAGCACACCCAGATACAACAGCCGCGCGCCCGCCGCGAACAACAGCACGACGCTCGTTACGCCGAGCATCATCGCCGTCCCCAGGTCAGGTTCAGCCGCGACGAGCATCACGAGCAATCCGGTCACGAGCACGCAGGGCACGAAAGTCTTCCAGAACGCGTGCTCCTCGCCCGCGCGGCGTTCGAGAAAGCGCGCGAGGAAGATCGCCAGCGCGAGCTTCGACAACTCCGACGGTTGCAGCCTGAAGCCGCCCGGCAGCCTGATCCAGCGGTGCGCGCCGTTGATGCGCGGGAACAGGAACACCGCCAGCAGCAGCACGACCGTTCCGGCGACAAGCGCCACGACGACGCGCCGGTCGCGCAGCCACCCGTAATCGAAGTGCATCACGCCCATCATCACGAGCAAGCCCGCCACCGTCCACACCGCCTGTCGCTTGACGTAGTGATACTGCGTGCCGTTTTCGGCGAACGCCAGATCGGCCGACGCGCTGTAGACCATCACGACGCCGAACAACGCCAGCCCCACCGTCGCGGCAAACAACCACTCGTCAGCTTGTAGCTTTCTCGCCATAACAAAAACTAGGGATGAGGGATGAGGGATGAGGGATGAAAATCAAACCTCTCCTCGTCTTTCATATTCATCCCTCCGCCCTCATCCCTCATCCCTTGAAGGACGCAGTCCTTAAACACTCTGCCCCGGTGCTCGAAACTGTCGAACATATCCCAACTGGCGCACGCCGGGGCGAGCAGCACCACGTCGCCCGCGCGCGCGGCCTCCGAGGCGCGCCGCACGGCCTCCGGCATGTCTGCGACGCGAATGACCGGCGCGTGCGCTTTCAACTCGTTCTCGATGCGTTCGGCGTCTTCGCCGAGCACGACGAGGGCGCGGCATTTGCGCTCGACGAGCGGCGCGAGCGGCGCGTAGGGAGCGTTCTTGCCGCGCCCGCCGAGTATCAGGACGATCCGCCCCGCGTGTTCGGCGAACGCTTCGAGCGCCTTCAAGGCCGCATCAACGTTCGTCGCCTTCGAGTCGTTGTAGAACTCAACGCCACCGACCTCGGCGACGCGTTCCAGCCTATGCTCGACGGGTCTGAAACTGCGCACCGTCTCGCGCATCGAATCGGGCGACGCGCCGCACGCCAACCCGCACGCCAGCGCGGCCAGCACGTTCTGGACGTTGTGCAACCCGCGCAGTTGCATCTCGTCGCGCGTCACGAGCACGCGCTCGGCGTCAGGCGTGCGCGACACCAACTCGCGCCCGTCTCTCAAAAACAATCCTTCTTCAAGCTCGCGCTCGACGCTGAACAGCGTGACGTGCGCGCGCAACCCCGAAGCCCACAAAGCGACGATGTCGTCATCCGCGTTCAGAATCGCCACGTCCTCCGGCGTCTGGTTGCGAAAGATGCGGTGCTTGGCCGCGCCGTAATCGGTCAGCGTCTCGTAGCGGTCCATGTGGTCGGGCATCAGGTTCAAGACGACTGCCACCGCCGGGTGAAACTCCGCAATCGTCTCCAACTGGTAGCTCGAAACTTCCGCCACCGTCCAGCCGTCCTCGCGCGACGCGCCTACGAGCGAGACGAGCGGCGTGCCGATGTTTCCGCCGACCTGCACGGGCAACCCCGCGCCCCTGAGCAACTCCGCGACGAGCGTGGTCGTCGTCGTCTTCCCGTTC
>DATHAZ010000104.1:0-4549 GCA_035296445.1 Pyrinomonadaceae bacterium | reverse complement strand
CCGAATCCCGACCAGATTCGACTCGACCTCAAACAACTGCTCGTGCGAGCGCGCGACCTCGCCCTCGTCGGCGAGGACGAACGCAAGGGCGAGCGCGCGCTCGGTCAACTCAAGCAACTCGCCGCCGACTTCAAGGAGTGGGAGAAGCGTTCCGACGATTGGGTCAAGACCGAGGGCGCGAATTACGGCATCGTTCTCCAATCGGAAGATAAGGCCGCTCCCGAATCAGAAGATAAGGCCGCTCCCGAAGCGGCGGCGACGCCGACGCCGAAATGAGAAGTGAAATCACCGTGCAATAAAAATCGAAGACAGGAGAATTGAAACGAGAATGGAAATTAAAAAAGTAGGCGTGCTCGGCTGTGGCCTGATGGGTTCGGGGATCGCGCAAACCGCCGCCACCGCCGGTTTTGAAGTGGTCGTCCGCGAAGTCGCAAGCGAACTCTGCGACCGCGGCTTCGCCGGGATCGAGAAGTCGCTCGCGAAGTTTGCCGAGCGCGGCACGATCAGCGCGGACGAGCAGCGAGAGATTCGCGGTCGCCTGACGGGCACGACCGAGTTCGCCCACCTCGCCGACTGCGACATCATCGTCGAGGCCATCATCGAAAACCTCGACACCAAGCGCGACACCTACCGCCAACTCGACGAACTCTGCAAGCCCGAAACGATCTTCGCCTCCAACACCTCCTCGCTCTCGATCACGGAGATGATGACGGCCACCTCCGTCGAACGCCAGCGGCGTTTCATCGGCCTGCATTTCTTCAATCCCGTGCCGATCATGAAACTCGTCGAAGTGGTCAAGACGATCCTGACGGACGAGGCGGTGTACGAAACGGCGGTTGATTTCGGCAAACGACTCGGCAAAGTTCCGGTGCGCGCGTCCGACAAGACGGGCTTCATCGTCAACCGCCTGCTCGTGCCCTACATGCTCGATTCCATCCGCGCGCTCGAAGAGGGCGTAGGCAGTATTGTGGACATAGACAACGCGATGAAACTCGGCTGCGGCTACCCGATGGGGCCGCTCACGCTCGGCGACTTCGTCGGCCTCGACACCACCTATTACATCGCCGAGATCATGTTCAACGAATTTCGCGAAAAGCGTTTCGCCGCGCCGCCCCTGCTCAAGCGCATGGTGCTGGCCGGACTCTACGGGCGCAAATCCGGGCGCGGTTTCTACGACTACACCGTAGACCCGAAGAACCCGACGCCGATGAACCTGGTGTAAACAATTGCGGATTTCGGATTGCGGAATGCGGATTAGAAAACAAATCTCCGTTGGCAAGCAGTTTTGCTTTTCAATCCGCATTCCGCAATCCGAAATCCGCATTCGATTAAAGGGGGGAACTGATGAGCAAAGAGACGAAAGAGACAAGGTTGACGCTTGAATCTTCTGCCGCCGCCGAAGGCGTCGGGGGCGCGAGTCCCGATTTCGGGGGCGGCTCGATCTTCTTCGTCGGGACGGCGACCGTGATTTTGCGTTACGCGGGCTTCACGATCCTGACCGACCCGAACTTCCTGCACGCGGGCGACCACGTGCATCTCGGCTACGGCCTGACGGCCGAAAGGCTGACCAACCCGGCCATCGAACTCGAAGAGTTGCCGCCGATTGATTTCTGCGTCCTCTCGCACTACCACGGCGACCACTTCGACCGCATCGTCGAGGAGCGTCTGCAAAAAGATTTGCCCATCATCACCACCGAGCATGCGGCGGGCAATCTCAGGGAGAAAGGCTTCACCGCGCCCGTCGCGCTCGACACATGGGACTCGGTCGTGGTCGAGCGCGGCGGCGCGAGCGTGCGCCTCACTTCGATGCCCGGCAAGCACGGCCCGACGATGGTTGACCTGTTTCTCCCGCCCGTCATGGGCAGCATGATCGAATTCCAGAACGCGGCGGGGCAGCGCACGACCTTGCGCCTCTACATCACCGGCGACACGCTCGTCCACGACGACCTCAACGAGATACCGAAGCGTTACCCGGACATAGACCTCGCGCTCTTTCACCTCGGCGGCACGCGCATCATGGGGATACTGCTGACGATGGACGCCGAGCAGGGCGTCGAGGCGATCCGCATCATCAACCCGCGCGAGGTGATTCCGATCCACTACAACGATTACGAAGTTTTCCAGTCGCCGCTCGAAGACTTCAAGCGGGCGGTAGAGGCCGCCGGTTTCTCCGAACGTGTGAAATATCTGAGCCACGGCGAGACCTACGATTTCGAGGTGCCCGCGAGCCGGCTGACATAGAAACAGCGGCATAACTAAGCATCAAAACCTTCACCACCGGGACACCGAGAGCACAGAGGGGGCACAGAGAATTAAGCAAGCGACGATCTCAAATTTGAACTTCCCAAGACGATCTCAAATTTGAAATCTCAAATGGTTTTGTCTTTCCTCTGCGCCCCCTCGATGTCCTCTCCGCCTCTGTGGCGGTGAATGATTTTCTCTTGCGAATCGGGAAGCCTCCGTATGCGCGAAGACACGCCGGACATCCTGGTTGAAGAGCGCGGCGATGCCGGGCTGGTCTACGTGCATCTGAACCGCCCCGTCAGGCGCAACGCCCTCACGAGCGCGATGCTCGAACGCCTCGCGGAAATTTTTACCGCGTTCCATGACCGCGCCTCCTTGCGCGCCGTCGTGCTCACCGGCACGGGGCAGGCGGCCTTCTGCGCGGGCACGGACATTGCGGAACTCGACGGACTCGACGAAGGCGGAGCGCTTGAGCGGGCGAGACGCGGGCAGGCGACCTGCGAGGCGATTGAACTGTGCCCCGTGCCCGTCATCGCCGTGGTCAACGGCGTCGCGGCGGGCGGCGGCTGCGAACTCGCCCTCGCCTGTCACCTCAGACTCGCGGCCACGCACGCCGTCTTCTCGCTGCCCGAACTCAAACTAGGCATGATTCCCGCCTACGGAGGAACGCAACGCCTCGCGCGCGCCGTCGGCCACGGCCGCGCTCTCGCCGCCATGCTCGCGGGCGAAAGCCTGTCGGCGGAAGAAGCCCTGCGCCTCGGCATCGTCAACCGCGTGGTCGCGGCCGAACAACTTTCGGGTGAAGCAGAGACGCTCGCCGCCACGCTCTCCCGTCAAGCGCCGCTCGCCCTGCGCGCCTGCCTCCGAGCCGTCACACACGGCGCGCGTCTCCCTCTGCCCGAAGGTCTCACCCTCGAAGCCGAACTCTTCTCCAGACTCTTCTCCACCGAAGACGTGCGCGAAGGCACGCGCGCCTTTCTCGAAAAACGCACACCCGTGTTCAAAGGAAAGTGATTGCGGAATGCGGATTTCGGATTGCGGATTAAAGACAAACGCAGTTGCCTTTCTAATCCGAAATCCGCATTCCGCGTTCCGCAATTTCATCTCCGCTTGTCACCCGCCACGCGTTTACCTATACTGCCTGTGAATCAATTTCCAAAAAAACTCGGAGTCGCCGGAAACACTTGCAACCCGTCACACATCAAGGCCAGTTGAACGCCAAGGGCTTTCGCTTCGCGCTGGTGTCGAGCCGTTGGAACGACTTTCTCACGTCGCGCCTGGTCGAAGGCGCGCTCGACGCGTTGGAGCGTCTGGGGGCGGCCGAGAAGTTCGTGGAGCATTATCGCGTGCCGGGGTCGTTCGAGATTCCGCTCTTGGCGAGCAAGCTGGCGGATTCTGAAAAGTACGATGCGGTGATCTGCCTCGGCACGATCATTCGCGGGCAGACGCCGCACTTCGACTACATCGCGGGCGAGGTGACGAAGGGCGTCGCGCAGGCCGGGATGGAGTCGGGGATTCCGGTCGTCTACGGCGTCGTGACGGCGGACACGCTGGAGCAGGCGATTGACCGGGCGGGCGTGAAGGCCGGTAACAAGGGGTTCGAGGCCGCCATGGCGGCCGTCGAGTTGGTCAATCTTTACAAGGAAGCATTTAGCAAGTGACGAGTGACGGGCGACGAGTGACAAGTTTAAAACCTTGATCTGTTTCGTCACTTGTCACTCGTCTCTTGTCACTGGGGTTAATCATGGGTTCGAGACGTAAGGCGCGCGAATGCGCCTTGCAAATGCTCTTTGCGGCTGATGTCATGAGTGCGGCGCGAAAGGACGAGGTGCGCGCCGACCAACTCGTGCGGCATTACTGGGCGGAGTTGGGCGAGACGGAGATGGACGAACCGGCGCGCGAGTTCGCCACGCGGCTCGCGCTCGGCGCACTCTCTCGCGTCCCCGAACTCGACGAGCGCATCCGCTCGCGCGCCGAACACTGGCGCATCGAACGCATGGCCGTCGTGGATCGCAACGTGCTCCGGCTGGCCGTCTACGAGTTTCTGCACGAGCCGACGCCGCGCACCGTCGCCATCAACGAGGCTCTGGAGATCGCCCGCCGCTTCTCGACCTACGAGGCCACGCAGTTCATCAACGGCATCCTCGATGCCATCAAGCGCGACCTCGATCAGGAGCAGCCGCAAACCGATGTCGTTCACGAAGACGAGGCGACCGCGGAAGACGACTTGCCCGAAGAAGATGAGGACGGCGACGACGAGGAGCGCACCGCTTCCGCCCCCTAGCCATTTGCCGGCCGCGCGCCG
>DATHAZ010000103.1:0-26746 GCA_035296445.1 Pyrinomonadaceae bacterium | reverse complement strand
CCTGCTCGTCCGTGGGGAACTCATCGCGCGCGTTTCGGCGGCCGGCGAAGACGATATTAACGGCCACGCCGACCGGACATTCGACTTGCAGGGCTTGACCGTCTATCCCGGCTTCATAGACCTACACATTCACGGCGCGGTCGGCGTGGATACGATGGAGGCGACTGCGGGCGATCTGTTCCGCGTCACCGAATTTCTCGCGCGCGAGGGCGTGACCTCGTGGCTGCCGACGCTCGTGCCCGCGCCCGTTGAAGATTACGTGCGCGCCGCCGCGTCAATCGGAAATTTGATGGCCGCGCAGGACGAACGCGCGACGCCCGCCGCCGCACGCGCTCTCGGCCTGCACTACGAAGGCCCGTTCATCAACAGCGCGCAGTGCGGTGCGCTGCGCCCGACCTACTTTCGCATTTTCAGGCAGCCCGCCGACCTGGACAATTTGCCCGTCGCGGGCGCGCCTCAATCAATTCGTATGATCACGGTTGCGCCCGAGATCGAAGGCGGGATCGAGTTGGTGCGCGAACTCGTGGCGCGCGGCTGGATCGTCTCCATCGGTCACACGCGCGCGGATGTCGAAACGCTCGACCGCGCGGCGGCGGCGGGCGCGCGCCACATGACACACTTCTTCAACGCCATGTCGCCGCTCCACCAGCGCACGCCCGGCCCCGTCGGCTGGGGACTCCTCAACGACGACGTGACGTGCGACATTATCGCCGACGGGCATCATGTCGCGCCGCTCGCGTTGCGCCTCGCGCTGCGCTGCAAGACGCCCGAGCGGCTCTGCCTGATCAGCGACGCGGTCGCACCCGCCGGGCAGGGCGACGGCGAGTTTCGCATCTGGGGCGAGACGATCAGGGTCGCGGGCGGGCGCACCGCGAACGAGCGGGGCAGCATCGCCGGTTCGGTCAGCACCATGCGCGACGCCGTGCGGCAGATGCTCGCGCTTGGCGTCGCGCCCACGGACGTTTCGCGCATGGCCTCCGCCAACCCCGCGCGCCTGCTCGGCGTCGCGGATAGTTACGGCACAATCGAGGAAGGTAAGCGCGCAGACCTCGTCGCGCTCGACGAAGAGGGACGGGTGCGTCTGACTGTGATCGGCGGGCGCGTGGCGTTTAACGAGTTGCGGGATGTCTGAAGGCGGTTGCGACTCAAGTGAGGCTCAAAATTTCAAACACGCTTCGCGCGAAAGCCCCATGCCCAGAAGGCGGAGGCGACGAGGGTCGGCAAAACGACGAGCGTCTGGAGCAGAAAGGCAATCACGTCGTTTGCGCGCTGGCCGTTGTAGTCGAGGCCGTTGACGCCGATGAAGGAGGCGACGAGCGTGACGAGCCAGTTGGCGTAAGCGGGGAGGCCGACGCCGAGCGCGAGCCGCCTGAGACCCCGCGCGCCGTAATGCAGAAACTCGAAACTCCACGCCACGGCGAGCAACCACAATCCGCCGAGCAGGGCGTTGAGATGCGCCGCCAGCGCCATGCGCGGCATCCCGACCGAGACCTTTCCCGTCAGGGCTGCGGCCGTCCACAGTCCCGTCACCATCCCGATGAAGAACAACAACGCGCCCGCAAACGCCAACTGTTTACGAAGTGGATTTTCATTCATAAGTAAAGCCATAAGTGGTAAATGGTCAATGGTCAATGGTGAATGGAAGAAGAGGGTGAGTGGTGAATGATAGATGATGAATAGAAGAAGACGGTTTTTTCCATTCACCATTTACCATTCACTGTTTTTTCTACCGGACAGGCCGCGCCGAATGATACACTACGCGCCCGCATGCCATGCAAATATCTCTCGACTCTTATGAAAATCAAATCCCTGTGTTCCCTCGTCGTCGCCTCATGCCTGCTGGCCGCTCCGCTCTGTTCAGGCACGCAAAACATGACTGCCGATCTCATCATTATTAACGCTAACGTCCGCACGATGGACAAGGGGCGTCCGTCGGCCGAGGCCGTCGCCGTCTACGGCAATCGCATCGCCGCCCTCGGCACGACCGTGGAGATACGCAAACTCGCGGGCGGGCAGACGCGTGTCATAGACGCGCAGGGCGCGCTCGTCCTCCCCGGCTTCAACGACGCGCACGTCCATTTCATAGACGGTGGCAGCCATCTCGCCAGCGTCCAACTGCGCGACGCCTCAAGCCCCGAAGAGTTTGCCGAGCGCATCGGGCGATTCGCTGCGAAGACTCCGAAAGGGCGTTGGATCATGGGCGGCGACTGGGATCACGAACGCTGGCCGGGCGCGCCGCTGCCGACGAAAGAGTTGATTGACAGGCTCACGCCCGACCATCCCGTCTTCGTCAATCGTCTCGACGGCCACATGTCGCTCGCCAACTCGGTCGCGCTGAAACTTGCGGGCGTGACGAAGGAGACGAAAGACCCCGACGGTGGTCTGATCGTGCGCGACGCGCGAACGGGCGAGCCGACCGGCGTGTTGAAAGACGCCGCGATGTCGTTCGTCCATGCGAAGATTCCCGAGCCGACCTTCGATGAAAAACTCGAAGCCGCGCGCGCCGCGACCGCGCACGCGGCCAGTCTCGGCGTGACGAGCGTGCAGGACATGTCCGCCGGGCGCGACATCGGCGTGCTGCAAACGCTCGCGGCGCGCGGCGAGTTGAAGACGCGCGTGTATGCGGTCTCACCTCTCTCGCAGTGGGAACGGCTCGGGCAGACGGGCGTGCGCGCCGTGTTCGGCTCAGACCTCCTGCGCGTCGGCGGGCTGAAAGGCTTCGCCGACGGCAGTCTCGGTTCGACCACCGCGCTCTTCTTCGACCCCTATCTCGACGCGCCCGCCACGCGCGGCCTTCCCTCGGACGAGATGTTTCCCGAAGGCGAGATGCTCAAGCGCGTGCAATCGGCCGACGCGGCCGGGCTGCAAGTGATGATTCACGCCATCGGCGACAGCGCGAACGACCGCATCCTCTCTATCTACGAACAGGTCGCGCGCACCGCGGGCGCACGCGACCGTCGCTTCCGCATCGAGCACGCGCAGCACATTCGCGCCGCCGACATCGCGCGTTTCGCGCGCGGCGGAGTGATCGCCTCGATGCAACCCTATCACGCCATTGACGACGGACGTTGGGCGGAGAAGCGCATCGGCCGCGAACGCGCGCGCACGACCTACCCCTTCCGCTCGCTGCTCGACGCAGGCGCGACGCTCGCCTTCGGCACAGACTGGTACGTCGCCCCGCTCAACCCCATGCTCAGCATTTACGGGGCGGTCACGCGTCGCACGCTCGACGGTAAAAACCCGCTAGGGTGGATACCCGAACAGAAGATCACCGTCGAAGAGACCGTGCATGCTTACACCGCCGGGTCGGCCTACGCCGAATTCGCAGAGCACAGCAAGGGCACGCTCGCGACCGGCAAACTCGCAGACCTCGTCATCCTTTCGCAGGATATTTTCCGCATCAACCCCGTCGAGATCGAGCGGACGACGGTGCGCCTGACGATCATGGACGGCCGGGTCGTTTACGAAGAGAAGAAATAGCCGGAGGCCGAAGAAGAGTGGAATTCACCGTCGTCGAAGGTCTGCGGACGCTGAAATTCGATCTCGTCCTGACACTCGCGCTGGCCGCCCTGTTCCTGTTCGCCGGTGGCTTCGTGCAGGGACGCGTCGGGTTTCTCAGACGCGCAAGTATCCCGGCGGCGGCGATTGGCGGGCTGTTGTTCGCCGCACTGGTGATGCTCCTGCGTTCGCGCGGCACGCTCGGCATCGCGCTCGACACTTCGCTGCGTGCGCCGTTCCAGATCGCTTTCTTTACCACCATCGGCTTCGGCGCGACGTTCTCGCTGCTCGGCGCGGGCGGCCTGCGCCTGATCGTCTTCTACATCATCGTGACGGGGACGGCCGTGGTGCAAAACGTCGCGGGTATAGCAATCGCGCTCGCGCTCGGCGCGCCCGCCGCGCTCGGCGTCATCTGCGGATCGCTGACCTTGACGGGCGGCCCCGCGACCGGGCTGGCCTTCACGGGCGAGTTCGAGAGTTTGGGCGTGACGGGCGCGGGCGCGCTCATCATCGCGTCGGCCACGTTCGGCATTTTCGTTTCGAGCCTGGTGGGAAACCCGGTCGCCGCCGCGCTCATCCGCCGCTTCCGGCTCGCCGCGCCGCGCGAGGAAACTAAAACCGACGAGGCGGCGGAGTTCTGGGCTATAGGCGCGACGGGTAGGTTTGACGGCGCGGGTGAGGAGACGTTCGACGACGCGAAGCGGGAGAGGGAAGGGTCGCCTTTGACGGGCGCGGAGTTGTTGCGAAACCTGCTCGTGCTGCTCGTGGTGATGGGCGTGGGCGCGCTTCTGGGCGTGGGCTTATCGCGCCTGCGCGTGACGCTGCCGGCTTACGTGGGCGCGATGGTCGTGGCCGCGCTCGTGCGAAATCTGGATGATCGCTACGGTTGGTTCAGGCTCGACATGCGCGCGATTGAGGCCGTGGGCGGCATCGCGCTGGCGCTGTTTCTCGTTATCGCCTTGATGGATTTGAAACTGTGGCAACTGGCGGGGCTGGCAGTGCCGATGCTCGTCATACTCGCCGTGCAGGTTGTGCTTATGATAATTTACGCCGTCCTCGTGACGTTCGTCTTGATGGGGCGCGATTACGAGGCGGCGGTCACGACGAGCGGCCACATCGGTTTCGGCCTCGGCATCACACCGAACGCCGTCGCCAACATGGAAGCCCTGACCGCGCGCTACGGCGCAGCCCCGCGCAGCTTTTTGATCGTGCCTATCGTCGGCGCGTTCTTCATAGACTTCTCGAACGCGCTCATCATTACCCTGTTCGCAAACTTCCTGCGGTGACAACCCGATTGATTATGTCGAAGAGAAAATCATTCCGCCTCGCTTTTGCCGCTCTCGCCGCCTTCGCCGTCATTGGGCTGCCGGCCTTTGTCTCGAACCTCGCGGCGCAGGAGAGAGGCGCGCGCAAGGCTGACGCGCCGCAGGCGCATAAGTTCAAGGCCGCGCCGTCGCCCGCCTTGCAAGCGTTGGTTGACGAGGCGGCGCGCGAGACCTTGCGCCGTTTCAGCGACAAGAAACTCGCGGAGAATCAACTGGCGATTACCCTGATTGATTTGCGCGACGCGGAGCGACCCGCGTCGGCGAATTTTCGCGGCGAGGAGCGCATCTACACGGCGAGCGTCGTCAAGATGTTTTATCTCGCGGCGGCGCATCGCTGGCTGGAGGACGGGCGTCTGAAAGAGACTGCGGAATTGAACCGCGCGCTGCGCGACATGATCGTTGATTCGTCGAACGACGCGACCGGGTACGTGCTCGACGTGTTGACGGGCACGACGAGCGGCGTGGAGTTGCCGCCCGCCGAGATGCGAAAGTGGCAGGAGCGGCGCAACGCCGTCAACCGCTACTTCGCGTCGCTCGGCTACGCGAACATCAACATCAACCAGAAGACTTTCTGCGAAGACGCCTACGGGCGCGAGAACTTCGGCCGCGGCCCGAACGGCGAGAATCGCAACAAGCTGACCACGAATGCCACGGCGCGCCTGCTCGCCGAGATCGCCACGCGCCGCATCGTCACCCCGGCGCGCGCCGACAAGATGATGGAACTCCTCAAGCGCGATTTCTCGGGCAAGAGCGGAGACGCGGACGATCAGGGGCGCGGCTTCACCGGCATCGCCCTGAAAGATTACGAGGGCGCGCGCCTCTGGTCGAAGGCCGGTTGGACGAGCAAGGTGCGACACGACGCGGCCTACATCGAACTCCCGAACGGCGCGCGCTTCGTCGTCGTCACCTTCACGGAGGGACACAGCAACACACGCGACATCATTCCGGCGGTCGCCGAAGTCATTCTTAAGAGGATGAGTAAATAGTGGCTGGTGAATAGTAAATGGTAAATGGTGAATAGTAAGAGCAAATGAACAGACCGGTTTTTATCCATTCACTATTAACCATTCACGATTCACGATTTACGGCTTCTGAGCCATGATGGCGATTTTCGTCCAGCCGATGATGTCCGTGGGGGGAAAGCGATAGCGGGAGACGATGCGCAGATAACGTTCGGTGTTTGCGTCCACTTCGCGGGGCGGGTGGCTTTTGAAGCGAAAGAGTAGTTCGAGGAATGTGCTGGCCGGTGTGGGTCGAACGGGCAGGTGAAAGAGGTGCCCGCCGGGCTTGAGCACGCGCGCGAGTTCGGCGAGGCCGTCGCGGAGCGAGACGTATTCGAGCGCGCCGCTCGTGGCGATGAAGTCGAAGGTCTCGTCGGCGAAGGGAAGCGAGAGCAGGTTGGCCTGCAAAAAACGGGCTTGATGCGCGCGGCCACGTCGTAACTCCTGTTCAACCACCTCTCGCGCCTTTTGCAAAGATGAAGCCGAGAGGTCAATGGCGGTAATGTGCGCAGAGCGGGGAAGCGTGCGGAGCAGGGCGAGCGTCAGGAGTCCCGTGCCGCACCCCGCGTCGAGAATCCGCGCGTCGTCTTCGAGTGGGATGGGATGCTCGCGGAAATAGCGTTCGAGCGAACGCCCGTAGCCGTTGAACTTGAATGTCAGATCGTAGAGGCGCGCGATGCGATCATAGAGCGAGCCGGCGCGGTTGTCGTCAATCGTCGTGATGCTGGTGTTTTGTGTCATGCGCGCTCTGAATAGCGTTCCCGCGCGGCGGCACACGGCCGCACGCACAATTTAGAGATAATTTCATTCACCCTGACATCGTCAGACCGGGCGTAACTCGGACTACAGGGGAATCCATGGGGAAGCAGTTGTACGTAGTTATAAGTCAGGACACTTATACAAATACTCTGGCAATACTTCAAGGAGACCTTTCGTGTTTGAGACAGAACAAGACGTGCTGGACTGGTATGAAGCGCAACCCCGCGCCATCACTAAAGACTTTGTTGACTCGCTGAATTGGAAAGAGGTGCGGGAGCATCCGCTCAGCCCCGCTTTCAAAGATGTCATCGTGTACATGCGCGACGTGGAGAGTTTTACGGAGATTTACTACGAGGAATTGTTGCGCACGCCGACGGGCAAGAGTCCCGTCATCCGGCAGTTCATGGAGCGTTGGAGCGTGGAAGAGAACGAGCACGCCGACCTGCTCAATCGCTTTTTGAACGAAGCCGGATACCCGACGAGCGAGCGTTGGCAGGCCGAGGCGAGAGCCGCGATCCCGTTTCGCTACACCTTCGAGAACCGGCTCTACCCCGTCATCACCAACTGCTTCGGCAAGTATTTTAGCGGCGCGCACATGGTCTGGGGCGCGATCAACGAGATGACGACGCTGCAAGGCTACCGGCGTCTGTGGAAACTGGCCGGCCATCCGGTGCTCGAACAGTTGCTCCGCGCCATCGCGCGCGAAGAGTCCGTGCATTCGCATTTCTACTGGAGCATCGCGCGCCTGAAACTGGAACGCTCCGGCTACTCGCGCGCCCTCGCGCGGTTCATCATCGGGAAATTCTGGTCGCCCGTCGGGCAGGGCACGAAGCCGCAACAGGAGACCGATTACGTGATCGCGACGCTTTTCAAGGGCGAAGACGGCGTGGACTTTTTCGACCAGAACGTCAACCAGCGGCTGCAACTGCTGCCCGGTTTCGTGGGGCTGGAAAATGTCACGCAGCGAATTGCGCGGATCGCGCTTTAGACGTTATCCTCTGCGTCTATGAGACGCAAACTTCCCATCATCATCATCGTCGTCGTGCTCGTCGTCGCGCTCGGGGGCGGCGCGCTCATGTTGCGCTCGTCCGAGACTTCGACCACGCAACAGAATATCGCGCAGTTGCCGCCCACGGTGACGAAGACCGCGCCCACGGCGGTTCCGCGCCCCGCCGCGCCCGTCGTCAATCTCCAGACCACGCACGTGCGCGGGCGCGCCGACGCGCCCTTGCTGCTAGAGGAGTACGGCGATTTTCAGTGTCCGCCGTGCGGCTTCTTACACCCGATCCTGAAGCGGCTCGAAGGGGAGTATGAGAGGGAGTTGCGCGTCGCGTTTCGTCATTTCCCGCTCAGGAATATGCACAAGCACGCCGACGAAGCCGCGCGCGCCGCAGAGGCCGCCGCGCTGCAAGGCAAATTCTGGCAGATGCACGATCTGTTGTTCGAGAAGCAGAATGAATGGAAAGATGCCGCGAGCGCGCGCTCCAACTTCCTCTCTTACGCGCGCACGCTCGGCCTCGACATCGGCAAATTCACGCAGGACATAGAGAGCGCGGCCATTATCAACCGCGTGAGGAGCGACGAGGCGCAGGGGACGGCGCGCGGCGTGACGGGAACGCCGACCGTGTTCCTCAACGGGCGTGAAATACCGTTTGCAGTAATCACGAATTACGACAGCCTGCGCGCCACCATCGAGCGCGAACTGGCGGCCAAATAGGTGCGCGCGCGCGGCAGAGAACGCGCCGGGGCTGCCGCCGCGCGGGAAAGCGAAACATCCCGCCCGCCGCGCGTCTCGCGTCTTTATTCGTTGGCCGCCGTACTGTCTCTGGCGGGTCTGGCCGACGCGATTTACCTCACCGTCGAACACCTCTCGGGCAGGAGCGTGCGTTGCACGGTCACGAGCGGCTGCTCCGAAGTTCTCGCCAGTCCTTATGCCACAATCGGGGGCTACCCGCTCGCGCTCTTCGGCGCGCTCGCCTACTTCACGGCCTTCAGCCTCGCCACGCTCGCGGCTTTCGGTTCACAGCGCGCCGGAAATCTTTTCGCCGTCCTCGTCGCGCTCATGTTCGCCGTGTCGCTCTGGCTGCTCTACCTGCAAGCCTTCGTCCTCCACGCCTTCTGTCAATACTGCCTGCTCTCGGCCGCCATCACGACGCTGCTCGCCTGCATCGCCGTCGCGCGGCGTGTGACGAAATAACACGCTTCCGTCTCGCGTCGCATTCGCAACCGGGACGCAGCGTCTCTCACCTATAGTTCTCCACGTTGAGGCCGAGGATGATGTCTCTTTTGGCGATCCAGACGCCGCCCGCGCTCCTGTTCAGGCGGACGATCCCTGAGCCGCCCGCCTTCCGCCGCCGCGCGCGTTCCTGCTCTGTGAGGAAGGGGTCGTCGTCAAACTCGACATCGTCTATGTAGTATTCGTTCTTATCGGCCTCTTTCACGATCAGGTGGACGTGAGAAGGGATGTTACGGTTCGGATAGGACGCGGGCTTGATGGTGTGGAACTTATACTCGCCCTTCGCGTTGGTTTTGATCCACGCGCGCAGTCGCCCATGCCTGCGCCCTTCGCCGGTCGCCCCCGGCACGGGCGGATAAATGCCGCGCGCGTCCGTGTGATAGGCGTAAAGAATCACGCCGGGCGCGGGCGTCCGCCCGTCGGGCTGATAGATACGGCCGCTCGCCTCCATCGGCTCGCCCGGCTCGGAGGCATCCCCGATCCTCGTCTCCCAATTCAGCTCGGCCGGCATACGGTCGTACATGCCCTCGCACACTTCGCAATAACCACCTATGCGACTCGCAGTGTCCGCCTGTGCCTCGACTCCCGGCGCGGGCTGCGTGCGTGCGGGACGGGCACAGTTGATTAAAAGACCGGCGGGCAGTGCGACGGCGAAGAGGGAAGCGCGTTTGAGAAAACTCCGGCGGGTCTCGTTGTCTGATGCTTTGTACATATCAACCTCGCTGCTGAGTAAAGATCGCTCAACTATCAGACGGCGCGAGCGAATTTTTGCTTCCAAAAAATTTCAGCCACAAAGGTTGATACGGCCTTTCATTCAGGATGGTTTTGTTGGAGTGGTTTGGTTTCGCCCCTTGTCACGCCCTGATGAGGTAGACGACTCCGGCGATTACTCCGGCGACGAGCAGCAGGAGCAGGACGAGGCAACCGCCGAGGGCGATTTTAACTTTGCGCGCGCGATTTTCGTCGGGCGGGAGCAGGGAATTTTGCGGGAAGTAGGGCGGCGGCGTGGAGGTTGGCATTTAATCGTTCCTTGCGATCCGGGAAAATGGAATGTCCGTGGAAAGTTTGCGGCGCGAGTCAACCGCCGTCTTCAAAATCAAGCGGGCTGTTTCAACTCCTCCAACTCGCAACGCAGCAACTCGGCGACGCTCCAGCCTTGCCCGATGCAGCCGCGTGGCGTGTGCGGCGCATCGCCGTCGAAGATTTCGGAGACTTGCCCCACGCCTGCCTCTGTCAGATGCTCGCGGAAGGAGCGCAAAAATCCGCGTGCCTGTTCGACACTGGCGGGCGTGCGGCCGTGCGCGCGCAGGTAAGCGGTGACGAATGGCCCGATGAGCCAAGCCCAGACAGTGCCCTGATGATAGGCCGTGTCGCGCGAGTAAGCGTCGCCTTCATAGCGCGGCCGGTAATCGGGGTGGCGCGGCGAGAGCGAGCGCAACCCGTAGGGCGTGAGCAGTTCGCGCCGGACGGTCGCGACGACGGGCAGAGAGCGCGCGCCCGTCATGATCGGATGGGGCAGACTGAGGGCGAAGATTTGGTTGGGGCGGATCGCCGCGTCCGGTTCGCCGGCCGGGTTGATGTAATCGTAGAGGCAACTGTCGGCCTCGTTCCAGAACAGCCCGTGAAAGCTGGCGCGCGCCAGTTCGGCGAGGGCGCGGCAGTGGTTGCGCATCCAGTCGTCGTCCACGCGCGCCGCGATCTCTTCGATGGTGCGCAGCGCGTTGTACCAGAGAGCCTGTATCTCGACGGCCTTCCCGGCACGGGGCGTCACCACGTAGTCGCCGATCTTGGCGTCCATCCATGTCAGTTGCACGTCGTCCTGACCCGCACAGAGCAGTCCGTCCTGACCGGCGCGGATCGAGTAGATCGTGCCGCGCTCGTGCCACTCGACGAACTCCCTGAGTCGTGCGTACAGGTGCTCGCGCACGAATTCGATGTCGCCTGTCCGGCGCGCCAGTTCGCCGACGGCGTTGACGAACCAGAGCGTGCCGTCCACGTTGTTGTATTCCGGCTCGTCGTCGCCGTCGGGGAAGCGGTTCGGGATGACGCCATCGCGCATGTGCCCGGCGAAGGCCAGCAGGATTTCACGCGCCGTGTCGTATTTCTCGCGCGCCAGAGCGAGGCCGGTGAGCGAGATCATCGTGTCGCGCCCCCAATCGGTGAACCAGTGATAACCCGCGATCACCGAACTGAGATCGTCGCCGCGCCTGACGAGAAACTGATCCGCCGCCGCGACGAGCGAACGCACGTAAGCCGCATCTTCACCCCCCGCAGTTTCGCCGACAGTTTCGCCGCCGGCGGCTTTACCGATAACCGCCGCGCCGCTTTGACGCCGCTCGCGCTCGCCCGCTTCCAACGTCGCGGCGTCGCCCGCAGCGCGTTCTTCTGTCGAAGCGATGATGTCGCAGGTCGTCTCGCCAACGACCCGCCACGCGAGCAGGCAGGGGTTGAAGAGGTCTTCGTGGAAATCGAAACCGCGCGCGCGTTCCTCCGGATACTCGAAGCGCCTGTACCAGTAGCCTTCGACGGAGGCGCGCCCCGCGTCGTGCGCGAGGAACAGGCGTGTGCCCTCATCCTGTTTGAACAGGCTGACGAGGTTATCGGCGACTTCGGCTTTCAGAAAAATGTCGAGGGCTTCGCGCTGCAAAGAATGATAATCGCGAAACGCGACGAGCGGGCGAATCTCCAAGGATGCCTCGGCCGCGCCCGGCGCATGTATGCGGTAGCGCACCACGGTCGCATTCTCGCCGTGCGGCATGAAGACCGTTTTTTCGACCCGCGCCTCGCCGACCTGATAAGTGAAGACGGGAAACGGATCGAGCCGGAAATTCACCTGTAGCCGGAAGCCTTGCGGGTGGACGACCGCCGGTTCATACAAGTTGGTGCAGAGTTCGTAACGCTCGCCGTCGAGAACGAGCGTCTCCTCCAGTTTCGAGAGCAGCACGACGCGGCCGGTCGGCGGCCGAAGCGCGGCGGTGAGCAGGCCGTGGTAGCGTCGCGTGTTCGCGCCGGTCAGGGTGGCGGAAGCAAAGCCGCCGAGATTGTTCGTCTCCAACCATTCGCGTCCGAGGGCAATGTCGAGATTTTGGCAGGCTTCGGCGTCGAAATTGATCATCTTCTCAAGTCGTTCCTCCGGGTCGTGAAATCTTGTATCACAAAGTGCGGCGGGGGCTGCAAGAAATAATTACGCGTCGCGTTCAAAGGACGGGGAGAGAGACATTCTCGGAGGGGGAAACACTTATGCGTAGAGTATTGACGGCGTTAACGGGTGTCGCGCTGGTCGCAACTTTGGCGGTGCTGGCGACGGCGCAGGGCGGCGGGGCAAATCGCGCCGGGCGCGGCGGCGCGCGAGCGGCCGAGGGTCGCAGCGTCTGGCACAGACCGATTCAGCAAGAATTCGGCGTGGAAGTTTTGGCCGGGGGCGAGGCGCGCGAAAAATATCCGGCGCGTGGGAGAGTCTACGTCGAAGCCGTGGAAGGCGAGGAGTACACGCTCAGGATCAGTAACCCGCTGCCCGTGCGCGTGGCCGTCGCTCTCTCCGTGGACGGCCTCAACACGATTGACGCGCGACGTACCACCGCGCGGGACGCGAGCAAGTGGGTCATTCCCCCTTACGGTTCGATCACGGTCGGCGGCTGGCAGATGAGTTCCACGCGCGCACGCCGCTTCTACTTCACCAACGAGCGGGATTCCTACGCGAACAGGATCGGGCGGCCTTCGGACATGGGGGTCATCACGGCCGTCTTCTTTCGCGAGCGACGCAATCGCACGGAAATCTACCAGTCGCCAAGCCCGCACAAATCGCAGTCGCGAGGCGCAGACCGCAGCGAATCGAAGCGGAGCGCGCAAACGGGCGCGCCTCCCGTGGCGAGCGCGGAGAGCGGCAGGGCGAGCGGGCGCGTGATGCGAACGCCCGAAGCGGACGACGATTACGCGGCCACGGGGATCGGGCGTTCCGTGACGAACGACGTGTGGAGCGTGCAGATGGATTTGGAGTCGAGTCCGGCGGCCGAGTTGACGCTCCGTTACGAGTTTCGCGATGCGCTGGTGCGGCTCGGCGTGTTGCCCCGAAACTATAGGCCGCAGCCCGATCCTCTGCGGCGGCGCGAGCGTGCGCGTGGATTTGAAGACCGGCAGTTCTCCCCGGAGCCTTGAGCGGAGGGCAGGGCGTCCGGGTTCGGGAACAGAACAGGGGCACGCGGCGTCTAAACGCTCAGTCCTGGTCGAACTGAAATCAGGCGGAGGTCTTGTTAACTATGGCTCAATTCACCGATCCGCTCTCGCACGTCAGGGTGGCCGCGCCGTGCCGGGCCGACTGGGAACGCATGCGCGGCAACGAGCGTGTGCGTTTCTGCGACCAGTGCAGCATGAACGTCTACAACCTTTCCAACATGACGAAGAAGGACGCGGAGGCTCTGGTTCTGAGCACGGAAGGGCGACTCTGCGTGCGCTACTATCACCGGACTGACGGCTCGATCCTGACGGACAATTGCCCGGTCGGGTTGCGCGCTTTAAAACGTCGCGTGTCGGGAGTTTCGCGTGCGCTCGTCTCTTCGGTCTTGAGTTTCTTCGCGGGCATGGCCTTCCTCGCGGGGCTGGAGACGGCGCAAAATTCCATTGACGCAGCTACGGAAGCCACCCCCGATTTGATCGCGCCCGTGCCGCTCACGACCTCCGAACCCACGGACGAGTGGCTGGCGCCTGCGCCTCCAATGACGATGGGAGTCCTCGCAGTTGAACCGCGCGCGGGTTGGGCTAAAGGACAGTTGGAGTTTACGGACACGCGGCCATCACGGTAGAAAGCAGCACGCCCGCGGTTTACCGCCGCCGCTTGAGATCGGAAGTGTAGAGTTGTTGGTAGGCGCGATAGTTCGCCATCACTTTGAAGACGTAGTCTTTCGATTCCGCGAAGCCGACTTCGGAAGAGAAGACGCCCGGATCGTCGTGACCGGCGCGGCGTACCCAGCGCGCGACGTTGTCTTCGCCGCCGTTGTAAGAAGCGGCGACGGCCTCCGGTAACTTCGGAAACATGCGGAAGAGATCGGCGAGATACGCAACGCCTATCGTGATGTTGACCTCCGGCCGGTACAGATCATCCTCGTTCACGTTCTTAAATCCCGCTCCCTCACCATACTTCGCCCCGATCTCCGGCGTCAGTTGCAGCAGCCCGCGCGCGGCGGCGGGCGAGCGAGCGCGCTCTTTGAAACTGCTCTCCTGCCGCATGATGGCGAGCACTAATCTCGGGTCAACGTTTCGCCCTTTCGTCGCGCGCAGGAGGATTTCGCGATACGGCGCGGGGTAGGCGGCGGCCGACGCTTCAAACTCGCGGCGCACGGAATTGTCGCGCGCTTCGGCCGCGCGTTTGGAGGCGGCGTCCAACCCGCGCAGGCGCGCGGTGGCAAGTCCGCCATAATAAGAAGAAGCGCGGTCGGGAATGGATTGATAGGCGGCGGCGGCCTGCTCCGTCCGCCGCAGACGTTCGAGACTGAAGCCGCGCAGGTAGGCGACTTCGTTCGCGGTGGTCTGGACGGCGGGCGTGAAACTCACGCCGCGCTGTAGTTCGTCCGCCGTGCGGAGAGCCGACTGCCAGTCGCCCCCCGAGACTTCCAGACGCAGCCGCGCGAAGAGGGCGTTGGTCGCGCTCGGCGTGCCGCTAAAACGTTCGCGCGCGCGCGCGATCCATTGCAGGGCTTCCTCTTTTCGTCCGGCCTCACGCCAACTGTCAATCGCGTTGAGATAAGCGTTCTCGATGCGCTCGCCCTGCGGGAAGCGCGCGACGTATTCGCCGTAACGCGTCGCGGCCTCGGCCATGCGGTCGAGACGCAGAAGCGTCGCGGCGACGTAGTAGAAACCCTCACGCCCATCCTTGTAGCGTGTGAATTCACGCCCCAGCCGGTCGAAAAAAGGCAGCGCGTCGGCGTAGCGACGTTCCTGATAGAGACTCCGACCCATGCCGAAGAGCGCGGCGGGCACGTTGGCATCCGACGGGTAACGCGCGATGAGCAATTGCCAATGTTCGCGGGCTTCGGCGAAGGCGCGGTTGGCATGGTAGACGGCGGCGCGACGCATGTGTTCGCCGGGGGCGAGTTGCGCGAGTTGGCCGTCCGTGGAGCGGTCTTCGCGGTCGAGCCGGCGCGCGTTCGTAAGCGCGGCGTCGCCCTGCCCGTCTGCGACCACGGTTTCCGCTTCCGAGGCATAATCAACAACCGCTGTGTCGGCGTTGTTCGAGACGACCGCCGGCTGAACTTCGACTTGCGCGCAGGCCGGGGCGAACGCGAGCGCGAGCAGACCGGCAAAAATATATTGAGACAAGGAAACAAACATAGTTGTCGTCAGGACGAAATTATCGAGCTTGATTAGACGCCTGCTGCGCCGGAAGCGGGGAGCGGCGCGGGCGCATGGTTCGTTCGATGCTTGAGCAGCGGAATGCGTGCGCCGCCGGGCGGGGAGGGCGTGCGGGGCGGCCAGCCGAAGCATAAACTTCTGGATGAAAGCGGAACGATGCTTCGGCCGGCCGGTGAAAGAACTAGATGTTGCTGCCGCAGGACGGACAGCCGCAGTCGCAATCAATCGTCGTCGTGCCAGCCTTGCCCTGACAGTAGGCGCTACAATACTTCTCGCCTTCATCGGCCGGGCAACTGCAACTGGCGTTCGCGCATTGTTTATTCTCGTCAGCCATTTCTCGATTCTCCTTCTCGTGGTTGATGTGTTCCGGTTGGTGCGGAACCTATTCTAACAGCCAACCCGCGGGCAGCGCACGCGTTTATCGTGGCCGAAGATGTCGTTCAGGAATCGGCCGCGCCTTCGTCCTCCCGAATCTCGAAACTCGAAACGATCTCCGCGCCGGGGCTGAGCGTGGCGGCGACGCTGCAATACTTCGTCTCGGAAAGTTCGATTGCCTGCGCCACGGCTTTCTCGGAAACGCCGCGCCCGCTGACAATGTGTCGCACCTCGAAGCGTCTGTACTTGCGCGGGTGCTCCGCGCGTCGCGCGCCCGTCACTTCGACCCGGTAGGCGGTTACGCGCTCGCGCTTCTTGTGGAGGATCGAGATCACGTCAACGGCTGTACAACTGCCGAGCGCGAGGAGCAGCAACTCCATTGGTGTGGCGGCGGCGGCGCGTTCGTGCCGTGTGTCGAGCGTCTGCGCATGGCCGCTCGGCGTGATGGCGACGAACAGGTCGTCGCCGGCGTAATGAATAGTCGCTTTGTTGTCTTCGGAAGTCATCTTCGAACTCCTTAAATGTGCTGCCTGCGAGCATAGCACGAGGGCAAAAAAGTGGCCGCGCGCGCGGGCGCGCACACTATTTGCAAGTAGTTAGGCGGGCGGGAGGATGTTCTCTCGAAAGTCGTGAAAAAGGCTGTTCCGCATGCATTCCCAGTGAATTTGCATGGTACGGAAAAGCATGCAGTGTGCATGGTCTTTGTACATAATCAGGCGTCATTAACGGCGCGGAAACTTTTTTCACACTACGATTTGAAAAGTTGGCGGCAACCTTCTTGAGGTGATGTCGAATCACACTTGACGAGCGACGCTGCCGTTCTTTGGAGGCAGGAAATTATTCGGCGCTACGTGCGGTTGGCGATTTTAAGGCGCGACTCGCGGCGGATGAAAAAGTTCGCCGCAGACGCGGGTTCGCATCTCTCCTCTTTCTCAAAACATCACTCCCCCCACAATGCAGAAATCACGAGGCGCGCAAGATGCGTTGTTACCGTAAGCCTCGTGAGAAGTTTGGAAAGATGACCGACGAGTGAAATAGCAAAATTGGAGGGTAGAATAAATGAATAGGGCAAGACAAATTATTTCGGCTTGGATGGTGCTGGCGATGCTCAGCCTCAGCATCGGCGTGCAGGCGCAGACGACGCGCCGCCGCCCCGCATATCGCAACAACACATACCAGACGCGACAACTCCTCACGCGCCTCGAAACCAACGCGGAGCGTTTCCGCCTGAGCTTGAGCCAATCATTAGACCAGGGGCGTCTCGACGGCACGCGCCGCGAGGAAAACATCTCCAACGTGCTCGACGATTTCAATCATGTCGTTGATCACGTGCGCGAGCGTTACGACCGGCAGCAACTCGTGGCCGCCGACGTGCAGGCGTTGCTGGCGCGCGCGTCGCGTCTCGACCGTTTCATGACGAACCAGGCCAACCGCCAGCGCAACAACGTGTCTGCCCGTGCGCAGAGCGATTGGGCGATGTTGAGAACCGATCTCGATCAACTGGCGGGCATGTACAACGTGGCGTGGAATCGCACAAACGATGCGCCCTACTCGAACTATCCGCCCACGGATAACAACAGCTACAACTACGACACGGGGCTGACCGGCACGTATCGCCTCAACGTGGCGCAGAGCGAAGACCCGCGCCGCGAAGCGCAACTCGCGACCAACAGCCTGCCCGCGCGCGACCGACGCCGCACCTACGACACGTTGATGATGCGTCTTGAGTCGCCGGCGGAACTCGCCATCGAACGGCGCGGCGATAACGTGACCATCGCTTCGACGCGCGCCCCGCAGATTAATTTCATCGCCGACGGCTCGGAACGCGTCGAGCGCGGCGCGAACGGCAATTCGATCCGCGCGCGCGCCGCATTTAACGGCGATCAGTTGACCGTCAGCAGCACGGGCGATCTCAATAACGATTTCGCCGTCACGTTCGACCCGCTCAATAACGGCCGTCGCTTGCAGGTGACGCGTCGTATTACCCTTCCGAACGTCAACGCACCAATCGTCGTGCGTAGCATCTACGACCGGACGGCCGATACGGCGCGTTTCGACGTTTACAGGGGCGGCAGCACTTACCCGACCACGGGCACGGTCGGCGGCAGCACCGACGGTTACACCATCACGAACGGCACGACCCTGATCGCGACGCTGAACAACGACCTGAACACGCGCAACTCGCGCGAGGGTGATCGTTTCACGATGACCGTGCGCGAGCCTTCGCAGTATTCGGGTGCCACCATTGAGGGACACGTCTCGCAGGTCAATCGTTCGGGACGCGTCACGGGTCGTTCGGAGTTGACCTTCAACTTCGACCGCATCCGCATGCGCGACGGGCGCACGTATAGCTTCTCCGGCTTCGTCGAGAACGTGCGCACCTCCAACGGCGAGAGCGTGCGCGTAGACAACGAAGGCACGGTGCAGGATAGCAGCCGCACCGACACGACCGTGCAGCGCACGGCCATCGGCACGGCGGTCGGCGCGATCATCGGTGCGATAGCGGGCGGCGGTAAGGGCGCGGCTATCGGCGCGGTGCTCGGCGCGGGCGGCGGCGCTGGCTCCGTCTACGTGCAGGGCAGCGACGACCTCGATCTGCGCAGTGGCACGGAAGTGACGATACGCACGAGCAGCCCGCAACAGTAATCGCGGTCGCTCGTCTTTAAACAACATAAGCGGGAGAAAATTTCCGCGCGCCACCGTCAAACGAGGTGTGCGCGGAAATTTTCTCCCGCTTTTTTAAGTGGAGTGATAACTCCGTAAGAACGTGTTATCCTCTCGAACGCTATGGCCGCTATCCTCCTGGTTGACGACGACGCCACAATCCGGGACACACTATACGACCTGTTATCCGAAGACCACCTGTGCCACGTGGCCGAGACGGCCGAGCGTGCTCTGGGTTGGTTAGATACGGACGTTTACGACGTGGTGCTGACGGATATTTCGATGCCGGGGTTAAGTGGCATCGAACTCCTCAGTCACGTCCGGCAGAACCAGCCGCAAACCCCCGTCATCATCATCTCGGGCATACCGGATGAAGATCACGCCAAAGGAATGATGGCGCTCGGGGCATTCGATTATTTATTGAAGCCGTTTAAACTTGAAGATGTCGAGCGAAGCGTCGCACGCGCCATCGAGTATCACGTGAGCCTGGTCAGGCAGGACGGCGGAAACGTATCCTGAAAGATAGTCGGACGGCTTCGACTCTCAGCCAATGTAAGACTTGAGGCCGGACGCGGCGCGCGCTAAGCGGCAACCGTCGTCATTTCGCTCAGTTGTAATTCGTCCTTGCGTTGCCCGAGGTCTTGAATGATCTCGCCGACGCGCTGAATCGAAAACGGTTTCGTCACGACCCAGTTAACTTGCGCCGCCTTCTGCTCGTCCGAGCCGACCGCATCGCCCCAGCCCGTGATAACGGCGAGCGGAAGTTCGGCGTTGAGCGCGCGGATCGCGCGCGCGAGTTCCCAACCGCTCATGCCCGGCATCCCGATGTCGGTGAAGACCGCGTCGAAGTTTCCCGCCTCAAAGAGCGCGAGCGCGTCAGTCCCGTTGCTTGCCGCGATCACCTCGCAACCTTCGCTTTCGACCATCTCGCAGAGCAATTCGCGAACGTGCGCCTCATCGTCTACGACGAGAATCCGCGCGCGCGACGCTTCGGCCACGAGCGACAAGGCCGGAGCCGCAAACGGCGTTTCGGCGGCGGCCTGCGTCTCTTTCAACACGCCTTTCGCGATGGGCAGCTTGATCTTGAAGGTCGCACCGCGCGCCGGTTCGGTTTCCACTTCGATCTCGCCTGCGTGCCTGTGGATGATGCCGTAGCTGACGGCCAGCCCCAGCCCGTTCCCGGCTTTGCCCTTTGTCGTGAAGAACGGGTCGAAGATGCGCGAGCGCACCTCCGGAGTCATACCGCAGCCCGTGTCGGACACGCTGATGACGACGTGCTCACGGGTTTCGTGTGTGGCGAGCGTGAGCATGCCGCCCGCGGGCATCGCGTCCACGGCGTTGAAGACCATGTTGACCAACACCTCGCGCAACTCCGATTCGTCGCCCCGCACGAGCGAGTTCGAGTTGATTTGCAGATTGAGGCGGATGTAGACGTTCGCGGCCTCGGCGTGATCTTCCCAGCGCGGGCGCGTCATCTCGCCCACGTCGAACAGGAGTTGGTCAACCGCGATGGGCGCGAAATCGTGATCGCGCCGCTGGCGCGCGAAGTCCTGAATGCGCTTGACGGTCTTCGCGCCGTCCTCAGCGGTCTTGATGATGATCCGGAGGCCGCGCGCGAGTTTTTCCGGGTCGTCGGTGCGAAGCATCAACTGCGCGCGGCCGAGTATTCCGGCGAGCGTGTTGTTGAAGTCGTGCGCGACGCCCGAGGCGAGTTCGCCGAGCGCGGACAGTTTTTCCAGTTGCGAAAACTGCTGGCGCAGGCGTTCCTGTTCGGCGATGTGGAGCGACAATTCGGCGACGTGCCGCTCGGCCTGTTCCGCCTGAGCCGCCGAAGCCTCGATGTTTTTCAGATAGGTGAGATAAGTGAAATAGACGACGCCGATGAAGGGGAGCGCGCCGAGGAAGGCGTAGAAGCCCACCACGCCGATGAGCTTGGCGAGGACGGCGGCGGCGGATGCGCCCGTGATGTAGGTGAGGGAAGTCCAGAGGTATTTCTTGCGCCACGACTCCCAGAACGGTTCGTTGAACTTGAACGCGCCGCCGATGGCGACGATGCCGGAATTGACGGCGTATTGCACGAGCGCCATGACGCACGTGGCGAGGAAGAAGAGGGGAGAGTAAGACTCCTCCGTCAGGGCTACGATGTCGCCGAAGAGGTAGCGCACGCATTCGACGGTGACGAACGTCGAGAAGGCCATGATGGCGGCGTTGAAGAGCCGGGTTGAGGTCTTCCTGCTGATACGCAGCGAGGTCAACAGCCCGTCGAGCGTGGCGAGCACTATCCCGGCGTCGCCCCCGAAGAGCAGGATGGTCAGGAAGATGAAAGTGTCGGAGACCGAGATGTGGCCGCACACGCGCGGAATTTGGATGCTGACGCGCGAACCGATGGTGAGCGTCATCGCGGCCAGCAGCAAAAATCTCAAGTCAATGCGTTCGTAAGGAAGATCGCCGAGCGCAAGCAGGAAGGCGCACAGGCCGAACACGCCGATCAACACCATGAACGGTTGAGCGAAACGTTGTTTGCCTGATAGTTGCATCATGACTGCGGATTTCAAGCGGGATGCGCTTCGGGCGAGACTGTCAGGCTCAGCGTCGGCAGGTAAAGTCCGGGGCATGCGCGTATGCGCGCCCTTCGCAGGACGCGCGTTGCAGGGAATCTACCTGAGAGTTTTTGCGCCGGCGGTGTTGGAGTACGTGGTGTTAAGCGCGCCGCTGTAAGCGCGCACGCGGTAATAGTAGGTGGTGTTCGCGGTAAGTTTAGTGTTGGAGTATGCCTTGACGTTCGCGCCGACGCTTGCGATCTCTGTGAAGGTCGTGCCGTTGGTCGAGCGTTCGATTTTGTAGCCGGTCTCGTCGCTCTTGTTATCAACCCACGCGAGGTTGATTTGAGTGTGAGAGGCGACCGAGGCCGTCAGATTCGTCGGGGAAGTGTCTTTCACCACCGCCATGCAGCGCGTGTTGTCGCCGTTAAGCATCGCTGTGAGAGCCTGTGAAACGAGATCGCCGACGAGCACGCCGTCACCTACAAGGACGCCGTCGCCCACGAGCACACCGTCTCCGACGAGCACGCCATCTCCGACCAGTACGCCGTCACCGACCAGCACGCCCGAACTGAACAGGAACGTGCCCTCGCCGATGGTCGTACCGGAACTCGTGAGAATGCTGTCGCCGACGAGCACGCCGTCACCTACCAGGACGCCGTCGCCGACCAGCACTCCGTTCCGCTCTATCGTGCCGTCGCCGACCAGCACGCCGAGGTCGTACATCTTCTGGTAACGGGTAACGAGATTGGAGCCGGTGGCATAGGCGTGGTCGAGGATGATTCCCTGCGACCACTGGAAGGTATGATTCGAGATTGTCGTTTGCGGCGCGGGAAGGGCGCAGGTGTCGCAGAGCAGCGGCGCGCCGAGGGAGAGCGCGGCGGTTGACACGTCAGTGCGCATGGCGCGTGCGAGACGCATCGCGCCTTCGATGTTGATCTGCCCCGCGCCCTGCTCGAAATGGTCGAACCCGTTGAGCGGCTGCGCCGTGTACATCAAGATCGCTTTGGTAAGGTTGGGTGTAAGCGAAGGGTTGGCTTGCAGGAGCAGCGCGGCGGCTCCGGCCACGGCGGGCGCGGCCATCGAAGTGCCGGAGAGATACATCCCTTCCTTCGCGGGGTTGCTGCTGACGTTCGCGTCGAGCGAGGGATTGTTTGCGACGAGATAGTTGCCCGCCGACTGCGCCGCGATGAGCTTGTTGCCGGGCGCGACCATGTCCGGTTTGATCAGGTTGTCGTAATGCCTCGTGCCGGCGGAGTCTGTCCAGAAACTACGCGTCGGGCCGCGAGAACTGTAAGAAGTCATGATGTCGTCGGCGCGGGAATTAGTGCCGAGACTGTTGGCCGCGCCCACGGTGATGACGGAAGGCTCGTTACCGGGCGAGTGAATCTGGCCGTAAATCTTACGGCCGTCGCTGTCTCTGCCTTCGTTGCCCGCCGCCGCGACCACGACGATGCCTGCGTCCACCAGACGGCGCGCCGCCCGGCAGAGCGGATCGTACTTGTAAGAATCTATGGCGGACGTGCCGAGACTCATGTTGACGACTTTGATCCTGTAAGTAGGGTTGGCGCGGTTAGTCAAAACCCAGTCGAGCGCGCTCAGTAAGTTCGAGGTCGTGCCGCGCCCCAGAGAGTTGAGCACCCGCAGGTTGATGATCTTCGCATTGGAGGCGACGCCGCGGTAAGCCTCGTGCGATACTTCGCCGTTGCCGGCGGCGAGGTCGGCGACGTGCGAGCCGTGGCCGTAGGGATCGTCGGTGCGGTTTTCGCCGGTGAAGTCTTGCTGGTAGACGACGCGCGATTTTTTTGTGTTGTCGGTAAAGGCGACGTGGCCGGGGTCAATGCCGGAATCTATCACGACGATGCCGACGTTCGAGCCGTCGAGAGGGGTCGCGCCGCCCATGCCGCGGGCGGCGTCCGCGCCGGTCGTGAGCGTCAGGTGGCCGAGTTGTTTCACTTCGCGGTCGAGGGAGATGTATTCAACGTCGGCGCGATTGGCGAGGGCTTGTACGGCGGGCGCGGGGAGCGTGAGGGCGCGCGCACGGAAGTTTGTAAACCTGCGCGACGTGCGGCCGTTCTGGTACGCGATCTCGGAGTCGAGCGAGTGGCTCCAGTCGCCGCCGGGTTGGAGGATGACATTCAGGTACTCGCCGTTTCTGGCCTTGCCGATTTTATCACGCAAGTCCGCGGCGACTTTATCATTTCGGTTCTGCCCCGAACTCGCGCTCGTCGTGCTCGTGTGGGTGTACGAAACGCACAGCGTTGCGAGCAGCGTGAAGGCCGCGAGCCTTGTAACAAAAGAATAGCGTTTAATAAATTTCAATCTATTGTCCATGTTGGGAAACGACTTCCGGTAAGAATTTGAGAACGGCCTGCGGCTGCATCCGAAGCGCGGCCCGCTGAGTGGTTGGGCAATGACTGTGCCACGGCGAACAGATGATAGCAATGGATAAAAAAGCCGGCGAAACCCGCCGTTTTTAATAACCGGCTCAGGGATGTGGGAAGGTCTCCGGTCAGCTTGATAGAATTCAGTCAGTCACTTTGAAACCAGGGTCTGGCGTGGCGAAAGCGTTTTCGTTAGCGTGGAGCGGGTTTGAGTAGTTCCAATTTTCGCAGGGATGGAGAGCTTGTGAGCGTCAACGAGCAGTTGCCGGAAGAGATCGAAACTTATCGCGACCGGATGTGGCGGCGCGAACCGGAACGACGCGTGGAGACGGCTGCTGAGGCCGAGACGTTGATCGAGCGGGCGGGCTTTTGCGCGGCTATGACGGACGCGCGGCGGCCGGGCGCGTCGCTCTACGTGAGCGTCTGCGGACGCAGGGACGCGCACATGCCGCGCAACGTGCAGAAAGACCCGGAGAGCAGCCAGACGTGGTTGCTCAAGGACGAGATCATGCGGCGCGGTCGCGTCTACTACGCGAAACTCGCGAAGGCACGCACGCTCTTCGTCGCGCCGCGACTCGTGCCGCATCTCAACGCGCTGTGGGGCGTGTCGCGCAGAGAGGAGGGGGTGCGCCTGTCGGAAGAGGCGAGGGCGGTGTTGAAAATTTTGCGCCGCGAGTGGGAAATGGCTTCGTGCGATCTGAGGTCGGCGGCCGGGATGGGGGAGCGCGTGCGCCTGACGCGCGCCCTCGACGAATTACAGCGCACGCTCAAAGTGATTCCCTGCGATGTGATGTACGAGCCCTGGTTCACCTACATCTGGACGTTGGCGGAGGCGCGTTTCGGCGCGGAGTTAAAAGCGAAGGTTAAGCGCGAGGTTGCTTTGCGCGAGGTGGCGCGCGCGTTTCTCGACGGCGCGGGGATGACGCTGCGCGGCGAACTGGCGAAAGTCACCGGCCTCTCCAGACCCGACGCGGGACTCGGCAACCGCGCGCTCGTCGCCGAAGGCTACGCCGTGCGCGTCGCCGACGGCGTTTATCAACTCGCTGATATGGAACGGCGTCTGGAGGAATTGAACAACTGATTACTTACGTTGATTAGCTCAATCTTCCTTAAGTAGCTTTGCGCCTCCGGCGAGAAATTAATCTCACGCCAGAGGCGCAAAGGATGACGTATGAAGTCGTTGTTTGTAATTCTGAAATGCCCGCTTAACCATCGCCTCCCGCTTGTTGTCCTTTGTGACGTTCGCCGGTCTCTCCCAGGGCGAGTTGTTTGTTCGCGCGCAATTCCTGCTCGACCTGCTCGCGCGCCTCGCGTTCGAGCCGCGCGGTTTCGAGCGGGTAGGGAACTTGCGCTTCCGCCAGTTCGAGACGTTGGAGTGCGACGCGCGTCTCTTCGTCGCTCGCGTCTCGACCGGCCGCCGCTTCGATCATGAGCAGGCGCGCTTCGGCCTGCGCCCGCCGCGCGGCGGCCTCCGTTTCAATTCGCCCGAGCCGCTCGCGGTCGCTTCTTAAGTCCTGTTCGAGCGTCGCGCGTCCCGACGATTGGAGCTGCGAGGTGTTTTGCATCCGGCGTTCGACGGCGAGGGCTTCGCGTCTGGCGTTGGCGGCCACGCGTGTCGCGGTCAGGCGAGCGGCGAGCGTCTCGCGGTAAGCGTCGGCCAGCAGCAGATTGCGCCCTTCGATCTCGCGCAACGTGCGCCGCTCGGCCTTCGTCAGTTCACCCTCGAACCACTGCAACTCGTCGCTCGTCACGCCGTCGGCGGCCAGACGGTTGCGCAACTTCTTCTCCCATTGACGGCGATAGAGGTAGAGCAGGACGACCGCGAAGAGGCCGAGGATCGCGCCGCCCGCGAGCGTGGACATGGCGATGAGCATGAACTCGCCCGCCTCAGAGCCGGTCGCGGCGTTGAAATAACGGAACAGGAAATAGAGCGGCGCGGGCAGCGCGATGACCAGAAAGGCGAGCCACGGCGCGAACTGTAGGAAGAAAAGCGTCGTGCGCTCTTTGACGGAAAGGCGGCGGTTGCGTTTATCGCTCATGTAAAGTGTTCTTCGCTTCGAGACTGTCAAGCGATATAATGCCTTGTCGAAGCGGAAAGCGACAAGGTACACAGGAGACATGATGAAAAAAGGACTGCCGCCGGGGTTGACTCTGCTCTTGCTGCTCGCGCTGGCCTGCGCCGCCGGTGCGCACGCCGGTGCGCGCATGAATCCGGGCGTGCAGAAGGGCGACGGGAACGGCGCGCACCGCCCGGACGTGACTCGCAGCGTGCGCCCGGTGACGATCCCGGTGACGCTCAGACTGCGCGAGCAGCCTTCGACCAGCGAAGAACTGCGGACGGTCAATTTCATCGTCACCGAAGACGGCGAACGGCAAGAGTTGCTTTCGACGCGCAGCGCCGCCGACCGTGCGCCCCTCGCACTGTCCCTGCTCATTCAAGACGATCTCATCTCGTCCATCGGCCTGGAGATCGAAGGCCTCGCAGCATTCATCCGCCGCCTGCCGCAAGGCACGCTCGTCCAGGTCGGCTACCTGCGCACCGGTTCGCTTCAACTGAGGCAAAAGTTTACGACCGACCTCGAACGCGCCGCCAGAGCCTTGCGCGTTCCCATCGGCTCGGCCAGCGCCGCGCCCTACAATCCTTACGTGCAGATTTACGATTCGCTGAAGCGTTACGGCGGCGTGCCGCTCGGGACGCGCCGCGCCGTCCTCGTCATCTCCGACGGTCTCGATCTGTCTCACGGCTTCAACAGTTCTTCCCCCACCCAGAGCACAGACCTCGACCGTGCCATCAGCGAGGCGCAACGGCGCAGTGTGGCGATCTACGCCATCTACGCGCCGACCGTGGCCTCGGGCGGCAATATGGCGTTGGTCAGTAACGCGCAAGGCTCGCTCGCGCGCCTCACGCAGGAAACCGGCGGCAAAGCATTTTTTCAGGGCACGGGCGCGCCCGTCAGCTTCGACCCCTTCCTGCGCCAACTCTCCGACAGGCTCTCGCGCCAGTTTGCACTGACCTATCTCTCGACCCACGCGGGCAAAGGCTTCCATCGCATCAAAATCGAAGCCCCCGAAGCCGATGCCGAGATCAGTTATCCTTCGGGTTACACGCGGAAGTGAGACGCGCGGACGCACCGACAAATATCCTTCTTATCGTTTAGATTTTAACGACTCGTAAAAATTTTCGAGCCTACGGGGTGGGCGCCCTAAAAAATAAGTATCGCAAGTATCTCGGCGGCGGCGGGGTATCTCAAACAAATTGCCTGTGTCGAAGCGAATTATCCTGTGGAAACGGAAACCCGCTAACGACGCTCACACGTTTGGGTCTTTTTTGGGGGAGTGTCTAAATCATAGCCGCCGATGATAAGCTGTGTGCATGATTCAATGTCCACATTGTGCATCATCAGAGCAGCAGACTAAATCCGGCCATACCCGCACCGGCAGCCAGCGTTACCAGTGCAAAGAGTGTCAGCGCATCTACACGCCAGAGCCAAAGCCGCTCGGCTATCCGGAAGAGACGAAGCGTGAAGCAGTGCGCCTGTACTTGGAAGGCACTAACTTTCGCCGCATCGGGCGCGTGCTCGGCGTCAATCACCAGTCGGTGGTCAACTGGGTCAACTCC
>DATHAZ010000102.1:0-29853 GCA_035296445.1 Pyrinomonadaceae bacterium | reverse complement strand
AGGATGCCGACGGAGTTGTGATAATAGGGCGCGGTGCGAAAGCCGCCGTGCCACCACGTGTCGTAGAGCGCGTTGGTGATGACGCCCCGCTGCCCCGCGGCCTGCAAGTCCGCGGCGATCTTGTGGCCGATGAGGCCGACTTCGCGCAGCAGGAGCGGCGGGATGTTCGGGTTCGGCGGATCGAAGAAGGGCGGGACGAAGAAACGCGACCCCGTCGCGCCCTGCTGGTGCACGTCATAAACTATCTGCGGAAACCACTCGCGCCAGAAGAGACGCGTGATCATCTGCGTCTCCTTCAAATTGAGCATGAACCAGTCGCGGTTGTTGTCGTGCCCGGCGTAGTGGTGATAAAGCTCGGGCGGCTCCGTGCCCTCGTAGGGCGTGCCGAGAGTTTTACGATACCAGTCGGCGACGATGTCCACGCCGTCGGGGTTGGCGGCGGGGATGAGCAGGAGGATCGTGTTCTGTAAAATCTCGCGCGTCGCCGCATCTTCGGCCGAGGCCAACTCGTAGGCGAGCTGCATGGACATCTGCGAGGCGACGATCTCGGTCGAGTGGATCGAGCAGGAGATGACGACGACGGTTTTGCCCTCGCTCGTCAACGTCTCGCGCTCGGCCTCCGCGAGCGCGAGGCGCGGGTCTGCGAGGCGGCGTTGGATGTCTTGGTACTTCGCCAGATTGCGTATATTCTCTGGCGCGCTGATCAGGGCGACGACGAGCGGGCGTCCCAGAGTCGTCTGCCCGAGCGTCTGCACCCGGACGCGTTCGCTCGCCGCGTCGAGGCGCGTGAAGTAGTTGACGATCTGTTTCCAGTCGGCCATCGTGCGGTCGTCGCCCGGTGTGAAGCCGAGTATTGAGGCGGGCGACGGCGGCGACGCGACGGCGGCGACGCGCTTCGCTTGAGCGGGCGCGCGGCGAGTTTGGGCCTGGACGGACGAAGCGACGCCGCCTGAGCAGAACAGAAACGGGAGCGCGGCGACAAAAGTAGAGAGTACGAATCTGAGAACGGAGCGAGACATGCCTGATTCTCTTTCACCAAAATTGTTTGAGACGGAACGTGTACGTGCAGGCGTCGAGTCTAGCACAGAGGCAGGCGCGTCGCGCACCGCCGCCGCCGCCGCGCAGCAGGCGCACGTCGGGCGCGACGCGGCCGAATCCGCGAAGACGCGCCCGACGCTTCTCGGCCGCCTGCACCACTGGTGGATTCTGTTCGTCGCGGGCGCGCTGCTGCTCATCTTCGCGCCGCCGGGGCTGCTAATCGCGTGGCTCGCGGGCAGGCGCGAGTCGCTCTACCCGATTGCCATGTGGGGCGCGCGTCAATGGCTGCGCCTGAGTGGGATGCGCGTGCGCGTGCGCGGGCTGGAACATCTCGACCCGCAACAGACCTATATCTTCATCGCCAACCATCGCTCCTATCTCGATACGGCGACGCTCTTCGCCTACACGGGGCGGCGCATCGGGCTGTTCGCAAAAAAAGAGTTGCTGAAAGTGCCCATCCTCGGTTTCGGCATGGGCTTCGTGAACATCATGGCGATTGACCGCTCCAACCGCGAGCGCGCGCTCTCGACCGTGCGCGCGGCCACCGCACACATCCGCTCCGGCGTCTCCTTCGGCGTCTTCGCCGAGGGCACGCGCGCACGCCCCGGCGAACTGCTGCCGTTCAAGAAAGGCGCGTTTTACATGGCGATTGAGACGGGCGTGAGCGTCGTGCCGGTGGCGATGAAAAACACCGACAGGCTGATGGGCAAAGGCGAGGGCACGGCGCGCCCCGGCACGATTGAGATGGTCATCCTCCCGCCGGTCGAAACTAAAGGACTCTCGACGGACGAAGACGTTAAACGCCTCGCGGACGAGGTGCGCGCGCGCGTGGCGGAAGAATTGGGACGAAAGTAAGCGAGTTGCCGAAAGTCTAAGGCCGCCGCGAAGCAAAGCGCTTCGCGGCGGCCTTAGACTTTCGATCTGCGCCCGGCGCAACTTTAAGGTTTCTTCGGCGTCGGAGTGGGCGCGGCGTCGGGGATGATGTCCTGCCCCTCGTCAATCACTTTCACCTTGGCGCGCGGTCGCGCGAAGTCGGAGAAGGTGATGCGCATGCGCATGCGTATGACCCCGCCGTTGTCGAAAACCAGTTCCTCGTCGGCGTAGGTGTAAGTGGGAAACCAGAACTTGCCGTCTATCTGTTCGCGGTAGGTATCAAAAGTCGGGTAGCGCGAGTTCTTCTTTTCAGGGATGCTCTTGCCGCGCACCTTCACGATCTGCAAATCCTGATCGTCAACCCAGATGCGCCCCTTGAAGAAACGCTCCTTCGTCTTCTTCGGGTCGGGCGTCACCTTCGGCGCCACGTCGAAGACGTGCAGGTTCAACTCGTCGATCTTCTCTTTGCCGACGTAATTGATGTTGTAGAGGTTGATCTTCGAGGGTTCGAGGGCGAAGGTCTGCACGCCGCTGAAATCTTCGAGGTCTTCCGCCGTCAATTCGAGGTCTGTCAGCGTCGAGAGCGGGAACAACTCGATCTTCTCGTACTGCCTGCCGCTGTCGTCAAAGACGAAGCGCGAGACGCGGCGATACTCGCCGGAAATCTGCCCGCCCATCCCGATGGTCTGCACGATGGCCTCGCGCTTGAAACTGTACTGATTGAACGCGGAACGAAACAACGCCTCTTTGGTCGTGAACTCGCGGATGATGCGTTCGACATCAACGCCCGCCGTCGAGGCCGCGGGCGCGGCGGTCGAAGCCGTCGAAACCTGCTGTGCCGGAGCGGGCAGCGCGGCGGCCAACGTCAACACGAGAGTAGCCAGCGCGGAGAATAACAAACGAGAGCTTTTCATAAATTTTCTCTGAGGAAACTGCGTCAGATTGCTGCCCGCCGCTCGAAGAGAGCCGAGCGACCCCTTTGTGAAAATTTAAGATGCGGCTGCGCGGGCGCGTGTTGCCAGCGAAAAGTGAGCGGTGAGCAGTCAAAACCTTATCTTTTACTGCTTATTGCTCACCGCTCACCGCTCACTTTCCGCTCACTGTACGAACTCGACCTTGACGCGGTGCGGGATGACGCCGCGCTCCGCGCCCTCGTCGAGGAGGCGTTGGACGGCCGCGCGCCCGCGCTCGGTGTAGTCGAGCGTCAGTTCGTTGACCCACATCCCGACGAAGCGGTCGGCCAGTTCCGGCTCCATGTCGCGCGCGAACTGCATCGCGTATTCCAGCGCGTCGGCGCGGTTGTCGAGCGAGTAGCGGATGCTGTCGTGGAGACACTTCGAGACCCGCGAGATCGTCTCCGCGCCGAGGTCTCGGCGGATGACGTTGCCGCCCATCGGCAGCGGCAGCCCCGTGCGCTCGTGCCACCACTCGCCGAGGTCTAAAACTTTGTGCAGGCCGAGCGACTGGTAGAAAAGCTGTCCCTCGTGGATGAGCAGCCCCGCATCACAGCGCCCCTCCTGCACCGCCTCGATGATCTTGTCGAATGGCACGACCTCGTATTGGAAACCGGGCGAGCAGATGCTCAGGGCGAGGAACGCGCTCGTCAGTTTCCCCGGCACGGCCACTTTCAGAGACGCGATCTCTTCCGCTTTGAACTTCTCGCGCGAGACGACGATGGGGCCGTAGTTGTCGCCGATGCTCGCGCCGTGCGGCAGGAGTGCGTACTTGTCGGAGATGTAGGCGTAGGCGTGAAAGCTGATGGCCGTCACGTCGTAGACGCCGCGCATGGCCTTCTCGTTCAAGCTCTGGATGTCTTCGAGCACGTGCGTGAAGCGCAAACTTCCGGTGTCGAGTTTGTTGGTGGCGAGGCCGTAGAACATGAAGGCGTCGTCGGAGTCGGGCGAGTGCGCGACGGTGATGGTTTGTGTCGTCATAAATGTGAATATTATTGCTCGGGCGAACTTTCCGAATCGGGATGTCTCTCTTCCGCCCGGCGCAGCAGCCGGAAGCGGTTTTTATCGAACAGGTAATAGTAGGCCGTATAGCCGCCGCGTCCGTCGTAACGGTCGCGCGTAAGCACGAGCAGTTTGCTGTCGGCGCGGAAGTTCGGGTGCGGGGTCGCCGCGTCCTCGGGTGGACTGGGGATGTCCATGTAGTCTATGGGCGGCCAGTAGACCCTGCCCGTCTTGGCGTCAACCACGGCCAACTGCGCGCAGCCCGTGCCGCAACCCCAGAAGACGACCGAGTAGTGACCGGCGAAGTTTACTCCCTGCCGCGAATCTTCCCTCAACCTGCTGCGAAACCGACGCGCCCGCTTTGTGTCCAAAATTACGGGGGCGATGCGACCTGTGTAGACTTCCCGCGCCGGGTAATCATCGAAACGCGGCGGCGCGCTCGTCTTCGCTCTTGTTGTCGCCGCCGCCGCCGCGCCCTTCGCGCGCGGACGTTTCTGCGCGAGAGCATCCGCGGCCGACGCCGCCAGCACGAACAGTATCAGCGCGCCGCTCATCGTCGCGCGGATGGGGATGTTGAATTTTCTCGTCATGCTGTAAAAGGTTGCGCCGTCCAGTCGGTCGCGTCGCCCGCCGGATCAGATGAGTTGGCCGTAATAAACCATCGCTTCGTATTCGATAGAAACTACGCCTCCGCGTTGGTGCTCGTCGAAAGCGCGGCGGAGCGCGTCGAACATCGGCTCGTGATTGGGATGCCCCGCGAGCGGCACGTATGAGGCCGACAGCCAGCGGCCGCGCAGGGCTTCATAATCCAACACCTGCTCGTGCGCGAAACTCCGCGTGCCGTAGCCGCGCGGGAAAAACTCCTCCATCAACTCCGCGCCGGGATTATCGGCGGCGACGCGCTCGTAGTCCGTGCCGTAGACGCGCAGTATTCGTTCGAGTTCGACGAGGAACGGCGTTGTCTCTATGCGGCGCATGTTCCACAGCAAAACCACCCACCCGTCCGGCTTCAAAATGCGTGCGAACTCTGCCCGCGCACGTCGCGCGTCGAACCAGTGGAACGCCTGCGCCGCCGTGACGAAATCGAGGCTCGCGGGGAGAAGCGTCGTCGCCTCCGCCTCGCCGTTGACGCTCTTGAAGCCGGGAAAGTCGCCGAGAGATTTTTCGGCCTCGGCGCGCATCGCGTCGTTCGGCTCGACGGCGAAAACCCTGAGACAGCCGCCCGCACGCAACAACATCTCCGTCCAGATGCCCGTCCCCGCCCCGACATCGGCGACCACCGAAGACGCGTTCAAGCCCAACTCCGCACGCATGAACTCCACAATCGCCGCCGGATACTTCGGGCGGTACGCGGCGTAGTTCGCCGCGCGCTCCGTGAACCGCTTCGTCGGTTCGGTGTCGAAAGGCGTTGCCTGAGTCATCAAGTTCAAGTGCCGAAAGCGCGCCGGGCTTTAATCATGCCGCGGTCATCTCCTCTACGGGACGGTAGAGCGTGTCGCGCTCGACGGCCTCGAAACCGGCGTCTTCGATGAGCGCGGCGATCTCGTTCTTGTTCATCTTCACTTCGTTGTTCGATTCGACCGAGTAGCTTTCGCTGAGTTCGCCGCCCTCGGTGATCGTACCGTCGAGGTCGTTCGCGCCGTAGTGGAGAGCGACCTGCGCGAGCCGCTTGCCGAGCATCACCCAGTAGGCTTTGACGTGCGCGAAGTTGTCGAGCATGAGACGCGAGACGGCGATGGTCTTCAACGAATCCACGCCCGACGGGCCGGGGCAGGCGGAGAGTTTCGTGCCTTCGGGGTAAAAGGCGAGCGGGATGAAACACTGGAAGCCGCCCGAAGCGTCCTGCTGCTCGCGCAGGCGCACGAAGTGATCCACGCGATCTTCGATGGATTCGATGTGGCCGTAGAGCATCGTCGCGTTAGTGCGCAAACCGGCGGCGTGAACTTTGCCGGAGAGCGCGAGCCAGCGTTCGGCGTCCGTCTTGTGCGCGCAGATACGCGAGCGCGTCGGCTCGCGGAAAATCTCCGCGCCCCCGCCGGGACACGAATCCATCCCCGCCTCTTTCAACTGTTCGATCACGTCCTCGTCGCGCATCTTGTAGAAGTCGGCCATGTGGTCGAGTTCGACCATCGTGAAGGCTTTCAGGTGCAGGCGCGGGTAAGCGCGTTTCAGACTCGCGAGCAAGTCCGTGTAGTACTTGAACGGCAGCTTTGTGTTCAACCCGCCGACGATATGCAACTCGGTCGCGCCCTCTGCCACCGCCTTGCCCGCGACCCCGACGGCCTCTTCGACGTTGTGCGTGTAGGCGTCGGGCATGCGCGGCGTGCGGTAGAAGCCGCAGAACTTGCAGTCGGCGTAGCAGACGTTCGTGTAATTGAAATGCCGGTTGACGTTGTAGTAGGTGCGCCGCCCGTGCAGGCGACGACGAACCGTGTCGGCCAGTTTAGCGAGCGCGGCCAGATCGTCGGTCGCATACAAATCCAGCCCCTCGTCGAAAGACAGGCGCGCGCCCGCTTCCACCTTCGCGGCGATGCTGTTCAGTTTCGGGTCGTGTGAAAAATTCATGTTCGTTATTTCGATTTGTCAGTCCCAGATTTCCTGCAACTCAAGCTCCAGCCCGCGCAGTAACGGCTCGCCGGGGACGGCGCGCGGGTCGTCCAACCCCTCGACGGCCGCGCCGGGGCGATAGACGTACACCCGTCGCTCCTGCGGGTCTATGAGCCAGCCGAGTTGCGCGCCGTTCGCCATGTACTCTTCCATCTTGTGTTGAAGGTTGACGAGCATGTCCGTGCGCCAGCGAAGTTCGACGACGAAGTCGGGGCAGAGAGGAGCAAATTCTTCCTGCTCCTCTTCGGTTAAAGCATTCCACCGTTCGTTACTGACCCACGCGAAATTCGGCGAACGCTTCGCGCTGTTTGGGAGCATGAAGCCTGCTGATGAGTCGAACGCTTGCCCCGTACCATCTTTTTCCGCCCAACCTGCGAGCCTTAAGTTCAATCTTGAATTGCGTATGCCAGTCTTGCTACCCGTCGGAGGCATAATGATGAGGTCTCCTTCGCTGGTGAGTTCGAGGCGCAAATCCCGATTAAGCTGGCAGAACTCGTAGAACTCCTGCTCGCTCATTTTCTTTAAGACCGGGCTGAAGTGGATCACGAGCGGCTCGCGTTCGGTGGAAGTTAAAGTTGCACTCATGGTTAATCTCTCCCTCCCGGCTCATCGGCCGGACGACGAAGACTTATAGCTTCCTTAAGAACACTGCGCCGCCGAAGGTGACGAAAAGTATCACGCTGACGAAAGCGTTCGTCGTGAAGAACGCGGCGTTCAGGCGGCTGAGATCGTCGGCGCGCACGAGCGAGTGTTGATAGACGAGCAGCGCGCCGGTCGCCAGGACGCCGAAGAGCGCGAGCGCGCCGGGCGTCGCCGTCAGGTAGAGCGCGACGAGCGCGAAGAACGCCCCGGCGTGGAGCAGGCGCGAAATCCAGAGCGCGCGCGGGATGCCGACGCGCGCCGGGATCGAGCGCAGGCCCGCGCTGCGGTCGAAGTCGTAATCCTGACAGGCGTAGAGCACGTCGAATCCGGCCGTCCAGAGCATTACGACGAGCGAGAGCAGGAGCGGCACGAAGCTATCAATCGCGCCCCGCACGGCGATCCACGCGCCCGTCGGCGCGATTGCCAGACACCACCCGAGCGCGAGATGCGAGAGCGACGTGAAACGCTTCGTGTACGAATAGAGCAACACGCTGGCGAGCGCGACGGGCGCGAGCACGAGCGTCAGGCGGTTCAACATCGCCGCCGCGACGAAAAAGAGCGCGGCCGAGACAAACGTGAACGCCCAAGCGAATTTCAGAGAGAGCAACCCGGCCGGGATGGCGCGCCCCACGGTGCGCGGGTTGGCCGCGTCGTAACGGTGATCGGCGATGCGGTTGAAGGCCATCGCGGCGGAGCGCGCCCCCACCATCGCCAGTGTGATCCAGAGCAACTGCCACAGGGACGGCAACCCGCGCGCCGCGAGCACCGCGCCGAGCAGGGCAAAGGGCAGCGCGAAAAGCGTGTGCTCGATCTTGATCATTTCGAGCGTCGTGCGGATGCTGTGCGCCGTCGTCGTGTTGGTTAATTCGGAAGTCATTGAGAAACGCCCGCCCGTTTAGTCGCCGTCGGCGGCGACGGTCGCGTCCGTCGTATCTGTCGTCGCAGTCGGGTCGCCCCGCCACTCGGTGCGCCGCGAGTGGGGCACGCCGAATTGATCGAGCAGGCGGAAGACCAGATGATCAACCAACTCTTCGATGCTCTGCGGGCGATGATAGAAGCCCGGACTGGCGGGCAGGATGCGCGCCCCGGCGCGCGAGAGTCGCAGCATGTTTTCGAGATGAATCGCGTTGTAAGGCGTCTCGCGCGGCACGATGACGAGCTTGCGCCCTTCCTTCAAAGTCACGTCGGCCGCGCGGTGAATCAGGTTCGTGCCCGCCCCCGAAGCGATTGCGCCGAGCGTGCCCATCGAACACGGGACGATCATCATGCCGGCCTGCGGGTGAGAGCCGGAGGCGGGCGTCGCCGCCATGTTGTCGAGGCGATGCACGCGAATCAGTTTCGACTCCGGCGCAAGGCCGACCCATTCGTTGATCGTGCGCGCGTCGCCGCCATGCAGGTTCGCGCCGAGTTCGACGCGCGCGACCGTGTGCGCCGCCTCCGACATGATCAAATTGATCCGTTCGACCACGCCGCTCGATGCCAGATAATAGAGCGTGCGGTGTGCGTAGAGCGCGCCCGAAGCGCCCGTGATGGCGACAGTCAGTTCCATAAGCCGTGCCGCGCTCGGGCGCGAATCTCACGCCGCGCGGAAAAATGAATGGTAAAGCAAAAGCGCGCCGATGGCTAACGCCACGAAGCCCGCCGCCGCGTATTTCCGGTGGGCGTTTGCGCCCGCCGGAATCATGCGCTCGGCTTGACCGGGAACGAGCGCGTAAGTCGCGCTCTTGAGGGTCATGCCCCAGCCGCAGACGGTGACGATGACGGGCAGATCAAACACCCAGATGTTATGCCCGAGCACGATCAGCAGGCCGAGCGGAAAGGTGAACATGGCGATGATGATTCCGGCCACGCCCGTCGCTTTCAGCCGCAGGAAGAAGTCGCGCCACTGTCGCGCCAGGACGATGTGTGACAGACCCACGGCCAGCATAGTGATGGCAAAATACCGCTCGATGAAAAGCGCCATGAGTTTCTCCTTCGTCAATGATAGAGAGCGTTTGCAGAGCGCAGCTAACGCCACCACCCGAAGTTTACACTACGCGGCCAGCCCGCGCGCCGTCGGTCTGAATGCGGGATCGTTGAGCCGGGGCGGGGCGCGGCAAATTGCGAGCGCGCGAGCGTTCGATGCTAGAATGGCGCGAAAGACGGACGGAACGGTTAGTTCGAGACAAGATGAATTTAAGCGAAATAGAAGAACTGCTCGGCGCGCACCGGACGGGCGACATGGAGACGGCGGAGGCGGCGCGGCGGCTCGCCAACCTTCATTACGAAAACATCGAACACACGCGCATTGACCACGCGCGGGCGACGCGGCAGGGTTTTCCCGAAGTCGTCTTCGGGGCGGGGAAGTCGCGCACGCAAATCTGCGAGATCGTCGAACGCCTCGTCGCGCGCTCGCCGAACGTCCTCGTCACGCGCACGGACGCGGAGACTTACGGCGAGGTGCGCAACATCGCGACCGACGCCGAGTGGCACGCGTCGGCGCGTCTGATTCGCATCCGGCGCGACCCGACGGAGCTTGGCGTGGGCGAGGTCGGCATCGTCACGGCCGGCACAAGCGACATCCCCGTGGCCGAAGAGGCGGCTTTGACGGCCGAAGCGATGGGCAACCGCGTGGCGCGCATCTGGGACGCGGGCGTGGCGGGCATCCACCGCCTGTTCGCCGAACACGAACGCCTGCGCTCGTTTCGCGTCATCGTCGTCGCGGCCGGGATGGAGGGCGCGCTCCCGAGCGTCGTCGGGGGGCTGGTTTCAGTGCCCGTCGTCGCCGTGCCGACGAGCATCGGCTACGGCGCGTCGTTCGGCGGCGTCGCCGCGCTGCTCGGCATGCTCAACTCCTGCGCCTCGAACGTCACGGTCGTCAACATAGACAACGGCTTCGGCGCGGGCTTCGTCGCGAGTTTGATCAACCGCCGTTGGAACGACAAAGAAGTGATGAGTGATGAGTAATGAGTTATGAGTAAAAAGACAAATCGCCGTAGGTTTATACTCATCACTCATCACTCATCAATCATCACTCTCGTCGTCGCGCTGGCGACGGCGAGCGCGGGTTGCGGCGCGCGGCGCACGCCCGATCTCGAACGCATATTTGCCCCGGCGCGCGCACGCAAAGACAAGACCCCCGTCATCGTCATCCCCGGCATACTCGGGTCGCAACTGATGAACCGGCGCACGCGCGAGGTCGTCTGGCCTTCGGCCTTTCGCTCCTCGACCGATGGCCTGAGCCTGCCGACCTCGCCCGACCTCGCCGCGAACCGCGACGAACTCGTCGCCGAACGCATCGTCGAGACGGCCAAACTCGCGCGCCTCGCCCCGGACATTTACGTCTATTACGAACTCTTGAACGCGCTGCGCCGCTTCGGCGACTACCGCGACGGCGACTGGGACAACCCGCCGCCCGAAGGCGACCGCGACACCTTCTACGTCTTTCCCTACGACTGGCGGCGCGACAACGTCGAGTCGGCGCAACTGCTCTTTCGACGCATCGAGGAGTTGAAACGCAAACTGGGTCGCCCCGACCTGCGCTTCAACATCGTCGCGCATTCGATGGGCGGCCTCGTCGCGCGCTACGCGGCGATGTACGGCGACGCCGGTTTGCCCGAAGGCGACGCCGCGCCCGAGCCCGCGTGGGCGGGCGCGCGCCACATCAAAAAAATCTTCATGTTCGGCACGCCCAACGAGGGCACGATGGAGGCTTTCGCCACGCTGCTCGAAGGCTACTCGATCAACGAGGGACTGCGCCGCCGCATTCGTCTCCTGAACAAGCTCTCGCGCGAAGACGCCGTGACCATCCCCTCGATCTACCAACTGCTGCCGCACCCTGAAGCCGTGCGCTTTCTGGATCAAAACCTCGCGCCGCTCGAACTCGATTTTTACGACCCCGAAGTGTGGCGCAAGTACAAGTGGTCGCCGATCAACGACGACGAGTTTCGCGCGCGTTACCAGCGCGGCGAGGTGCGCGATGAGGAAGGCACGCCCCACCGCGCCACGCTCGCCGAACTCGACGCCTATTTCGCCGCCGCCCTCACGCGCGCGCGCCGCTTCCACGCAGCCCTCGACGCGCACGCGCCGGCCGACACGGCCGGGACTTTCCCGGTCGCGCTCTACGTCTTCGGCGGCGACTGCGAAGAGACTCTGAACGCGCCCGTCATCATGCGCGACGAACGGCGCGGGCGCTGGCGCACCCTCACCGAGCCGCGCGAGTTGCGCGATATGCAGGGGCGCAAGATCAAACGCAGGGATGTCATCCGCGCGATGTACGAACCGGGCGACGGCCGCGTTACGCGACGCTCGCTGCTCGGCGAGAGGCTCGACGCGCCGCGCCGCAGCCCCTTCTTCAACACGCCGCTCCCCATCGCCTACGGCGTCTTCGCCTGCGACCTCCACAGCGAACTCCAAAACAACAAGACGCTGCAAGACAACGCCCTCACCTTGTTGATTAACGAAGTGATGAACTAGCGGCAGGTCGCGCGATAAACGGAACGCGCCTAAACGTCGCGGCGTTAAACGGGCTACATATCCGACAGCGTCACAACGCGCGAAAGGTTTAACGGCTCATACGATGGAAGACTTCGTGCTGCTGCTCTTTCTCTGCTCCGTCGCCCTCGTCTATTTGCTCGCGGCGGCGGCGCTCGTCCGCATCCTGCTGCGTCGCGCGAAACGGCTCAAGAGCGCGCCCACCTGCGCACAGCTATGGCTACAACGCATCGTGTTGACGCTGGCCGCCGTCGGCGTCCTGTGCATGGCCTACGGCTACTTCGTCGAACCCTACTGGCTCTCCGTCACGCGCGTGCGCATCGTGTCGGCGAAACTCCCGCCCGGCACGCGCCCCATCCGCCTCGCACACATCTCCGATCTGCACAGCGACCCGGAAGCGCGACTCGAAGAGCACCTGCCCGACGCGATTGCCGCCGAGCGACCCGACCTCATCGTCTTCACGGGCGATTCCATCAACTCGCCCGCGGGTCTCCCCGTGTTGCGCAGTTGTTTGACGCGTCTGGCTCAGGTTGCGCCGACGTTCGTGGTGAAGGGCAACTGGGACGCGTGGTACTGGCGCGGGCAGAATTTGTTTGAAGGGACGGGGGTGCGTGAATTGAAGAACGAGGCGTTGAAGTTTGACGTGGGCACGGCGTCGCTCTGGATCGCGGGCGCGCCGGTCGGCGGCGAGCAGACGTTGAACCAGACCTTAGACGCCCTCCCGCCCCAGGCCTTTACGGTCTTTCTCTATCATTATCCCGATCTGATCAACGAAGTCGCCGCGAAGAAAATTGATCTCTACTGCGCCGGGCACACGCACGGCGGGCAGGTCGCGCTGCCGCTCTACGGCGCGCTCGTCACGCTCTCGAAGTTCGGCAAGCGTTACGAATCCGGCCTGTACCGCGTGGGCGAGACGCACCTCTACGTCAATCGCGGCATCGGCATGGAAGGCGGCCCCGCCCCGCGCGTGCGCTTCTGGGCGAGGCCGGAGGTGACGGTCATTGAGATCGCGCCCGCGCCGTAAGGCGAGGGCTTAGTCGCCGGCGAGCGCGAGTTGCTGGACGCGCGCGACCACCTCTGTGAGACTCACGTCCGTGGATTCTTTCGCGGCGCGGTCGAAGAGTTCGACTGTGCCCTCGGTGGTTTTCTTGCCGACGGTGACGCGGTAAGGGATGCCGATGAGGTCTGCATCCTTGAACTTGACGCCCGCGCGTTCGTCGCGGTCGTCGAGCAGGACTTCGAGACCGGCGGCGCGCAGTTCCCGGTAGAGTCGTTCGCCCGCGTCTCGCAACTCCGTCTGTTTGACGTTGGTGATGGTGACGACCACGTCGAAGGGCGCGATCCGGCGCGGCCAGACGATGCCGTCCGCGTCGTGGTGAAGTTCGATGGCGGCGGCCATGATGCGCTCGATGCCGATGCCGTAGCTGCCCATCACGACGGGCACTTCCTTGCCGTTCCGGTCGAGCACCGTCGCACCCATTGACTTGGAATACTTCGTGCCGAGCTTGAAGATGTGGCCGACTTCGAGCGACTTCGAGACTTCCAAATTGCCCATATCGCAGTTAGGGCAACGCTCGCCAGCATGCACCATTCTTAAGTCACGCCACGAGTTAACCCAAATATCATTTTCCACATTAACGCCGCGCAGATGGTGTTCATCACGATTCGCGCCAGTCGTCATGTTTTGGCGATCCTTTAATGAATGGTCTGCGACAACTTGAATGTCACGGCCTTTATCACGTATTTCATGCCTTTTCTCCTTGGTTACTCTAACAGCACCTAAGCTTCCTGCGCTCGCACCAAGTAGGTCGCGAATTTCCTCATCATGAGCAGGCCGAACGGAAATCGCGCCAAGCGAATCGGCCAATTTAGTTTCGTGCAATTGGTGATCTCCACGCAGCAGGGCGAGAATCCACTTTGTTTCTCCATCTTCAAATTCGGCGACATAGACGAGCGTTTTGATTTGCCGATATGCAGGTGCGCCGCCGGGAAAATTCTCCAAGTCTTGGATTGTGCGAACGCCCGGTGTAGGGAATTCTTCGGGAGCTTGATTCCACGGCTTATCAGCGGGGATCGGATTTAATCGCGAGATCGCCTTCTCCAAATTCGCGGCGTAACCGCAGGCGTCGCAGGTCGCGATCAGGTCTTCGCCCGCTTCGGTCTTGACCATGAACTCGCTCGACGCCGAGCCGCCCATCGCACCCGACGAGGCTTCGACGATTGAGAACTTGAGGCCGCAGCGGGTGAAGATTTTGATGTACGCCTCGCGCTGATCCTCGAACGACTTGTCGAGTCCATCCTGATCCACGTCGAACGAATAGGCGTCCTTCATGATGAACTGGCGGACGCGCAGCACGCCGGATTTGGGGCGCGCTTCGTCGCGAAACTTCGTCTGTATCTGATACCAGATTTGCGGCAGTTGCTTGTAAGAGCGCAATTCGTGGCGGGCGATGCCGGTGAAGATTTCCTCGTGCGTCATGCCGAGGCAGAGGTCTGCGCCCTTGCGATCCTTGAGGCGAAACATGTTGTCGCCCATCACCGTCCAGCGTCCGGTCTCCTCCCAGATTTCGCGCGGGTTCAGGGCGGGGAGGAAAAACTCCTGCCCGCCGATGGCGTCCATCTCCTCGCGCACGACCGCCATGATGCGGCGCATGACGAGCCACGAGAGCGGGAGATAGGAATAGATGCCGGCGGCGAGTTGGCGTACCATACCGGCGCGCAGGAGCAGGCGGTGCGAGACGACTTCGGCATCGGCCGGGACTTCGCGCAAAGTGGGGATGAAAAAGTTTGACCAGCGCATGAAAGTTGTTTCCAGTCTCCTAAAATAGAAAAAGTGCGACGGCAGATGAACGGGCATTGTCGCGCAAGCCGCGCGCGCAACGCAAACGCCGGGCGCACGCCCGCCTTGCCGGAACACACGCGCGCAAGCACAATTGACTCGCCGCCGCGACGGGCAGAACGAGTGTTCGGGGTAGGACAAAGTACATGAGCGAAAAACTGCGAGTATCTTTCAACAGCCCGCAATGCGGCTGGATGTCGTTCGAGTTGAGAGCCGGCGAACGCAGTCTGGCCGAAGCCGTCTCCTGCGCGCCTTACGATTCGCTAGTTGACCTCATCAACGCGCTTGTCAAACTTCTCAGGGACGACGTGGAGTTGACGATTAAATGGGCGCACGACCCGGATGAATTGGACTTTAAGTTCAGCGCAGGCGGCGACGAGGCCAGACTGGAAGTGGACTGGTATCGAGACTCTGTGCGCGACGGGGCGACGGGCGAGCGCGTCTTCACCTTCGAGGGGTCGCGGCTCGACGTGTGTTATCCCTTCTGGAAGGCGCTCAGTGATTTGCAGGCCGACATCGAAGTGGATGAATTCGCGCGCAACTGGCGGCGAGAATTTCCCGCGCGCGAGATGCTGCGGCTCACCGAAGAGATCGAGGCGGAGAAGCAAAAACAGCCCCGCCGCGCGGAACTCTCAGCATCCTGAAGGTTGTTTGCGCCGCCGCGACGGCGTGATATAACATCGCACGCCAGCGAAACGGTTTCCATCAAAATACAGCCATAAACTTCCGAGGAGAGAACCCATGACCGACCGCCGCCATAACGCGCCGCTCGCCGAAGTTGATCCCGAAATCAGCCGTGCCATTGACAATGAAGTCGCGCGGCAGGCCGAGGGGCTTGAACTCATCGCGTCGGAGAATTTCGTGAGCGAGGCCGTGCTTGAAGCGATGGGGTCGGTCTTCACGAACAAGTACGCGGAAGGGTATCCGCGCAAGCGCTACTACGGCGGCTGCGAGTTTGCGGACGTGGTCGAGCAGACGGCGATTGACCGCGCGAAAGAGTTGTTCGGCGCGGAACACGCGAACGTCCAGCCGCATTCGGGCGCGCAGGCGAACATGTCCGTCTATCTCGCGGCCATCAGCTACGGCGATCAGATTCTCGGCATGAACCTCTCGCACGGCGGCCATCTCACGCACGGCCACCCGATGAACTTCTCCGGCATCAGCTACAAGGTCGCCGATTACGGCGTCTCGCCCGACACCGAGCAGATTGATTACGACGATCTCGCGCGCCGCGCCGAAGAACACCGCCCGCGTATGATCGTCTGCGGCGCGTCGGCCTACCCGCGCACGATTGATTTCGCGCGCATCGGCGAGATCGCGCGCTCCGTGGGCGCACTCGTGATGGCCGACATCGCGCACATCGCCGGGCCTGTCGCCGCGGGGCTTCACCCTTCGCCCGTGCCGCACGCCGATTACGTCACGACGACGACGCACAAGACTCTGCGCGGCCCGCGCGGCGGCCTGATCCTGTGCCGCGAGGAACACGCGGCCGAGGTGAATAAGAAATTGTTCCCCGGCGTGCAGGGCGGCCCGCTCGTCCACATCATCGCGGCGAAGGCCGTCGCGTTCGGCGAGGCTCTGCGCGACGATTTCAAAGAATACCAGCGGCAGGTTTTGCGAAACGCCGCCGCGCTCGCCGAAAGACTCAAGGCCGAAGGGTTCCGCCTCGTCTCCGGCGGCACGGACAATCATCTCGTGCTCGTGGATGTCTTTATGGGGGGCAAGGGCATCACGGGCAAGGTGGCCGAGAAGGCTCTGGAAGCGGCGAACATCACGGTCAACAAAAACACGATCCCGTTCGACACGAACAAGCCCTTCGTCACCTCCGGCGTCAGAATCGGCACGCCCGCGCTCACGACGCGCGGCATGGGCGAAGCCGAGATGCAAATCGTGGCGCGGCTGATCGCCGAAATTCTACACGCGCCCGAATCCGAGGACGTGCGCCGGAAGGTCAGGCGCGAAGTGGCCGAACTGGCCTCTCGTTTCCCGCTCTACGGGAAACGTCTGAAACACAACGCGCCTCCCGAAGTCGAAGCGATGGGCGCGGACTGAACCGCGCCTGACAGCGCGCGGGCGCGACAATTTGTCCGACAGCGTGAACGTCACATCAAAGCCTACCTGAGACAATTCGAGGAGCACGCTCGACTGCGACGGGCGTTGCGATTCTTCTGCGTCGCGGTCGTCGCGCTCGTGCCCTTCTACCTGTTCGCGCGCGCCGCCTCCGCGTGGACGCCGCACCCCGCATACTTTCCCGACGACGCGTTCTACGCGCGCCTCTGCCTGCCCGACGGCCTCGCGCTCTACTGGCACGACTTCGGCCTCTATCGCCTGCTCACCCTCCTGCCCTACGCGCTGTTGAACCGCGCGGTGATGCGCGCCGGACTCTCGCCCGCCGCGCTCGCTTTTGTCGCCGTCGGACTCGCCACGCTCGTCTTCGTATGGGCTTGCCTTCGCGCGGGTCTCTCCAGACGGCGCGGCGCGCTGCTCGCCGGGGTGTTGCTCGGCTCGCCCGTCCTGCTGGAGACGGTCAACTTCTGGTCGGGCACTTTGAACTACGCGCTCGTGTTGCTGCTGCTCTCGGCGCAACTCTGCGCGGGCGTGTGGGCGCGTCGCACGACGGGCGAGGCGTCGAAGAATGTTACGGGCGCGGCGTCGAGGGGCTTGATTCTCACGGCCTGCGGCGCGCTGCTGGCCTTGCTGACTTACGAGATCGCTTTGCCCTTCATTCTGGCGACGAGCGCGCTCTACGTGCGCGGGTGGGCGCGCCGTGCGTTGACGGTCGGCTGCGCTCTCGTCGCACTCGTCGTGTTCGTCGCCGCGCTCGCGGCCTCGGGGCTGTACTGGCCTCAGCGGTTCAAACTGGCGGGCGAGCATTTGACCGCCGCCGCGCCGGAAACGACGGCGAACAATTCCGCGAGCGGCAACAAAACGGCGGATGCACAGGCGACGGCTCAGGCTGAAAGCGTATCGGCGGGCATCGGGCAACTGCCCTCGTCCGCGCCGCGCGCGTCCGCGTCGGAACGCGCGAAGATGTACGTCTCTTTGTTGTACGGTTTCATCGCCACGGGCTTAAAGCATTCACCGTGGTTTTGGACGCTCGCTCTCGCGCTGTCAGGCATGATCTTCCTGTGGCGTCCGGGGGCGGCGCGGACGGCGGGAGAGGGGCTGCTGCCGGAGGGCGTGTTGGCGTCGGCTTTCGCGTTCGCGCTCGTGGCCTGCGTCGGCTATCTCGCGTTGACGAAATCAATGAATGCGCGCTACGCCGCCTTTTTGTTAATCTACGGAGCGGCGACGCTGGCCTGGACGAAAGGGCGCGTCGCTGCTTGCGCGCTCGCGTCGCTGCTGCTCGTACAGGCGGCCGTGGCGGCGAGCATCCCCGTTCACATGCGCGATGTCGAACAGGCGGCGAAGGGCGGCGCGGCGTCGGTCGCGCCCGTGGCCGGGGCGGGCGACCTTGTCTCCGTCAACGGGCGACTCGCGCGCGCGTCGTGGGGAAAGCGTTTCCTCGCGCCGCCGCCGTCCGACGCGTTGACCCGGCCGCTCAGCCCGCGCGCCTGCCGTTACAGCGTGCCGTGCGAAGAATGCAAATGAAGGCGCGCGCGGGGAAATCAACGCGCCCCGCGCGGCATCTAAACTCGACGCTCGGCGCAGGCGTCGGCGTCCGCCGCTTGTGAACCGGCATTCCGAGGACTCTCGATGAAAAAGATTGCGCAATTCTGCCTGCTCGCGCTCGTCTGCGCCCTGACGGCGGACGCTTCGCCCGTGCGGGCGCAAGGCGCGAAAGGTGACGCGACCGCACCCGGCGCGAACAACGCGAAACCTGCGTCGCTCCCGGCCAGACCCGTCGCCGATAGACTCGCCCCGGCGGGATGGACGCGTTACGAGATCGGAGAACCGGCGCGCTTCAGTCTGATTCTGCCCGGCGAGCCGGCCGCGAAAGTGGATGAGCCGGAGATCATTCACGGCGTGACGGCTACAGTGCGAAACTTCATGAGCGTCACCGACTCCGGCGTCTACGGCGTGTCTTACCTCGACACGCTGCCCCCCGCACTTCTGGACGAGAAGCGGAAGCGAGAGTTTTCCGAACGCTTCGTCAAGGGGTTGGCGGAAGGCTTTCAGGTAGGGATGAAAGCCCGCGGGATGGACGTTACCCTCACAATGTCGGAGCAGCGGACAACAGCGGTCGGTGGGCTGGCGGGGTACGAACAGGATTTTTCCTACGGCGAGGCGACGGGTCGTGTACGGTTGGTCTTCGACGCGAGAAGCGCATATGCTGTTGTAGCCATCTGGAATGCGCTCTCGTCAAACAGCGAACGCAAGGCGTTCTTCAAGTCGTTGAAGGTGAACGCGAAACGTTAGCGCGTGTTTCTCCACGGGTTTCTCGCACGCGGATAAAAGTATGGAAGAGATTTTCGGTCGCGGCGGTTTGATCGCGCGCGCGCATCCTGATTACGAATTTCGCCCCGGCCAGATACAGATGGCCGAGGCCGTGCTGCGCGCGTTCGAGGATCGTCGCCACCTCCTGGTCGAGGCGGGCACGGGCACGGGCAAGACTCTGGCCTATCTCGTCCCGGCGATTGCGGCGGCCACGGCGCGCGGCGAGCGCGTCATCATCTCGACGGGCACGAAGAATCTGCAAGAGCAGTTGATGGAAAAAGACATCCCGTTTTTGCAACGCGTGCTGCCCAAAAAATTCACCGCCGCCTACATGAAGGGGCGCAACAACTACGCCTGCCTCCAGCGCATCAAGCGCGCCGAGTCCGCGCCCATCCTCGACGGACTCGACGACGTTGACTACTTCGACGAAGTGCGGCAATGGGCGCGCGATTCGCAGACGGGCGACCGCGCGGAACTGACGGGGCTGCCCGAAAACCTCTCCTTCTGGCGTCACATAGACGCGCGCTCGGAAATCTGCCTGGGGCAGAAGTGCCCCGACTACGACCCCTGCTTCATCACGCGCATGCGCCAGCGCGCGCAGGACGCCGACATCGTGATCGTCAACCATCACCTTTTCTTCGCAGACCTCGCGCTTCGCGGCGGCGAGTACGGACAGGTGTTGCCCGATTACGGGGCGGTCATCTTCGACGAGGCGCACGCCATCGAAGACGTGGCGGCGGAATATTTCGGGCATCAGGTGTCGAGCTATCAGGTGGAAGACCTGCTGCGCGATCTGCAACTCTTGCCCGTGACCGACGCGGACGCGAACAAGGAACTGACGCGCGCGAGCGGGCGCGTCGCGCGTTTCAGCGAACGCTTCTGGCACGGCTTTCAAGAGGCGCGCGGCGAAGAGGGGCGAGGGCCGATTCTGCCCGGCACGTTCGCGCGCAAGAACGCGCGCGGCGAGATCGAGGCCACCGCGCTCGGCGATTCATACCTCAGTCTCGACGGCGCGCTCGGACGCATGGAGACGACGCTCGACGCTTTGCGCGAGCAGCCGCCCGAAGTGGAAACCATCGTGCGTCGCATACGCGAACTGCGTTTCGGGTTGGAGTTCATCGTGGCGGGCGACGACCGGCGCTACGTCTACTGGATGGAGCGGCGCGGGCGCGGCCTCTTCCTGCGCGCGTCGCCGATTGACGTGTCCACCCTGTTGCAGGACAAGTTGTTCGAGCGCGTCGAGACAATCGTGATGACTTCGGCGACGCTGGCGAGCGCGGGGAATTTCACCTTCGCGCGCGAGCGTCTCGGCCTGCTCGAAGAGAAGACCGACGAACTCGTCGCCCCTTCGAGTTACGATTATCAAAATCAGTCGGTGCTCTATCTCCCGGCGCGCATGCCCGACCCGCGTTCGCCGCAATGGGCGGAAGCGGCGGCGGCGGAAGTCCTGCGCATTCTCGAAGTGACCCACGGGCGCGCCTTCGTGCTCTCGACGAGCCTGAGCGGCATGCGCGCCCTCTACGAACGCGTCGCGCCGCAGGTTGATTTCCCCTGCCTGATGCAGGGCACGGCCTCCAAGTCGGGCCTGCTCGACCGTTTCCGCACAACGCCGAACGCCGTGCTCTTCGCCACTTCGAGTTTCTGGCAGGGCGTTGACGTGCGCGGCAGCGCGCTCTCGTGCGTCATCATTGATAAGCTGCCGTTCGCCGTGCCGAGCGATCCGATTGTCGCCGCGCGGCAGCGTTTCATCGAAGACGCGGGCGGTTCGAGTTTCTACGAGTACAGCGTGCCGCAGGCGATCATCAGTTTGAAGCAGGGGCTGGGGCGTTTGATTCGCAGCGCGACCGACCGCGGCGTGCTCTCCGTGCTCGACCCGCGCCTGCGCACGCAAGCCTACGGGCGACAGTTCATCAAGAGTTTGCCGCCCTGCCGCGTGACTTCCGACCTCGCGGAAGTGGCGCGCGTGTTTGATGAAACGGAAGCGTTTGTTAGATGATAGGCGCTGCAACGCTGGACAAAGTTCTACCCACAAACTTTCGGCCTTTGGAGGCGACGTGAGCAGAGACGAACGCGAAGACAATACGGTCTACAAAGTGGTGGTGAACCACGAGGAGCAGTATTCCATCTGGCCGGCCGACCGCGAGAACGCGCTCGGTTGGAACGACGCGGGCAAGTCGGGCAACAAAGAAGAATGCCTCGCCTATATCAAAGAGGTCTGGACGGACATGCGACCGCTTAGTTTGAGGAAGGAAATGGAAGAGCGGGCGCGGCAGCGCGACGAGTCCTGAAGCCCGCGCGGCGGTTCGACAGGTCGGGGAACGCGAGGGAATCGAAGAAGAGCATGAGCGGAATGTTTGAAGTGATGATCGAACGCAACTTTTCGAGCGCGCACCAGTTGCGCGGCTACAAGGGGAAGTGCGAGAACCTGCACGGGCACAACTACAAAATCGAAATCTTCGCGCGCGGGCGCGAACTCGATCACATCGGGCTGCTCGTTGACTTCGGCGACTTGAAGACCGCCGCCGACGACATCGTCGGGTATCTCGACCACCGCAACATCAACGAACTGCCGCCCTTCGACGCCGAACTCAATCCTTCTGCGGAAAACCTCGCGCGCTACATTCTGGAGCGCGTCGCCGCGCGCGTCGGAGATGAACGCGTCGAGGTCTACAAAGTCCGCTGCTACGAGACGCCGACGAGCGTGGCGACGTACCAGATTGATTAAGGAGGCAGGGTAAGGGGTAAAGGGAAAAGGGATTGAAGCCCCGGCAGGGGCGGGATATTTATAGCCCATGGCGCAAGCCGTGGGATCAGATGCAAGATAACAGTGAGAAGCCCCGGCAGGGGCGAAAGAGATTCGACCTCGAACTTCTTCCGCCCCTGCCGGGGCTTCGACCATTCTGGGGTTGTAGCGATCCCACGGCTTGCGCCGTGGGCTACTATCTTTCGCCCCTGCCGGGGCTAAACCAAATCACCTTTACCCCTTCCCCCTTATCCTTTCCCCATTTCTTCTAAGGCGTGACGAGCGCGCCGATGTCTATGTTGTACTTCCTGATCTTCGAGTAGAGGCGCGGGCGGTAGATGCCGAGGAGGTTGGCCGCCGCCTGCTTGTTGCCGCCGGTGCGTTGGAGCGTCTTTTCGATGACGAGTTTTTCGATCTCTTCGAGCGTGAGGTTTGGCGGCACGTCCCACGCCGCGCCCTGCGCCGCGCGCTCGGGCACGTTGCCGTTTTCAAACGGCAGATCAACCGGCTCGATCTTGTTGGCTTTCGCCAGCAGCACGGCGCGCTCCAGGACGTTTTGCAACTCGCGCACGTTGCCCGGCCAGTCGTGCGAGAAGAGACGTTGGTAGGCGGCCTGCGAGATGCCCGTGATCGGGCGTTGATACTTGCGCGCGTACATCTTGAAGAAGTGCTCGGCCAGAAGTTGGATGTCTTCGGTGCGTTCGCGCAAGGGCGGCACGTGAATCGTGATGGTCGAGATGCGGTAGAAGAGGTCGTCGCGCAGGAGGCCGTCGCGAATGGCGTCGGCGGGCGGGCGGTTGGTCGAAGTGATGAGCCGGAAGTCCACCGCGTAAGTGCGCTCCGAACCGATCTTGCGATAGCTGCGCTCTTGCAGCACGCGCAGGAGTTTGGGCTGCAACTCGACGGGCATCTCGGCGATTTCGTCCAGCAGGAGCGAGCCGCCCGCCGCGTGCTGGATGAGGCCGTCCTTGTCGGCGTGTGCGCCGGTGAACGCGCCCTTGGTGTGGCCGAAGAGTTCGGATTCGATCAACTCTTTGGGGAGCGCGGCGCAGTTCACCTTGATGAAAGGCTTTTTGACGCGCAGGGAATTGTAGTGGATGGCGTTGGCGATCAACTCCTTGCCCGTGCCCGATTCGCCGACGATGAGCACGTTGGCGTCGGACTTGGCGACCGATTCAATCGTCTCGTAAATCTGCTGCATCTGGCGCGACGCGCCGATGATGTTGAAATACTCGTTGCGCGTCGAGAGGTTGCGGCGCATCGTCTCGGTCTCGACGATCAACTCGCGGTGCTGCACGGCGCGCTCGATGAGGGGCAGGAGCACCTCGAACTCGAAAGGCTTTTCGAGAAACCAGAACGCGCCCGCCTTCGTCGCTTCGATGGCGCGCTGCACCGTGCCGAAGCCGGTCATCACGATCACTTCGGTCGCCGGCTGCGCGTCCTTGATGTGGCGCAGCACTTCGAGGCCGTCCATGTCGGGCAGTTGCACGTCGCAGATCGCCACGTGATGCCCGCCGCGGTCGAATAGCTCGATGGCATCCGCGCCCGACAGTGCGGTATCAACCGTGTAGCCTTCCTCGACCAGATTCTGCTTGAGCGAGTCGGCCATCATCGCCTCGTCGTCAACCACCAAAATGCGTACGTCTTTACGATCCACCTTTTGCTCTCCTCGGTAAGAATAAGTGATGAGTGATGAGTGATGAGTGATGAGTAAAAGACAAAGCTGTTGTTTTTACTCATCACTCATCACTCATCACTCATCACTTCTGAACTCATCACTCATCACTTCTGAGCGGCAGCCGGACGCGCAGGGCGTCCGCAACCTGTTCGACTGCGCCGCCGTGCGCGTTAATAACTTTGGCGGCGAGCGCGAGGCGCAAACCCGCGCCCCCGTTGAAACTGTTGAAAATGTCGTTGTCGTCGTCGGCCTTGAGGCCAAGCCATTCGATGAGGGCGAAGGGAACTGCCCCGGTCGCCGCCCCGTTTTCCGCCCGGCGCAGGTTGACGTTCGGGGAGGCGTCTTTGGGCGCGATCCGGCGCGCGCTCGCGTGGATGCTTCTGAGCGCGTCCGAGAGGACGGGCGCGTCGAAATCGCCGCGATACGCGTCGCCGTCCACTGCCTGCGGGGCGTAGTCGCCTTCGGTGGCGGAGGCGAGCAGCAGGGCGAGGTCGAGGCGTGGCTGGCGTTGAAGTTCGAGCGGGCGGCCGAAGCGCACGAGCGTGTTCATGTCGGTGGCGGCGCGTTCCAGCCCGGCCATGATCTTGTTGATGGTTTCGAGTTCGTCTGCGGGGCGTTCGCTCTTCTCCATGCGCTTGCGCAAAAATGTGGCATAGAGTTTGAGACCGTTAATTTGATTTTTCAGGTCGTGGACGATCTGCACGGAGGCACGCCCCAATTCAATCAGGGCGTCCGTGTCGTTGGTTGTCGCTTTTATAGGCTTCATTTTGCTCACAAGGCTCACGCGTCGGGTGCTTCGCCGGTTGTTTAGAGGGCGTTAGGCCGCGCCCTCCATGCGAATTGAACCCGAACGATGCGGCTTTTTGTGTTGCGTTTCGATGCGGCATCTTAACAAAAAATCCGAGTGTTTGCTAGTGATACGTTCGGCGGCGGGCGTGACCCATCTAATTATTTACCCTCGTTGACGGGAAGGGTGTGAATGGAAGAGAACGGAAACGCGCAGTTGACAGTCCTCGTGGTGGAAGATTTTGCAGATAACCGCTTTATGATGAGGAGGTTACTCGAAATGAGCGGTTATCGGGTGGTGGAAGCGGTGGACGGCAAAGAGGCCGTCGAGATGGCCGAGAGCAGTCGCCCCGACCTGATCTTGATGGACTTGAGCCTGCCGCGCCTCGACGGCCTCGACGCCACGCGCCGCATACGCGAACTCGACGGCCTCTCGCGCATTCCCATCGTCGCCGTCTCGGCTCACGACACGAACGATTTCCACGCCGACGCCCTCGCCGCCGGCTGCAATGAATACGTCACAAAGCCCATTGATTTCGACGAATTGGAATCGCTTTTGAAGAAACTTTTGGCGAAATGACGATTGCTGATTGCGGGCTGCGGATTGATGAATACAAAGATTTTTGCTTTTAATCCGCAGTCCGCAATCCGCAGTCCGCAATCCACCCTATGTCCGAACGTTACGTTGCCCTGCTCAGACAGCACGAGCCTGCGCTCGTGCGCTCCTTCGTTGACATCATCTACACGGATCGCCGCACAGACCTGCCGGCGCTGCTCTCTTATCACCAACTGGTAGACTATCTGCCCGATATTTTCGACGAACTGGCGCAGGTGTTGGATAGCGTTGCGCTCGACAGCGAAATCGCGGAGGCGGTGCGTTCCCTTCGCATGCACTCGCAGGCTCGTTTCCAACAGGGCTGTCTGATTGACGAAGTGGCACGGGAGTTGATGATTTTACGAGACGTATTGCAGGATTTTCTGTGGCGCGAAGCTACGAACGCCACGGAGGGAGACATTCGGGAACTGCGCGATGCTCTGCGACGGACGCACCTGTTCGTTGACGAGTTGCTCGCGCAGGCGGTTCTGATCTACGCGACGAGTTTGCGCCCGCAGGTGCGGACGCGCACCTCCCACTGGCCGCCGCCGAGACGACGCCGCACGGACTTCCCCGAACGCTGAATATAGCCGTGACGAAACATGGCAAGAACTCTCGCAATCCGCTCGACGTGCGCACCAAACTCCTGGTGATGCTCGCCGTGCTGTCCCTGCCCCTGCTTATCATCAGCCTCTTTCAACTCGACAGCTACCAGAAAAGCCTGATCGAACAGGCCGGAACTATCGCGCGCATCAAGGCCGTGGCCGCCGAAGGCGCGCTCGAAGCGTGGCTCGAAACCCACCCGGCGGCCGTCGCCGAGGGCGCGTCGCTCCCGCCCCGTTCGGCTGCCGAACTCTACGCGCGCCTGCGCCAGCACGCCTCGCCCGAGACTGAGGCGGCCATTCTCGTCTATGACGCCGCCGGGCGGATCGTGCCGGAGCCTTCGGCCGCTTCGGTCATAGCTCCCGCGCCGCAGCCGCACACAGCCGCAGACATTCATCAGGAGAAGTGGAGCGACGAGGTCGAGCGTCTGACGAGCGAGCGGCGCAGCGCGGCCTACGGGTGGAGCGTGGCGGTCGGCGTCCCGACGGCGCATAACACTCCGGCGGGTCGCGCCTATCTGGTGCTCACGTCGGCGTGGGCATTGGGATTGATGGCTTCGAGTTTTCTCGCGATCTGGGCGGTCGGGCGTTTCACCAAACCCCTGCGCCGCCTCGCCGCCTCCGCCTCGACGCTCGGGCAGGGGCAACTGCACGAACGTTTCGCCATAGAGACCGACGACGAAGTGGGCACGCTCGCCGCCGGGTTCAATGTGATGGCTTCGAGTTTGGAGACGAAGTTCAACGAGGTGCGCACGCAGGGCGCGTTCATCGAAGAGGTGCTCGACAGCCTGCCGCTCGGCGTGGCGGTGCTCGACGCCGGGCTGATCGTGCGCAAGGCCAACAACGCCTTCGCCGGGATCGTCGGGCGCGACGGCACGACGCTCGCGGGTCGCGGTCTGTACGAAGCGGCGGCGGGGCTGGCCGTCCTCAGCGAAGTGGTCGAAGACGTGCGCCGCACGCGACGCGCCTTCGTCAACTACGGCCTGCCGCTCGAACTCGTCGCGCGTACAGACGAACAGCGCAACGAACGCGACGAGGGCACGAAATACTGGGACGTGATCCTCTGGCCGATGAGCGAACTCAGCGAGGAGCGCGGCGACCTGCTCCTGATACTTTCGGAAGTCTCGAAGCGCGTGCGCGCCGAGAAACTGGCGACCGCTGCCTTCGCCGCCGAGAAGTCGCGCGCGGCGGAACTCGAAAGCGTCATCAACCAGATGGACGAGGGCGTCATCATCGTGGATGCGCGCGGGCGTTACCGCGTCAACCCGGCGGCGGCGCGTATCATCGGGCGCAAGCCCGGCGAGTTCCGCGACGGCGTGGACGCGCTCATCGCCGACATGGCCCTGCGCGATTTGCACGGCAACCTGCTGCCCGCCGAGGAGACGCCGCTCGGGCGCGCTCTCGCGCAGGGCGAACACGTCTCCGGCGAGCACGTCCAGATCATTCGCGGCGAGGACGAAGAGGGCGTGCTGGCCGTCAGCGCCACGCCGCTCACAGGCGAGGGCGGAAGGCACGAGGGCGTCGTCGCCGTCTTCCGCGACATCACGCCCGAGGTCAGGCAGTACAAGGAGTTGATGGGAGCATACGGCCGCCTGCGCGAGCACGACCGTCTGAAGTCGGCCTTCGTCGCCAACGTCTCGCACGAACTACGCACGCCTTTGAACGTCATCATCGGGCTGTGCCAGTTGCTCGAACGCGACCGCCTCCAACCGCTCGCGCCCTTGCAGTCAGAGGCGGTCGAGCGCATGGGGCGCAACGCTCGCTCGCTGCTCGAACTCGTCAACGACCTGCTCGACTATTCGCGTCTGGAGGCGGGGCGTTCCGCGCTGCATCTGGAAGAGGTGGACGTGGTCGCCGTCGCGGAAGAGGTCGTTAAGAGTTTCGCCGCCGAGGCCGGGGAGAAGCAGGTGCAACTGGAGGCGGACATTTCGCCCACCCTCGGCTTCGTCACGACCGACCGGCACAAACTCGCGCAGGTGCTCACGAATCTCGTCAGCAACGCCGTGAAGTTCACGTCAACGGGCACGATTCGCATCTCGGCCGCGCCGCTCGACGACGCGCGCTGGTTCCTCGAAGTGAGCGACACCGGCATCGGCATCTCGCGCGAGGCTTTGAGTTTCATCTTCGACGAGTTCAGGCAGGTTGACGACCGCCTGACGCGCCCCTACAGCGGCGTCGGCCTCGGCCTCGCCATCACGCGCAAGATCGTCGAACTGCTCGAAGGCGAGATCACCGTGGAGAGCCGCCCCGAAGAGGGCAGCCGTTTCCGCATCGTCTGGCCGCTCAACGCGCGCCCGCGCACCGGAACCGGCTCGCTCATCAAAGAAGCGACCATGACCAACTTCAACAAAGAGCAGACGCCCGACTCCCGCCCCGGTCAGGAGAAGTTGCGCGCACGTATGGGATGAAAACGCAGTGACGGGTGACAAGTGACAGGTGACGAGATAAAATCCCGGCATTCCGGGTTCTGACTTGTCACCCGTCACTTGTCACTTGTCACTCTTAAAAAGCTATGTCTGCTAAACCGAATACCGACGCCGAGGATTCGCGGCGAAAAATCTTCATCATCACGGCGATTGCGAGCGCGCTCCTCGTCGCCCTGCTGGTCTTCTGGGCGACGCGCCCCGGTTCGAGCGGCGCGGGGCAGCAACCGCAACTCGCGGACGCATTTCGCGCCGGTTCGCCGGAGTTCGCCGAGGCGCGAGAGAAAATAGTCGTCGAGCCTGAGCCGGATGAGGCGACCGAATCGCCGCGCCCTGCGGGCGACATCGTGATGACGCTGCGGCCGAAGGTACGCAACTTCACGGGACGGACGATCACCGGCCTCGAACTGCTGGCGACTGTCGTTGACCTCGACAACAAACCCGTCAGGCAGCGCACGAAGATCGCCATCCCGAACGTCGAGACCGGCCAGTCGGAACTGGAACATAACAAGATACTCGTCGTGCCGATCCTGATGGAAGGCTTCAGGAAGGACGACGTGCGCGCCAACATCCGCGTCGAAGTGACGGGCGTGAAGTTCAAATAAGCGCGCGTCAGCGCGAGCGTGTGGGCGCGTTGCTATCGCCAGTCGGGCGGCTCAAGGCTCGCGGGCTGGTATTCGTTCTCCGCTGCGTCGAGTTCGCCGACCTGCTGCACGGGCAGCGTCCTGCGAAACTGCGCGCCGATGAGTTCGCGAAAGGCCATGTGCTGTTGCTTGCTGCGGAACGCTCGCTTGGGCAACATGGTCGCCATGCGTAAGTCCTTGCCGTAGACGAGGGCGTAACACGTCTCACCTTCCAACACGTCCGTGTACAACTTCCAACTCTGTTTCGACTCGACGAGCTTCGACTGCACCGTGATGTGTTCTTCGGTGAAGGTGACGGTCAACGCCTCGCGGAATCTGCGGTCGCCTCTGTAGAAACGCCGCGCGACGACTTTGAAGCGGAAGTAATAGAGATAGATCAGCAGGGGCAGGAGCGCGCAGGCGAGGGCGAGAGCGGGCAGGGGTGCGTAGCCTGCGCCGACGGCCAGCGCGAAGACTCCGAAAGGGAACAGGACGCAGGCCGTCCACGCGCGCCGCTGCGTCTCCTCCGTCTGTGGGGAAGAGATCAGGCGCGCGGCTTCCAGATATTCCTTCTCGGATAGTTTGTAGTGAACCGTGATTGCTTCCATATCGAGAGATGTCGAAATCAGTTCCGCGTGGCCGGAGCAGCCTTTAAAGACGCGAGAGCTTCGCGCATCGCGCGCTTCAATTATTACTCGTGAACAGTTCTTCGAGCGGGTTGCCGACCGGCTGGACGGAGACGAGCGTCGCGCCAGACGCGCGCAGGGCACTGAGCGCGGCGTCAACGTCGCGTTCGCCCGCCACTTCCAGACGCGCGCCGCCCGGCGTCGGCGTCAGGCGCGCGCCCGCCAGTTTCTCAGCTTCCGCTTTCAACGCCGCGAGGTTCGCGCCCGCGCAGATGATCTCCATCGCGCGCGTGTCGCCCGCCGCCCGGCGCAAGTCCGCGAGCGGGCCGATGTGTGCGAGCCGTCCGCGCTGGAGGACGGCGGCGCGGTCGCAGAGCACTTCGATGTCGGCGAGGATGTGCGAGCAGAAGAAGACGGTCGTGCCGCGCGTGCGCAAAGAAGCGATCAGGTCGCGCACCTCGCGGCGGCCGACCGGGTCTAGCCCGCTCATCGGTTCGTCGAGGAAGACGATTGACGGGTCGTTGACGAGAGCCTGCGCGAGGCCGACGCGTTGCAGCATCCCTTTCGAGAACTTGCGCAGTTGCTTGTCCCAACTCTTCTCTTCGAGTCGCACCTCGGCGAGCATCTTCGCGGCACGCGCGCGGCAGTCGCGGCGCGTGTAGCCGAACAGTTCGGCGCAGTATTCGAGCAGTTCGCGGGCGGTGAGGTAATCGTAGAAGTAGGGATGCTCGGGGAGATAGCCGATGCGTGCGTGCATGGAGATGTCTTCGATGTCGCGCCCGCCGATGCGCGCTTGTCCCGCGGTCGGGTAGATGAGGCGCATGAGGAGCTTCATCGTCGTGGACTTGCCCGCGCCGTTCGCGCCGAGGAAGCCGAAGATTTCCCCCTCTTCGACCGCGAGCGTGAGGCCGTCGAGCGCGCGCACCTTGCGCTTGCGCCAGAAGCCCACCTCGTAGTCTTTCGTCAGATTATC
>DATHAZ010000101.1:0-8995 GCA_035296445.1 Pyrinomonadaceae bacterium | reverse complement strand
GACTTCTGCCCCACGCCCGGCAGGCGTTTGAACTCGTCAATCAACTTCGTGACCGGCTCTGCGTAATCAAGCATAAGAAATCAGTGACAAGTGACAAGTGACGAGCAAGAATTAAGACAAGTTTAAAGATGAGATTTCTGCTTTAACTTGTCACTTGTCACTTGTCACTGCTTTAAAGGAGTCCGGGCGGGAGCATGCCGCCGAGTTTGCCCTGCATGGCTTCGTCTACCTTGCGCCCGGCTTCGTTGACGGCCGCGACGATCAGGTCTTGCAGCATCTCAACGTCGCCTTCCTTCACGGCTTCGGGGTCAATCTTGATGGAGGTGACTTCCTTCGTGCCGCTCATCTGCACCGTCACCACACCGCCGCCCGCCGTGGCGTCAACCGAGAGCGCCTCCATCTCGCGCTGCATCTTCTCCTGCATCTGTTGCGCCTGCTTCATCATCTGCTGCATGTTCATCCCGCCCGGAAACTTCATCGCCTTAAACCTCTCTTCTTGGTCGAAATAAAAGTTTGTTCTGCCTGCACTCATCCTAACTTTCCTCCCGCGCGAATGCAAAGCGACTCGCGTCGCCCCCAGAGCGCCTCAGTCGGGGAGGCTGCGTTGCGCCCGCTGCGCCCGCAGATAGGCCACGGCGGCGACGCCGAAACTGCTGAGCGTCAGAACCGCCCCGACGATGAGCGCCCACTTGAGCGAGACGCGCAACAGCGGCGACAGGATGGTCAGAATTTGGATGACGACGAGCCAGACGATTGCCGTCTTGATCGTTTCCAGAGAGTTCCCGACGCGCGCGCCGTCCTCCTGCGGCGACGGGGGCGGCGTGATCATGTCGCTCTCGTTTTCCGCCGACGAGGCTGGCGTGTGAATAGTCGCGGGCGTCGCCGCTCCCGCTATTCCGGCTAAAGTCTCCGGCGTCGCCGCTTCCGCTACAGTCTCGCCGCGCGCCTCTTCCGCCGCAGCCGCCGCCGCCTCCGCCTCTGGCGCGCCGTCCGCAGCGTCCGGCCTGGCCGTCGCCCCTTCGCGCCCTTCCAATTCGTTCATCATGGTTCTTCCGCCCCTTCCGCGTGCTCCGGCACATCTTATACGGGTTGCGGCGCGATGGCGATAAGCAAAATTCTTCCCGCCCCGATCACAAACGGGCGTCCGCCATTCACAGCTTGCGCGCCGTCGTGCTATAAGGCGAGCCTGAAATTATGAAGCGTTACGTCATCAAACGACCGGCGGGCGCGACGGCGCTGCCCGAACGGCTGGCGCGTTACCGCGAGGAACTGAACGAGGAACAGTTCGCAGTGGCGACCGCCCCGGCCGGCGCGACGCTCGTCATCGCGGGCGCGGGTTCGGGCAAGACGCGCACCATCACGTATCGCGTCGCCTACCTCGTCGAGCAGGGCGTCTCGCCCGCGCGCATCTTCCTCGCCACGTTCACGAATCGCGCGGCGCGCGAGATGCTGCGGCGCGTCGAAGAGTTGACGGGCGGAAACTCCAACGCGTGGCGTCGCGTCTGGGGCGGCACGTTTCATCGCATCGCCAACATGGCCTTGCGCCGCCACGCCGCTGCGCTCGGGTATACGGAGAACTACACGATCCTCGATTCCGAGGACGCGCGCGATTTCCTGAACGTCTGCGTGGACGAAGCGGGCATAGATACGAAAGCGCGCCGCTTCCCCAAACCGGAAGTGCTGCAAGACATCATCAGCTTCGCCAACAACACAGACCGCCCCATCCCCGACGTGGTCGCGCGCAACTACCCGCACTTCGAACCGCTCACACAGCAGATCATGCGCGTTGATTCGATCTTCATGGAGCGCAAGCGCGCGCGAAACTCGATGGACTACGACGACCTCCTGCTCAACTGGAAGCGACTGCTGCTGGAAAAGCCGGAGATCGCGCGTCTCTACGCCGAGCAGTTCGAGCACATCCTCGTTGACGAGTATCAGGACACGAACAAGTTGCAGGCCGAGATCGTTGACCTGCTCGCCGTCCAGCATCGGAACGTGATGGTCGTCGGCGACGACGCGCAGAGCATCTTCGCTTGGCGCGGCGCGGAGTGGGCGAACCTCTACGAGTTTCCCGCGCGCTACCCGGAAGCGCGCCAGTTCCGGCTCGAAACCAACTACCGCTCGACGCCCGAAATACTCGCCGTCGCCAATGTCTCCATTGCATCCAACCGCAAGCAGTTTCCGAAGACCTTGCGCGCCGTGCGTCCCTCGCTCGGCCTCCCGCCCGCGCTCGTGCCCTGCCACGACGCGGATCAACAGGCCGCCTTCGTCGCCGCGCGCCTGCTCGAACTGCGCGACGAGGGGCTAGCCTTAAAAGAGATGGCCGTGCTCTATCGTTCTCACTACCACTCGCTCGAACTGCAACTCGAACTCACGCGGCGCGGCATCCCCTATCAAATCCGCAGCGGCGTGCGCTTCTTCGAGCAGGCGCACATCAAGGATGTGGTCTCTTACCTGCGCCTCGTCGCCAACCCGCGCGACGAACTCGCGTGGAAGCGTGTGCTGCGTCTCATCCCGAACGTCGGCGCGGCGACGGCCAACCGCATCTGGGAACAGATCGGCTATGCGCCCGACCCGCTCGCGCTCGTCCTCGGCGGCGGCGCGGACTCGGCCGCCACGCGGCGCGGAAACTCCTGGGCGGAGTTTCGCGCGCTGCTCGATGCGCTCGTCGCAGAGGAGCGGCGCACCAGCCCCGCAAAGCAGATCGAGTTGATACTCGCGCGCGGCTACGAGGCGCACCTCGCCGCCAACTACGAGAACGCCGAGACGCGACTCGAAGATTTGCGCCAACTCGCGCACTACAGCACGCGCTACAACTCGACCGAGGAGTTTCTCGCCGAACTCGCCCTGCTCGCCACCGAACGCTACGGCGCGCCGCAGCCGGTCGCGGGCGAAGAGGTCGTGACGGGCGCGGACGAGGACGAGATGATCGCGCTCACCTCCGTCCATCAGGCGAAGGGCTTGGAGTGGCGCGCGGTCTTCATCATCTGGGCGGCCGACGGCAAGTTCCCCTCGCCCCGTTCCCTGCGCGACGCCGAAGGCGAAGAGGAGGAACGCCGCCTCTGGTACGTCGCCCTCACGCGGGCGCGCGATCAGCTCTACATCACCTACCCTCTGATGATCACCGACTACAATCGTCAGACCGTCCTGCAACGCCCCTCGCGTTTCGTCACCGAGACGCCGCCGGAACTCTACGAAGTGTGGAGCCTGGAAGAGGAAACGGCCGCGCTCGACGCGCCGCCGGAAATCAAAGAGAACGAGCCGGGCGGGTACTTGAATTAGCGCGCGAGAGGTTTTTCGCACATGTCCGACACGTTAGAGATCAAATCCGCGAACGGAACGAGCGCACTCGAAATTGCCCTCTGGCAAGCGGACAACCCTGCCCGTCGCTTCGATTACCTCGACGTGACTCTTACGGCCGGAGGGTTGCGAGCGTCAACCCGGATTTACAACCACGACGCCATCTACGCCGTTGATGTGAGCGCCATCGCAGCTTTCCTTCAAGACGTAGCGAGCAACTGGCGCGGGTGGCCGGGAGAGAAGCGTTGGGAATCTATCGAAGGCGATCTGAAGTTAACCTGCACCAGCACGACGCTCGGCAACATCAATGTCGTCGTCGAGCTTCGTTCGTTTGCAGATGACGCCTCCGACTGGGAGGCTCACTGTACCCTCGTGCTTGAGTCGTGGCAGTTAGACCCTTTGGCGGCGCAGGCAAAAAAGGTTTTTCAGATATGAGCGACGACAACTTCAACGCCCCGGTCGAACGCACGCTCGAAGCACGCGTCAAACTCTATTACGACCTGCACGCCCCGGCGGAAACTCCCGCGCCCCTGCTCATCGCACTGCACGGCTACGGCGACAACAAAAATTGGATGATGCGCGAGGCGCGCGAACTCGCGCCCGCGAGGATGGCCGTCGCCGCGCTGCAAGGCATGCACCAGCATTTGAAAGAGCCGAGGGAGCGCGGCGCGCCGCTGCGCTACGGTTTCGGCTGGCTCACCAACTTTCACCCGGAAGAGTCCGTCGTCGTGCATCACCGCGCGCTGCTCGACATGATCGAGCAATTGACGGAGGAGCGCATTGTTGATCCCGCGCGCGTCTTCCTGCTCGGCTTCTCGCAGACGTGCGCGCTCAACTATCGTTTCGCCTTCACGCACCCCCGACACCTGCGCGGCGTCGTCGGCATCTGCGGCGGCCTGCCCGGCGATTGGGAGACGGGCGAGCATTACCAGACCACGGAGGCCGCCGTGCTGCATCTGGCGGGCGCGCGCGACGAGTTCTATCCGCCCAGGCTCGTCGCAGACTACGCGGCGCGCCTCGCCGTGCGTGCGCGCGATACGGAAGTCAGAAGCTACGACGCGGGGCACGAACTGACGCCCGCCATGCGCGAAGACGTGCGCGCGTGGTTGGAGGCGCGTATCTAAAGTTATGAGCACACCGCAGCATCAAAGGCCAAAGACAAAGAGCGTCGGGGCGGCGCAGGATGGCCGCAAGCGCGTGATTGAACGCGTGCGGCGCAGTCTCGTGCGCGATGGGAATCCGCGCCTGCTCGTCTCGTTTCTGCTGGCCCTGACAGGCGCGTCCGGGTTTCTCATCTCGGCCGTGCTGCTGCGGCTCGGCGTCACGATGATGGCCGTGCGCTACCCGCTCGCGGTGATCCTGGCCTACTGCGTCTTTCTGCTCCTGCTGCGCCTCTGGCTCGCGCTCCGGCGCACCGACTCAAGCGACCTCGACCACCTCGCCGACGCGGGCGACGTTATCCCGCATCTGTTCGATTCCGCCGGGTCGGCGGGCGGCGAGGCCGCGCGGGCCACGTTCGGCGGCGGGGGCGATTTCGGCGGCGCGGGCGCGGGCGGCGGTTGGAGCGGCGGTGTAACGGGCAGCGTGCCGGGCGGCATATCAGGCAACGTGCCGGGCGGCGCGCCGGGCAACATGTCGGCCAACGTGTCGGGCGGCAGTTCGTCCGCGACGGACTGGATACCGGACGTGCCGGACGCGCTGGATGTTGATCTGGGCGACGGGTGTTTTTGGATCATCATCCCCATCGCGGCAATCGCCGGCGTGCTCTTCGTGATGTTCTACGTCGTCTACATCGCGCCCGTCTTCCTCGCGGAGATTATGGTTGACGCGCTCCTGCTCGCGGGCTTGTACAAGCGTCTGAAAGGCGTGGAGCGGCGTCACTGGCTGCGCTCCTGCGTGCGCCGGACGCTCCTGCCCGCCCTCGTGGCGACCGCGCTCTTTATCGCGGCCGGTTATCTGATGGGGCGCATCGCTCCCGAAGCGCACTCCATCGGCGAATTCTGGCTACAGATCAACACGGTGCGAGTCGAGCGTTGAAAGGGGCGCGTGCGTGCGAGTATAGTCTACGTCGCACGCGCATCCCTTCCATGAAAGTGAACAGGCCGGACATGAAACTCAAACTACGTTCCGCACGCTTAGTCCGTCTGGCGATTGCGTTGGCCGTCGTCTCGGCGCAGTTCGCCTGCGCTCGTCCGGGCGAGTCGGAGAAGGGACAGGCCGACAGCGCGCAGGCCATCCGCGCGGTGCTCGACGCGCAGGCGGCCGCATGGAATCGCGGCGATGTCGAAGGCTACATGGACGGCTACGAGCGCGCCGAGACGACGACTTTCATCTCCGGCGACACCGTGACGCGCGGCTGGCAACCCGTCACCGACCGCTACAAGAAAGCCTACGACACGCCGGAGAAGATGGGCACGCTCGCCTTCGGCGACATCGAGATCAAACCGCTCAGCGAGTTTTACGCGAACGTCACCGGGCGTTGGCAATTGACGCGCGCGAAAGACGCGCCGCGCGGTCGCTTTGCGCTCATCTTCCGGCGCACGAACGCAGGCTGGCGCATCGTGCAGGACACCACCACCTCGGCCGAGTGAAGCCGACGATTGAAAAGTCGCCCGCTTCACCCGGTTAGTAATTTTCCGCTTCGGCCACTTTCCAGACGGGGAGACGATTCACCATGCGACTCGATTCGACATTTACGCGCTCAACGCTCGCGCTCTTTCTCTTGTGCGCCGTGCTGCCAAACGTCGCCCGCGCGCAGGCGGCGGGCGGCCAGTCCACCGGCACGGGCAAGCCGCCGCAAGGATCGGCGCGCGCTGCGGAAAACTTCACCATCGAGCGTTACCTGAACATCCGCTCGGCCTCTTCGCCCGCGCTCGCGCCGGCGGGCGACCGCGTGGCCTTTCTGTTGAACGTGTCGGGCACGCCGCAGGTGTGGAGCGTCGGGGCGGCGGGCGGCTGGCCGGAGCAACTCACTTTCTACACGGATCGCGTGGACTTCGTCCGCTGGTCGCCCGACGGCGCGGGGATGCTCTTCGCCAAGTCGCGCGGCGGCGACGAGAACTCGCAGCTCTACTGGATGACGACCGACGGCGCACAGGTGCGGCAACTTACCGACGCGCCGCGGATTCGTCATAATCTCGGCCCATGGTCTGCCGACTCGCGGCGCATCAGCTACGCCTCGAACAAACGCGACCCGAACTTTTTCGACATCTACGTGATGGACGTGGCGAGCGGCCAAGAGTCGCTCGTCTATCAACAGGACGGCTCGAACGCGGCCGTCGCGTGGTCGCCGGACGGGCGTTTCATCGTCGTCTCGCGCTCAAGCGACACGCTCAGTCTCGACAACGATCTCTATCTCGTCGAACTGGCGACGAAGGGCGTCACGCACCTCACGCCGCACGAGGGGGCGGCGCAGTTCGGCGACGTGCATTTCACGAGCGACAATCGCTCGCTCATCCTCAGCACCAACGTCTCGGGCGAATGGCAGTCGCTCGCGCGCATGGATTTGCAGTCGCGCAAGATCGTGCCCGCGACCGACTCGGCGTGGGACACTGACGCGAGCGAGATGTCCGCCGACGGCCGCCTCCTCGCCTACACGCTCAACCGGGAGGGCTTCAGCGAACTTTACGTGCGCAAGCTGACGGACGCGGGCGCGAGCGACGGTCGCGACATGAGCGTCGCTCTCCCGGCCAAGGGCGTGGTGGGCGGCCTCGATTTCTCGCGCGACGGGCGCAAACTCGCCTTCACGTTCGCCGGCGCGCGCTTCAATTCCGACGTGTGGCTCTACGATCTCAAGACGCGCAAACTCGAACAGGTCACGCGCGCCTCGCGCGCCGGAATCCCGCAAAGCTCGTTCGTCGAGCCGGAACTCGTCCGCTATAAGACCTTCGACGGGCGTGACATCCCGGCGTGGTACTACCGGCCGCGAAACGCGCAGGCGAGCGGCGCGAATCAAACGCTGCCCGTCATCATCAGCGTCCACGGCGGCCCGGAAGGTCAGGAGCGACCCGGCTTCAACCCGACTTATCAATACTTCCTCTCGCGCGGCTACGCCGTGCTCGCGCCGAACGTGCGCGGCTCGACCGGCTACGGCAAGACCTACACGCACCTCGACGACGTGAAACTGCGCGAAGACTCGGTGAAAGATTTGGCCGCCGCCGTTGACTGGTTGAAGACGAGCGGAAGCGCCGACCCGCGCCGCATCGCCGTCATGGGCGGCTCTTACGGCGGCTACATGACGCTCGCCGCCATCACCCTTTACCCCGACCTCTGGGCGGCCGCCATTGACACGGTCGGGATCGCCAACTGGGAGAGTTTCCTGCGCAACACTTCCGGCTACCGCCGCAAGCAGCGCGAGCGCGAATACGGCACGCTCGAACGCGACCTTGATTTCTTACGCGCCATCTCGCCGCTCGGGCGCGTTGACCGCATCCGCGCACCGCTGATGGTCGTTCACGGGCGCAACGACCCGCGCGTGCCCTACACCGAGGCCGAGCAGATCGTCAAAGCTCTGCGCGCGCGCAACTCGCCGGTCGAATACACGCTCTTCGACGACGAAGGTCACGGCGTAGTCAAACTCAACAACCGCCTCGCCCTCTACCCCAAGATCGTGGAATTTCTCGAACGACACATGAAATAGGTTTCAGGTTGCAGGTCTCAAGTTTCAAGTCTGTACGTCGCGCGTTCTTTAAGCCGCGCATTCTTTAACTTGAGACTTGAGACCTGCAACCTGAAACTCTTTATTCTTATGTCCGCCCTCACGGTTTTTGAACACGAGTACACGGAAGGTTTCGGCTGGACGGAGCGCGATTGCGCGACGCTCGAACATCTGCGCCGCGCGACGGGCGTAGACATCCTGCGCCCGACCGTGCGAGCCGGGCGGCGCGAGTTGCAGGCCGCCGAGCAGGTCGGCGTCGTTCGCCTGGGGGCGCGCACCATCCAGATACTACCGAAGATTTACCGCGTGGCCGGCGACGCGCCAGCGGGCGAGCGCGCCGCCGAAGCCACGCGCAATCTGCTCTACATGCTCGCGCACGCCGGGCGACTGCCGGTGCGCGAGCACGAACTCGCGCCCCTGCTGCGGCGCGGCGCCGACTGGTTTGAAATTCTCACCCGCCTCTTCGCCGCGCACCTGCTCGAAGCGTGGCAGCGCGGCGCGCACCGCCATTACCAGACGGTCGAGGAAGAACTGCCCGTGCTCAAGGGCAAATGGCTCGTCTCGGAGCAACTGCGCCGCCCCGCGCGCCGCCACATCTTCGCCGTCGCCTACGACGATTTCACCGCCGACAACCGGCTCAACCGCGTCCTGCGCTTCGTCGTTGAGCGGCTCTGGCGTCTGACGCGCGACGGCGGCAACCGACAACTCCTCGGCGAGCTGCGCCAGTGGATGGAAGAGGTCGCGCTGCCAGCGCGCGTCACGGCGGCGGACGCCGCGCCCTCCCTGCTGACGCGCCTCAACCGCCACTACGAGCCGTTGCTCGCCCTCGCGCGTCTCTTCCTCGAAGGCGGCTCGCTCCAACTCGCCGCGCAGGACTTCAACACCTTCGCCTTCGTCTTCAACATGAACCAACTCTTCGAGTCGTTCATCGCCAACTTCATCAGCCGTCGCCGCGCGGAAATCCTGCCCCCCGCGCTCGCCGCCTGCGAACTGCTGCCGCAGACGCGCGGCGCGACACTCCACCTCGCGCGCGACGGC
>DATHAZ010000100.1:0-6557 GCA_035296445.1 Pyrinomonadaceae bacterium | reverse complement strand
CTGGCAGGAGACGCTGGAAAGCCAGCAGCGTGCGGCGCGCGAAGCCGTCGTGCGCGGTGCGCCGCCCGCAGGTCTCGCGGTCGAGGGCGAGTTTGAGATTATTTACGCGGGCGGCGTGCTGGGTCTGCTGCACGCGGCCGTGCTGGCATCGCGTTTCAAACGCCGCGTGATGGTTTTCGGCGCGGGGCACGTGGGGCGCGAGGGCGGGGGGCGCGCGTGGAATCTTTCGGACGAAGAACTCGGCGAGTTTGAGCGCGCCGGGCTGTTTACGAAAGCGGAGATCGAGGGGGCTGTCCTCAACCGTTACCGCGCGGGCTTCGTCAAGTTTCACGACGCGGCTTCGCGCGTGAAGACGCCGCCGCTCTGGATGGAGAACGTGCTCGACGTGGCAGTTGACGCAGACAAGTTGCTGGGGCTGGCGGCCGCGAAAATTCGCGCGCGCGCGGGCGAAGGCTCCGCGCTCTTTGAGAATTTGCGTTTCGTGCGCGCTTACGTGGAAGCGGATCGAGTGTGCGTCGAAACGGAAGACGCGCGCGGCGACAGCGTGAGCGGCGGCGGGCAGGGGAGGAGGCGACTATTCGCGGCGCGGCTTTTCGTTGATGCGACGGGAGCGCATTCGCCCGTGGCGCGGCAGTTCGACGGGGGACGCGCCTTTACGCACGTCGCGCCGTCGGTCGGCACGGTGGCGCGCGGGTTCGCGCGCGGCGAAGGGGCTGACAAAGTTGATTTCAACGTCGGCGAGATTCTGGTGAGCACGGAGGACGCGCGCGACCACCGTCAACTGATCTGGGAGGGATTCGCGGGCAGCCCCGCGCGCGACGAGTATGCGACGCGCCTCTTTTTTTACGACGCGGTGGATTCGCCCGCCGACAAGTCTCTGCTCGCACTCTTCGAGCGTTACTTTGAAGGGTTGCCGCGCTACAAGAGGGCGGGCGCGCAGTGGCGCGTGGGGAGGCCGCTGTTCGGCTACGCGCCGGGCGTGTCGAGGCGCGGCTGGCCGAAGACGCGCCCGCGCACGGCGGAAGATCGCGTGATGCTCGCGGGCGACGCGGCGGACGTTATCAGCCCGCTCGCCTTTTCCGGCCCCGGCGCGGGCGTGCGCGGGTTGCGGCGACTCACGCACCTGACCGATCTCGCCCTCGCCGCCGACCTGCTCGACGCGCGCGCCCTCTCTGAGATCAACGCGCCCGCGCCGCGCGTGCCGCAGATGTCCGGCCTCGCGGAATTTTTGCGCCCCGCGCCGCAGGGTCAGCCCGCGAACGTCAACGAAACGCTCAACGCCGTGATGGCCGCGCTGCACGAACTGGATGTGCGCGTGCGCCGCGAACTGTTTCAGGATCGCATGTCTTTCGGCGCGCTCAAGAGCCTGCTCGGCCGCACGGCCAAACTCTACCCGCGCATCTTCCAGCGCGTGCGCGAGCACCTCGGGGCGCGCGGCACGTTCTGGTGGCTCGCCAACATCGCCGAAACAGCCTTCAGCGAACGGCGGGTGCGCGGCTCGGCGGGCGATGAAATCGAGGACGGCGAGAGCGTGCCCGCGGAAGAGTTCGCGCGCTACGTCGCCCTCTACCGGAAAGATCGAGAGGCGGGCGCGTCCGACTAAGACACGCCCGCCTCTTCGGTTTTCGATGCGCGAGCGGAGCGGCCGTGAAATAAGTCGCCCCGTGCGCGCTCTCGGTTATTTGTAGATGATCGTGATCTTCGATGTTCTGTTCAGAGGGATCGGCGTGTTTTCGTCAATCTGCAAACTGACGAGATTGACGTTGCCGTTCTTGAAATCTTTCCCATTCCCGCCACCGGCCTGATACCCGCTGCCAGCCTGATCGGTGAAGTTTGGCGGGACGATGATGTTCACAGAGCCGCCGCCCTGAATGATGATGGGGCGGTCGCCTTCGTCCGCCGGGAGGTTCGGATTAGTCATGTTCATTCTCCTTTACAGTTGAGGTCTGTTGAGGTTTGCGGTGTGAGGTGCGATAAAATCTGCGCATCACGCCGCCACGGTTGACGCGTCAGAGCGGAGCGGGAGGGACTGGCGTTCGTTACGCACGATCTCCCGCTCCGTCGGTTGTGGCGGCTTGCACACAGCGGCTCAGCCGGGATTTCCAGAGCCGCCGCCCTGGATGATGATGGGGCGATCCCCTTCGTCCGCTGTGGTGTCGGGTGAATCTGCCGGCGCGGTGGCGCTTGAGGTTGTTGATTCTTCTTCTTCCGTCTCCTCATCCTGCCGTATGTTTTCTTTATCACTCATGTCCGTTTTCCTTTCACGGTGAAGTTAAGTCGGAGAAACAAATTTACCGGGCGTTGGCGAATAACTCGCCGAGTTGCTTGCGGCCATCTTGCACGTCCGGTCTTGCCTGATAAGCTTTGAAAACTTCTGCCCCCCATTTCTGCTGGAGTTCGGCCAGCGAATCGGTCGCGAGCGACGCGTGATTGCGCGCCGCATCCGGGTTTCCCGCACGCTCGGCGGCACGCGCCACGACCAGGCACGCGCGCCATTCTAAAACATTCTGCCCCGAGCGCGCGAAACTGGCATGCGCTTCCTGTGCGTTGGCGAGCGCGCCGGCCGCGTCGCCGCCTTCGAGCAAGGCTTCGGCGAGCGCGAGTTGTGCGTTGGAGATGAACCAGGGGTCGCCCACCTCTTTCGCGCCCGCGAGGGCGTCTTTGCACGCGGCTACCCCTGCGGCGCGCGCGCCGGAAAACGTTTGCGCCAGCCCTAAAACGCGTCGCGCCTCGACGGAGATCGTTTTGTTTTGCGCGCCCGCCGCCGCGAGCGCCTGCCGGGCTTTGGTCATGGCTTCGGCGAGGTTACGTTGGCTCAAAGCCATGTTGCCCTGCGCCAGATAGATGAAGGCCAACAACTCTTTATTCTTGCCGCCGGGTTTGTCGGCGATACCGAGCGCCTGTTCGAACATCGAGCGCGCCTCGTCGTATCTGCCGAGCGGCCAGAGCGCGTCGCCGCGTTTGTATAAACCGTAGCCGATGCTCAGTTCGTTGTTGAGCGACTTGTCGATCTTGTAACTCTCGTCGAACTGTTTGAGCGCGTCCGGGTACTTGTCTTGCTGGAGCAGCACGCTGCCGATTTCCGCACGCGCCAGGGCCGCAAGCGAGAAGTCTCCCACCTGTTCGGCCAGCCGGAGAGTCTGCTCGAACGCGCTCAGAGCCTCGTCGTAGTTGCCTTTCTGACGTTTGGCGCGCCCCAACAGCACATTCGCCTGCGCCTCCTCTTTCCGGTAGCCGCCCGACCGGTAGAAATCGAGCGCCTCTTGCAGATAGCGGATGCCCTCTTCGGTGTTGCCCTGCTGGATGCGCAGGCTGCCGAGGTTGGCGAGCGCCTTGGCCGCGTAGCGCGACGCTTTACTGCGCCGCGCGAACACAAGTCCCTGCTGCAAATATTTCTCGGCCTCCGTATATTCGCTGTTACCGAAAAAGGCGTTGCCGAGGTCTACGAGCGCGAGCGCGACCAGATTCTCCATGCCGTTGGCCTGCGCCAACTCGACGGCCTCGGTCGCGTAACGTTGCGCGCCCGCCGGGTCGTTCTTATTCGTGGCGACGGCGCTCAACTGCAACAGCGTGTTGATGCGTTGCGACAGGTTGCCGCCCGCCTTCGCCATGTCGAGCGCCTGCTGCAAGTGCGCCTGCGCCTCGTCGAGTTTGCCGAGCGTGCGCGCGAGGTAGCCGCGGCGGAAGACCACTTCGGTCTGGCCTTCGACGTTGGCATACTGTTTGTAAATCTGTTCGGCCTTATCGAAGGCGGAATTCGCGCCGGCGGGATTCGACTGGCGCGTGGAGAGGATGCCGATGCGCAGGTAGGCCGTCGCGTTCTTCGGGTCGCGATTGGTCGCCTCGAAGTAACTCTCAATCGCCTCTTTGATCTGATCCGTCTTCTCGTAGGCGCGGCCGAGGTCAACGTACACGTCGGCGCGCGCGGGCAACAGGCGTGCGATCTGCCGGTACGCGCCGACGGCGCGCGTGAAGTCGTGCATGACGGTCGCGCGGATCGCATCCAGACGCAGCGCGTCCACTTGCGAGAGGGCGTCGCGTTCGGCGGCGTGCGAGTCAACGCGCAGCATCGAATCACGCGCGCCGTCCGAGTCGTCGAGTTCGGTCAACGCCTCGGCCAGACGGGCGTGCGCCAGCACGAACTTGTCGTCAATTTCGGTGGCCTGCCGCAAGCGTCCGCTCGCCTGATAGTACGCGCCCTCGCGCAGCAAATTCGTGCCCAACTCGTAGGCGGCCTTCGCCTCGCCCGATGGCTCGTGCGGCTTGGCGCGCAAGAGCCAACTCGCGCCCCACGCGACGCCCGCCAGCACCGCGACGCCGATCAGCACGGCGGCGATTGATAGACGCGGGCGGCGCAGGTTGTCCGAGAGCGTCGTCAGCGAAGTGGCGCGGTGGGCGTTGGTGCGATACGCGCCGGACGCGTTCGAGTTCATGCTCGGCGTGCGCGTGTCGTCCAATTCGGAGAAATGAAAACTGAGCGCACGCAGGTCGGCGATCAGGTCTTCGGCCTTCTGGTAACGATCTTCGGGTCGCTTGGCGAGGGCTTTCAGGGTGATGCGGTCGAGTTCGGGGGGCACGAGCCGGTTGAACTCGGAGGGCGGCGGCGGCATAACGTGAAGCACCTGCGCCGCAATCTCTACCACGGTTGCGCCGGAGAAGGCCGGGCGTCCGGTGACGCTCTCGTAGAGCAGCGCGCCGAGCGAGAAGAGGTCGCTACGCCCGTCTACGGGGGCGGCCTTCGCCTGTTCGGGCGAAAGATAGAGCGGCGTCCCGAGCATCACGTCGCTGCGCGTTTTGACGCCCGCGAGCGTGACGGCGTTCTGGTCGAGTTCCGCTTCTTCGTTGATGAGCTTCGCCAGCCCGAAGTCGAGCACTTTCACCTCGCCGCGCTCGTTGATGATGACGTTCGAGGGTTTGATGTCGCGGTGAATGATCCGATGGCGGTGCGCTTCGCACAGCGCCTCGGCCACGTCGGCGATGATCTCGATGGCGCGCGCCAGCGACAACTCTCCGGCGCGCATCAGGTCGCCCAGCTCCCGCCCGTTAACCAACTCCATGACGATGAAGGGGCGGCCGTCCGGCGTCTCGCCATAGTCGAAGAGCGTGGCGATGTGGGCGTGGCTGAGGGCGGAGACGGAGCGCGCTTCACGCAGGAAGCGCGCGTGGTGGTTGTGGCTGTCGGGCGCGGCGGAAGGGATTTTGATGGCGACGCGTCTGCCGAGCCGCGTGTCCTCCGCTTCGTAGACTACTCCCATCCCGCCCTCGCCGATCTGTTCCAGAATGCGGTAATGGGAAATGGTCTGCCCTATCATAGTATTCGGATTCCTTATAGCCCCGATAAGTGGCAGGGATGGCGCGGTCAACAACGAGCCTTTTCCCAATGCGGCGATTTGGAGTGGCTCAGAAAAAGTCGTCTGTTCGTCTGCGCACATTCTGCGACAAAGCACCTAGCATTTCAAGGGCAAAATCGTGCGCCCGTTCGGTCTTTACCCGGAACGCAAACTTCGACGCGCGCGTGCGCCCGCGCGCTGCTTTGCCGCGTTCGTTTTCCACCCCTGCCGGGTGAATTTTCCGCGTGGCGCGGGGGCGAATTTATCTCTTGCGCCGTGCAGCGATTTTGTTCATACTTTCGCTCGTTTGAAGTTCCTGCTCTCGCGCATCTACGGTGATGTGCCTGCCTGCGGCTTAAGTGAGGCGACGGCGTTCGGCTGAGGAGAGAGTGAGGTTAGGTTGTCAATCTGTTAGAAGCCGCTCTCGTTAGTGCCAGAGCAGCGGGCGTCAGTCGCCGCCGAGCCGTTTGCCAGAGATTTACGAAGACTCTGCCAGCTTGATCTAAAAGACGCCCGCGCTTCCTTCGACTTTTAAGGGAAAACGATATGGGTACGAAACTTTACGTGGGAAACCTCTCCTTCCGCACCACCGGCGACGAACTGCGCGACCTGTTCTCGCAGGCGGGCGAGGTGGAATCAGCATCCGTGATCGAGGATCGGGAGACGGGTCGTTCGCGCGGGTTCGGCTTCGTCGAGATGGCGACGCCGGAAGGGGCGGCGGCGGCCATCGAACAATTCAACGGCAAAGACGTGGGGGGACGCGCCCTGACGGTCAACGAAGCCCGCCCGAAAGCTGATCGCGGCGGCGGAGGCGGCCGCGGCGGTTATGGCGGCGGGGGCAGTCGCGGTGGTGGCGGCGGCTACGGTGGTGGCGGTGGTGGCGGCTACGGCGGCGGTGGCGGCGGCGACCGCGAGCCTCGCTGGTAAAAACCAAACGATGAAGTAGGAACGCGGAACGATGAATGAAAGCATTTGTCTTTCATTCATCGTTCCGCGTTCCTGCTTCATCGTTTGGTTTTTACCAGCGAGGCTCGCGGTCGCCGCCACCGCCGCCGCCGTAGCCGCCACCGCCACCACCGTAGCCGCCGCCACCACCGCGACCGCCCCCGCCGCCATAACCGCCGCGGCCGCCTCCACCGCCGCGATCAGCTTTCGGGCGGGCTTCGTTGACCGTCAGGGCGCGTCCCCCCACGTCTTTGCCGTTGAATTGTTCGATGGCCGCCGCCG
>DATHAZ010000099.1:0-43423 GCA_035296445.1 Pyrinomonadaceae bacterium | reverse complement strand
GAAGAGAACTCGCACGTCTCTTACCTCGAAGGCTGCACCGCGCCGAAGTTCGACAAGAACCAACTGCACGCGGCGGTCGTCGAACTCGTGGCTCTGGACGACGCCGAGATCAAGTATTCGACCGTGCAGAACTGGTACGCGGGCGACGAAGAGGGCAAGGGCGGCATTTACAATTTCGTCACCAAGCGCGGCGCGTGTCGCGGACGCAACTCGAAAATCTCCTGGACGCAGGTCGAGACCGGATCGGCCATCACGTGGAAATATCCTTCGTGCATCTTGCAGGGCGATAACTCCATCGGCGAGTTTTATTCCGTCGCGCTCACCAACCACGCGCAGCAGGCCGATACAGGCACGAAGATGATCCACATCGGCAAGAACACGCGCTCGAACATCGTCTCGAAGGGCATCTCGGCGGGCAAGTCGAACAACAGCTATCGCGGCCTCGTCAAAGTGCTGGCCGGGGCTGAGGGCGCGCGCAACTACACGCAATGCGACTCGCTCCTGATCGGCGACCGGTGCGGAGCGAACACGTTCCCCTACATCGAGGTGTCGAACAACACGGCGAAGGTCGAGCACGAGGCCACCACCTCGCGCATCAGCGAGGAGCAGTTGTTCTACCTGCGCCAGCGCGGCATCTCTTCGGAAGATGCCATCTCGCTCATCATCAACGGTTTCTGCAAAGACGTGTTCCGCGAACTGCCGATGGAGTTCGCCGTCGAAGCGCAACGCCTGCTCGGAATGAAACTAGAGGGCAGCGTTGGATAACTTAAGGCCGTAAATTGTGAATCGTAAATCGTGAATTGAGGAAAGCAGTTTCTATTCACGATTTACGATTCACGATTTACGGCTCTCCGAAGGAGAGCATAGTGTTAGAGATTCGTGATTTACAGGCCAAGGTCGAGGGTAAGGACATTCTGCGGGGCATCAGCCTGTCGGTGAAGCGCGGCGAAGTGCATGCGATCATGGGGCCGAATGGCTCCGGGAAGTCTACGCTGGCGAAGGTTCTGGCAGGGCATCCGTCTTATGAAGTAACGGGCGGCGAGGTTTTATTCGACGGAAAAAATCTGCTCGAACTCGAACCCGACGAGCGCGCACGCGAAGGCGTCTTTCTCGCCTTTCAATACCCGGTGGAAATACCAGGCGTGTCGAACGCGCAATTCCTGCGGCTCGCCTACAACGAGAAGCGCAAGCACCTCGGCGAAGAAGAACTCGACCCGCTTGAGTTCAAAGATTTGCTGAACGAGCGCGCCAAGATCGTGGAGATGGACGCAGGGCTGATGTCGCGTTCGGTCAACGAGGGCTTCTCCGGCGGCGAAAAGAAGCGCAACGAGATTTTGCAGATGGCCGTGCTCGAACCGAAGCTCGCCGTGCTCGACGAGACCGATTCCGGCCTCGACATTGACGCCCTGCGCATCGTCTCCGAGGGCGTCAACAAACTGCGCAACGCGGACAACGCCATCGTGCTCGTCACACATTACCAACGCCTGCTCAACTACATCGTGCCCGATCACGTACACGTGCTCTACAAGGGGCGCATCGTGCGTTCGGGCGGCAAGGAGTTGGCGCTCGCGCTCGAAGAGAAAGGTTACGATTGGCTGAAAGACGAGGCGGCGGAAGGCCAGCCGTCGGCGGCCTGCGCGTAACGAACGGTAGACTTAAAAGTTGTCGGTGAGAAAGCTTAGAAGAGGATGATGGTACAAGCGACGAAAGAGAAGAGTTCGTACCGGGCTGCGTTCGATGCGATGCAGACCGGGGACGCGCGCGCGTTTCCCGCGTGGGTATTGCGCCTGCGCGAGACGGGAATGGAGCGTTTCGAGGGCGTTGGCTTCCCGACGACGGACGTAGAGGATTGGAAGTACACGAACGTCTCCGCTCTTGCGAAAGGCGCGTTCGCGCCGGTCGCCGCGGGTGCGCGCGACGGGTTGGGCGCGGATGACGTGGCCGCTTTTCTCGCGCCCGAAGCGTCGAGCCGACTCGTCTTCGTCAACGGAATTTATCGCGCCGAGTTTTCCTCCGTGGAAAATTTACCGGCCGGCGTGGTCGTCTCGGATTTCGCGACAGCCTTCGCGGGCGAGCACGAATCCGTCCTGCGCTCGTATCTTGCGCGCCCCAGTGATCCGTATGTTGACGGCTTCAACGCTCTCAATGCCGCATTCCTGCGCGAAGGCGCGCTCGTTTACCTGCCCAAGGGTGCGCAGGCAACCCGGCCGATTCAACTGCTGTTTCTCTCCGCCCCGGCGACCGAGGCGGCGGCCGTCTTCCCGCGCGTGCTCGTCGTCGCAGAACGCGAGAGCGCGGCGACCATCATCGAGAGTTATGCGTCGGTCGGTGAATCGCGCTCGTTCACGAACGCCGTGGTCGAAGTCTACGTCGGCGAGCGTGCGCGCGTGACGCATTACAAAGTTCAGCGCGAGAGCGAAGCGGCGTTTCACATCGCCACAACGAGCGCGGAACTTGAACGCAGCGGCGTCTATGACTCGACGACCATCACGCTGGGCGCGCAGCTATCGCGGCACGGCATCAGCGTCCGGCTCGCGCACGAAGGCGCGGAGTGTTGGGTTGACGGCCTCTACCTCGTCGGCACGGGGCAGCACGCCGATACGCATTCGCTGATCGATCATTCCAGCCCGCACTGCACGAGCCACCAGCTTTACAAGGGCATTCTCGACGGCAAATCGCGCGCCGTCTTCAACGGCAAGGTGTTCGTCCACCGCGACGCGCAGCAGACCGACGCGCAGCAGTCGAACAAGAACTTGCTGCTCTCGAACGAGGCGCGCATTGACACCAAGCCGCAGTTGGAGATTTACGCCGACGACGTGAAATGCGCTCACGGCGCGACCGTGGGGCAACTCGAAGAGGAAGAGTTGTTCTATCTCGTCAGCCGGGGCTTGCACACAGACCTCGCGCGCAACCTGCTGACCTACGGGTTCGCGGAAGAGTTGGTCGAGAAGATCAAGATCGAGTCTATCAAGCGGCAGTTGGACGAAGCGATTCTGAACCGCCTGCACGCGCGGCTCGAAGTCTGAGGGTTGAATTGATGATCGCAACAGAGAAATTCATATCGGGTGAGACGCAAGGGGGCGGCGCGGCGGTGAATCGTGCGACGTGGGATGTCGCGCGCGTGCGCGAAGATTTTCCGGTGCTCGGCCAGACGGTCAACGGCAAGCCGCTCGTCTATCTGGACAACGCGGCCTCTTCGCAAGTGCCGCAGGTCGTCATTGATCGCGGCAGCCGCTACCTGCGCGAAGAGCATTCCAACATCCACCGGGGCGTGCATTATTTGAGCCAGCGCGCGACGACCGCCTACGAGGGCGCGCGCGAGAAGGTGCGCCGCTTCATCAACGCGCGCGACTCGCGCGAGTGCATTTTCGTGCGCGGCTGCACCGAGGGCATCAACCTCGTCATGCACGGCTACGGGCGTAAGTTCGTGGGCGAGGGCGACGAGGTCATCGTCTCGGCGATGGAGCACCACGCGAACATCGTCCCGTGGCAAATGCTCTGCGAAGAAAAGGGTGCGCGGCTTCGCGTCATCCCGATGAACGACGCGGGCGAACTTTTGCTCGACGAGTATGAGGCGCTCTTGAACGAGCGGACGAAACTCGTCTGTGTGATGCACGTCTCGAACGCGCTCGGCACGATCAACCCCATCAAAGAGATCATCGCGCGCGCGCACAAGCAGGGCGTGCCCGTCCTCGTTGACGGAGCGCAGGGCACGCCGCACCTGCCCATAGACGTGCAGGATTTGGACGCGGATTTCTACATCATCTCCGGCCACAAGATGTTTGCGCCGACGGGCAGCGGCGTCGTCTACGGTCGCGCCGAACTGTTGGAGCGGATGAACCCTTTTCTCGGCGGCGGCGACATGATCCGCACCGTCACCTTTGAAAAGACGACCTACGCGGGGCTGCCGAACAAGTTCGAGGCGGGCACGCCCGCCATCGCCTCGCAGATCGGACTCGGCGCGGCGATTGATTATTTGAACGGACTCGACCGCGCCGCCGCGCACGCCTATGAACACGAACTGCTCGCATACGCGACCGAAAAGCTGACTGCTATCGAGGGCGTCCGCATCATCGGCACGGCGCGCGAGAAGGTGGGCGCGCTCTCGTTCATCATCGAAGACGTGCATCCGCACGATGTCGGGACGATTCTGGATCAGGAAGGCATCGCCATCCGCGCGGGTCATCACTGCGCGCAGCCGGTGATGAAGCGTTTCAATATTCCGGCCACGGCGCGCGCCTCCTTTTCCTTCTACAACACTAAGGAAGAGATTGACACGCTCGCGTCGGCGGTGCGGAAAGTGATCGAGGTGTTTAGTTAAAGTGTCGGAACTGAGCGAACTCTATCAACAGGTCATCCTTGACCACAACAAGAAGCCGCGCAACTTCCGCAAGTTGGAGACGGCCAACCGCCACGCCGACGGCTTCAACCCGCTCTGCGGCGATCAACTGACCGTCTACATGCAACTCGAAGACGAGCGCATCGCGGACGTGAGCTTTGAAGGTTCGGGCTGCGCCATCTCGAAGGCGTCGGCCAGCATGATGACGCAGAGCGTGAAGGGCAAGACGCGCGAAGAGGTGGAGACGTTGTTCGACGAATTTCACCGGATGGTGACGGGCGAACTCGACGAAGCGACGACGCCGCACAACCTCGGACGCCTGACGATCTTCGCGGGCGTGCGCGAGTTTCCCGCGCGCGTCAAATGCGCGAGCCTCTCATGGCACACCCTCCACGCCGCGCTCGCCGGGCAGGACACCACGACGACGGAGAATCTCGGGCCTGACATCACCTCAGATCAGGTCTCCGCTTGAGACGGATCAAAAGGGAATAACAGGGCGGATTTCAAATCTCTAATTTGAAATCATGTATGATTTTCTCGAAGAAGGCGGCCGACATGGCCGTCTTTTTTCTTTTCGCCCGCCCGTGTTGGCAAAGGCGGCGGAATCCGTCCATAATGGTGCAACGAAGGAGTCCCCGTGTGAAGATCGCATCAATCGAACTACGTGAAATTCGCCTGCCGCTCATAAATTTTTTCGAGACCAGTTTCGGGCGCACGACCGAGCGCAGAATCCTGCTCGTGCGTGCCACAGACACGGATGGGGTGGAAGGCTGGGGCGAATGCACCGCCGGCGAAGGGCCTTTCTACAGCGAGGAATGGACGGAGAGCGCGTGGTCTGTGATCAACGACTATCTCGCGCCGATGACGGTGGGGCGCGGAATCGAACGCGCATCGGCCGTGTCCTCGCTGTTGCGCCCGGTGCGGGGCAATCGCATGGCGAAGGCCGCGATAGAGACGGCGTGTTGGGACATCGAAGCGCGCCACGAGGGACGGCCGCTCTGGCAGTTGCTCGGCGGCGTCCGCGAAGAGATCGCGTGCGGCGTCTCCATCGGCATACAGGACACGCCCGAAGCGTTGATGGATAAGATCGGGCGCGAAGTGGAGGCGGGCTACCAGCGCATCAAGATCAAGATCAAGCCGGGCTGGGACTCGGCCATCGTCGAGCGAGTGCGCGCCGAGTTTCCCGAGATACAATTGATGGTTGACGCCAACTCGGCCTACACGCTCGGAGACGCCCCACTGTTCCGGCAGATGGACGAGTTCGACTTGATGATGGTCGAGCAGCCGTTGGCCTATGACGACATGGTTGACCACGCGCGCTTGCAGGAACAGATCGAAACGCCCGTCTGCCTGGACGAGTCAATTCGTTCGAGCGAGGACGCGCGCAAGGCGATTGAGATGGGCGCGTGTCGCATCGTCAACGTCAAGCTGGGGCGGGTCGGCGGGCACGGCGAGGCGCAGCAGGTCGAGCGCGTATGTCGCGAGAAAAACGTGCCGGTCTGGTGCGGCGGCATGTTGGAGTCAGGGATAGGACGCGCGCACAACATCGCGTTGGCGACGCTCGCGGGCTTTACGCTGCCCGGCGATGTCTCGGCCAGCGCACGCTACTGGGAAGAGGATATTATCGAGCCACCCGTCACCGTCTCGGCTCGCGGCACGATTGCCGCGCCGACTGCGCCCGGCATCGGTTTCGAGATCAAACACAAAAGGATTGATGCCCTGACCGTGAGGAAAGAGAGTTACACGGCGGATTGATCGCGCGTGCGAAGTTGGGCGCGGAGGGTTATTGAGAGAATATGCCGTTTGAGTTGAAACAGAGCGAGGCGAGCGCGCTCGGAGAGTATTTTGCGGCGCGCGAGGGCGAAGTGTTGTCGTTCGTGCGCGCACTGGTCGAAGCCGAATCTCCGTCCGGTGATTTGGAAGGCAACGCCGCGGTCGTCTCCCTGATCGCGGAGAGGGCGCGCGGCCTCGGAGTTGAAACGGAAGTCACGCTTGAGACCGACGCCGTGTATGGCGCGCACATGCTGATTCGCGCCTTCGGCGACCGGGACGGAAACGCGCCGACGACGCTGATTCTGGGACACACGGACACCGTACACCCGCGCGGCTCGATGATGGAGCGGCCGTGGCGCGAAGAGGGCGGGCGCGTCTACAGCCCCGGCATCTTCGACATGAAGGCCAACTGCGCGTTGGCACTCGAATCTCTGCGCGCCTGCGCGACGCTCAACTTGCGCCCGAGGCGTCCGGTCTCGATCCTGCTGACATGCGATGAAGAGGTGGGCAGCCAGAGCGGGCGCGCTCTCGTGGAAGCGGAGGCGCGGCGCGCGGCGCACGTGCTCGTGTTTGAACCCTCCGCGCCGGGCGGGCGCGCGAAGACCGCGCGCAAGGGCACGAGTTCCTACACGGTGCGCGCCGAAGGCGTCGCGGCGCACGCGGGGCTTGACCCGGAGAAGGGGGCGAGCGCGATTCTTGAGATCGCACGGCAAATAGAGCGGCTGCACGCACTCGGCGACGCTGCGCGCGGTGTGACCGTCAACGCCGGGATAGTTTCGGGCGGGACGCGCTCGAACGTCGTCGCCGCCGAAGCGCGGACGGAGGTTGACGTGCGTTTCAGCACGATGGGCGATGCGTTGCGGATGGAAGAGACGATCTTGAATTTGCGCCCGTTCGACAAGCGCGTCCGCGTGCTCGTCGAGGGCGGCATCAATCGCCCACCGCTCGAAAGAAGCGAGGCGGTCGTCGCGCTCTACGAGCACGCGCGGCGCATCGCTGCCGCACTGGATTTCGAGTTGGGCGAGGCGAGCGTCGGAGGCGCGTCCGACGGCAACTTTGCGGCGGCGGTCGGCGCGACCGTCCTCGACGGGTTAGGAATCGCGGGCGACGGCGCGCACGCGGCGCACGAACACATCAACCGGGAAGACATCGCGCGGCGCGGCGCGTTGCTGGCCGCCCTGCTCATCACTCTTTAGCGCATTTTGATAGTCGCTCCTAAGTCTTAATGTTGCCGGAACGTTGGTCTCCGAAGGCGGTTGTCGTCAACGGAGTCTGATCGGGGCGTTCGACGGTTTCGGAATGCAGCTTATGCGAATCGTCGAGGCGGCATCGCGCGAAGATTTGAAACAGGCGCGCGAACTGTTTGAGGAGTACGCGGCATCGCTCGGAATTGATCTCGGGTTTCAGAATTTCGACGAAGAGATCGGGCAACTGCCGGGATATTACGCGCCGCCCGATGGTTGCCTGTTGCTGGCCTCGGACGATTCAACAGTTGCGGGCTGCGTGGCCTTGCGGAAATTCGCGGAGGGCGTCTGCGAGATGAAGCGTCTCTACGTGAGGCCGCAATTTCGCGTGCGGGGTCTGGGACGCGAGCTGGCCGAAGCCGTCATCGCGCGCGGGCGCGAACTCGGCTACGGGAGCATGCTGCTCGACACGCTGCCGACGATGCACGGGGCAATCGCGCTCTACGCTTCGCTCGGCTTTTGCCCCATCGAACCTTATCGCTACAACCCTGTCGCCGGCACGCTCTTTATGGAGTTGAAGCTTAATTGATTTTCGCATATCCCTGGAGAGGAGCAGGATTCATGTCCGCATTGCGCACCGCAGTCTTTTTTCTACTCGCGTTTCTCTTCCTGAACGCGCCGTTGTCTCAGTTGTCGCCCGCCGCGCCGCGTCCGGTGGTTGCGGTCGCCGCGTCCCGCGACCCGGTGCGTGCGCAGAGGGGGATGGTGGCCTCGACGAATAAACTCGCTTCCGAAGTCGGCGTTGACATCCTGAAGCGCGGCGGCAACGCCGTGGACGCGGCCATCGCCGTGGCCTTCGCGCTCGCCGTGACTTACCCTGCGGCGGGAAACCTCGGCGGCGGCGGCTTCATGATGATTCGCCTGCGCGACGGCCGCACGACCGCGATTGATTACCGCGAGATGGCCCCGCAGGCCGCGACGCGCAACATCTATCTGGACGCGCAGGGGAATTTGATCAAGGGCGAAGGCTCGTCCACCATCGGCTATCGCGCGGCGGGCGTGCCGGGCACGGTCGCGGGGATGGAACTCGCGCTCAGGAAATACGGGTCGGGGCGTTTGACGTGGGCGCAGTTGGCCGAACCGGCGCGGCGTCTGGCCTCGAACGGTTTCACGATCAGTCATCAGTTCGCGCGTTCTCTACGCGGCAGCAACGAACTGCTAGGACGCTACACCGACAGCAAACGCATCTTTCTGAACGGCGGTCGTTACTTCAAGGAAGGCGAGACGCTGCGCCAGCCTGAACTCGCGCAGACCTTCGCGCGTTTGCAGCGGGGCGGGGCGCGCGAGTTTTACGAAGGCGAGACGGCGCGACTCATCGCCGTGGACATGCGAAGCAATCGCGGGTTGATGACGCTCGCGGATTTGCGCGGCTACGAGGCGAAGGAGCGCGTGCCGCTGCGCACTACCTATCGCGGACATGAAGTGATCTCGATGCCGCCGCCGTCCTCTGGCGGGGCGGTGCTGATCGAGATGCTCAACATTCTCGAAGGCTACGATCTGCGAAACATGAACTGGGCTTCGTCGGAAAAATATCACCTCCTGACGGAGGCGATGCGACGCGCCTTCGCAGACCGCGCCGAATACATGGGCGACGCCGATTTCGTCAAAGTCCCCATTGCGGGTCTGATTGACAAGAAGTACGCCGAGCGACAGCGCGCGAGCATCAACCTCGAACGCGCCTCGACGAGCGCGGAGATACGCGCGGGACAACCGGCGGGTTACGAGTCGGAAGAGACGACGCACTTCACAGTGGTTGACGCGCAGGGGAACGCCGTGTCGAACACATACACGTTGAATCTGGGCTTCGGCTCCGGCGTCACCGCAAAGGGTACGGGCGTCCTGTTGAATAACGAGATGGACGACTTCGCCGCAAAGCCCGGCACGCCGAACGCCTTCGGGCTGATTCAGGGCGAGCGCAACGCGGTTGCGCCGCGCAAGCGTCCGCTCTCGGCCATGACGCCGACCTTCGTCATGCGCAAAGACGGCACGCTCTGGTTCACCATCGGCACGCCGGGCGGCCCGACGATCATCAACACCGTGCTCCAGGCGATCATCAACATCGTGGATCACGACATGGACATTCAACAGGCGATTGATTCGCCGCGCATCCATCACCAATGGCTGCCGGACGAGATCACGCACGAGCCTTACGGTCTGTCGGGCGACACGCAACGCGCGCTCGCGGCGCGAGGTCATAAACTCGTCACGCGACCGCGCTACATGGGCGACGCGCACGGCATCATGATCGAGGAGAAGACCGGCATGCGCCTCGGCGCGAGCGACTCGCGAAACGAAGGCGCGGCCGTCGGCTATTGAAAAATTTCGTCGGGCGGGCGACGCGGCAGAACTTATCTTCCGGGTTATACGAATTAGTGTGAGCGGGAGGCGTCGAACGTAGAAGACGCCGACGGGAATCATCGGGGCTGATCCATAAAGTTGAATGAGGTGTGTGTTCATGTGTAAAAGGCGTGTGAGTTTTGGTTTGTTGGCGATGATGCTTTTGCTGTCTCTCGTGGGCGGGGGCATCAGGCCGGTTAGTTCGCAGAACAGCATGACGAGCGCGCCCGCCACGGCGATTCGCGTGACGCCGCCCGCGCCCGTCTTCGACCGGCAGGCGCGGCTGGCGGAACTTGCCGCGCGCCGCGCGCGCGTGGCTAACGAGATCGGGAAGCAGTCGCTGCTCGTGCTTTTCAGCGGCGAGCCGCGCGTCTACACGAACGACGTAGATTACGAATTCCGGCAGGAGAATAACCTCTACTATCTAACCGGACTCGCCCAACAACGCGCGACCCTTGTTCTCGTCCCCGGCCACTCGACGACGCGCGAGATTCTCTTTATCCCGCGCCGCAACCCCGCGGCCGAGACATGGACGGGTCACATGTACAGCCCCGAAGAGGCGCGCGCGCTGTCCGGCATCGGCGAGATTTGGGAGGCCAGGGAGTTTGAGCCGTTCATGAGCGCGATCCGCGCGCGCCGTCCGTATCGGCCGAAAGACGAGGCGGTCTTGTTGTCGAGCATCACCGACGCGCCCGCGCCCACTCCGACCCCTTTGGCGACGGGGACGAGTGCGGCGCAGATCACAGGCCCTCCCGCGCCGCAGAACGCCGGCGGCTTCGAGAGTTTGTTCGGCGCGATGGCGCAAAAGACGGGCGCGCTTTATTTGTTGATTCCGGGGGGCGAGGGCGAGAGCCGCGAGTTCAGGCAGGAACAGGCGTTCGCCGCACGCTGGGCGCAGTCTTCGAGCGGGCTGGCGGTGCGCGACGCCTGGCCGATCTTCGTGGAGATGCGCCTGCGCAAGTCTGCGTCGGAGTTGCAACTCTTGCAGCACGCCATAGACATCACGATTGAAGCTCTGGGGCGCGCGATGGCCGTGGCGGCGCGCTCGAAGTGGGAGTACGAGGTCGAGGCCGAGGTTGATTACACGTTCAAGCGGCGGCATGCGGACAACTGGGGCTACCCGTCAATCGTCGGTTGCGGGGCGAACGCGACGACGCTGCACTACGTCGAATCTGAGGGGGCGGTGAACTCCGGCGACCTGATGCTGATGGACGTGGGCGCGGAGTACGGGCACTACACGGCGGACGTGACGCGGACGTTCCCCGTGGGCGGGAAGTTCACGGCGGCGCAGGCGGACATTTACAACGCGGTGCTGGCCGCACAGGAGGCTTCGATGGCCGTCGCGCGGCCAGGCAACACGTTCGCCGACGTGAACCGCGCTTCGGTCGAGGTGATCAAAGACGCGTTGCTGCGTCTCGGTCTCATCACGGATCGCAACTCGTTCCAGCATGCGCGCTGGTTCATGCACGGCACGTCGCACTGGCTCGGCATGAACGTACACGATCCCGGCGCGCTCAACACGCGTTTCGAACCCGGCATGGTTTTCACCATCGAACCCGGCATCTACATCCGCCCCGACGCGCTCGACCACCTGCCGAAGACGGAGGAGAACCGTAAGTTCATAGAGGCCGTGCGCCCGGCCTTCGAGAAGTATAAGGGCATCGGCGTGCGCATCGAAGACGACGTAGTGATCACGGCGGACGGCCACCGTAACATGTCCGTCGCGCTCCCGCGCACGCTGGCCGACGTGGAAAACTTCATGGCGCGCGCCGTCCGCGAAGTGCGGACAAACGGAAACTAGAAGGCATTCACCATAGAGACGCGGAAGGACGCGCAGGGGCGCAGAGAAGAAAGCATTCATGATCTCAAATTTGAGATCGTTAATGTCTTCCTCTGCGCCCCTTGCGCGTCCTCTGCGCCTTTGTGGTGAATTTTTTGACCGACGCTAATAGCAAAGACTATTCGTAGCTGAGCGCGTCCACTGCGTCCTGTCGCGCGGCGCGCAGCGCGGGGTAGAGCGCGCCGATGCTGCCGCCCACCACGCCGATGACGAGCGAGATCAGAACCCAGCGCGGCTCGATCTCGACGCTCAGACTGCTGACGCGCATCAACGCGAAACGCGCAGCGAACGTCAGTGCGAGTCCGAGCAGCACGCCGAGCACGCTCACCAGCAACGCTTCCTGCTCGATCACCCAGGCGATCATCGTGTTCGACATGCCGAGCGACTTGAGGATGCCGATCTGGCGCGTGCGCTCCGTGACCGTGGTGTACATCGCGAGCAGGATGACGAGCATGCTGATGGCGGCGGCGATAGCGACGACGACGCTGATGAAGACGTTTAAGGCGGGCACGCCCGTCGCGTAGAGTTCCGGCAGGTCGCGCGTGAAGATGATCTGATCTTCGGGAAACGCCTGATGTATTCGCTCGGCCACGGCGTCCTGCTCCGCCGGGTTCGCGGCGGCGACGAGGATGCTCGTGCAACTCTCCGGGCTTCCCACCTGTTCCTGCATCGTCGCCAGCGGAATCTTGATGCGCGCGCCGCCGGGCGGTTCGTAGATGCCGACGATGCGGAAAGGGCGGTCGTAGAGTTCGATGGTATCGCCGAGCCGCGCCTTGCGCCCTTCGATCCAGACGGGGTCAACGATAGCCGCGTCGCCGCTTTGGGGAAGCGGCTCGCCCTCGATCATCTTCAACCCGGCGACCTGCGAGTAGGAGTCGAAGTCAATCCCATCAATGACGCGGACGCCGAAGCCCGTGTCGCTGCTGGCGGTCGTCTGGCCGAGCGGGATGACGGCGCGCACGCCCTCGATGCGTGCCACCTCCGCGGCGTGCGAGACGGGCATGGCGAACGGCTGCGAGCCGCTCAGGCCGACCGTGCCTGAGGGGCGCAGCATGATTTCCGCGCCGACCCCGGCCTCGCGCCGCCCGCGCTCGCGCAGAACCCCGTGAGCGAGACCGACCGTAAACACGATGAGCAACACGCCGACGGCGATGCCGACGACGCTCACCAGTGTGCGCGCCGGCCGATGTGCGATGTTTGAGAGAACGAGATTGTCCATGGCTTTTTGCAAACGCGGGTGGCGTTCGATGAGGCGGCGCGCAGCCGCCGGGACGGTGCCGGTGGCGAGCATGGCGAGGCCGATGCCCGTCCAGAAAATCATTCCGGCCTTGCGCACGAGCGCGAGCGTGACGCCCGTCGCCGCCGCGAAGCCGAGCGTGCGCAGGATGACTTCCGTGCCGCCCTCGTACACGCCGATAGTCGCGGGCACGAAGCCGAACACAAAATTGATCACCTTCGTCAGAGACTCGATGACGTAAGGGGCGTCGAAGCCGGGGCGGAAGCCGAGCATGCGCAGCGTCATGTAAACTTCGAGGACGCTGGAGACGTGGGCGGCGAGATCGAAGAGGACTATGAGGAAGAACGTGCCGCGATGATGCCGGTAAAAATCGTAGATGTTGGATTCGAGTTCGCCGATGTGCGCGCGGCGCTTGACGAGCGAGCGCGGTCTGAAGCCAAGCGCGGCGAGGCGTTCGAGAACCCAGGTGAGCGGCATCACGCGGCGCGAGGCGGCCAGTCCGACGGCCAGCAGAGCCAGCATCGCCAGGGTCGCGATCAGGAGCAGCGTGTAGTGTGCGGCGTCGGGCAGGTTGTAGGAGGCGAGCATGACGCACGCTCCGCTCAGGATGAAGAGGGCGACCGAGAGGTTGTAGAGCAGGTTGTCAACGACGAGCGCCTGCACGCCCATGACGAGCGGCACGCTCCTGCGCAGGAGCGCGGCCTTCGTCGCCTCGCCGAGAATCGGGCCGGTGAAGGTGAGGAACGAGATCGCCTCGCCGCTCAGACGCGTCGTGAAAGCCTGCCAGAGATTAAAACGCCTGTGGCCGGGCGGGACGGCCAGATACATCGGCACGGCGCGGAAGAAATGGCGCGTGCCGCTGATGCCGAGCAGGACGAAGAAGCCGAGGCCGACGCGCGCGAGCGTGTCGAAGATGGATTGCACGCCGACGCGGTTGACGACGTAGACGAATAGGGCGAGGCCGAGCGCGAAGGCCACGAGTTGCAGGACGGCAACGCGACGGCGGCGGCGACTTTTACTCCCGGCGGCTTCGAGCGCGCGCGCCTCTTCGTCCCGCTTCGCGGCGGCGGCCACCCCGGCTTTTTCTTCGAGCGAGATCAAGGAGAGACCTCCGCTTTGGTTCTCGCGCCGGCCGCGCCCACCGCCGCGCCGTTGGCGGGGCGCACGGGGGGTGTCTGATTCCGGTCGAAAAGCTCGTTGATGACGCGGCCGGGGTAGGGGCGCGTCCGCCCGTCGAAACGCGCGGGGGCGATTTGCTCGTGAGGCAGTTGGTTGGTCAGAGCTAAGATCGTCGGCACGAAGCTCAAACTATCATAGGGTTCGCGAATGACCAACGCGCGGGGAATGCGGGTCGCCGCGCCGCCCGCCAGCATGAGCGTCGAGTGGGTGGAGACGCGGAAGAACGAGCCGTGGTTGCCGCCGGGGTTGAAGCCGCGCACGTCGAAGTTCCAATGATTGTTGGCGAGCACCAGCATATCCGTCTCCACCAGCAGGCGTTGGCGTCGGCGGAAACGGCGTATGAGTTGTTCATCGGCGGAGAGGCCGGGCACGTCGGCCTCCGTGGCCGGGGTCGTGTGACGCCCGAAGTGTTCCTCCAGACCGATGAGTCCGTTCGAGTAGGTCGTCAGGTGCAGCGCGCGCAGCCATTCCAGATCGGTGTGCCAGCGGTCGAGCCAGTCTTCGCGCCGCTCGCCCGACGGCACTGATAGCCTCGGGTCTTCCCACATCTTGAGAGGGAGTTCCGCACGCCAGCGCGCCCGCTCGTAACGGATCGCCCCGCCGGGTTCCTGACGCAGGTTTGCGATGGGCACGTAGCGCAGACGCAATTCGCCGTCGCGGTCGTGACGCGCGAGCAGCAATGCCTGCGCCTCTTCGCCGCGATAGAGCCAGACGGCCTCGTCGGCGCGAAAATCTCTACCGTGGTCGGCGGTCAGGGCTTCGGCCGGGACGCGTGTGGCGACGAAATCAACCGGGCGGCTGTCAACTCCGCTCTGCACGTTGTTGCGCACCCGTATGTCGCGCAGAAGCGACATGTAGTTGACGCGCGTGAAACTCTTCTGCATGTCGAGCGAGCCATCGGGCGCGAGCGCGAGTCCGCCCGCGCCGAGGCCGACGACGTAATTCAACAACTCGCCGATCCCGTTCTGCTCGCCCATCGCGCCCTCGGCGATGAAGTCGGGAATGTTCAGGCGCGCCGGTTCGAAGCTCTCGCGTTTGAGCGCGAGGAGGTTCGAGAGCGTGCGCGCGTATTCGGCGTACTTGCGCTCGTCGGTCGCCCAGGAATCGGCGCGTGCTTTGGAGCGGCGCGCTTCCTTGTCGCGCCCCGCGTCCTCGTCGGCACGCGTCCATTCCTTCGGCTGCGCCGCGACGAGAGCGCGTTCCCGTTCGACGAGTCGGCGCAGGGCGGCGAGTTCTTCCTGCAAGTTGTCGCACAGCTTCCGCCAGTCGGCGCGGTGCTTCTCGATGACCCGGAAGACGGCATCGGCGGCGGCGCGTGCGAGCGTGGGCGAGAGCTTCTTGCCGCGCAACTCTTGGAGCAGGATGTGCAGCACGTTGAGATCGCTGTGGCGCAGGTGTACGGAGGCGCGTTCGTTGCCGTCGAAGTCCACGAGCGCGGTCGGGTAGGCCGTGCTCTGTCCCTTGAGGTAGTAAGAATCCTCCGTGGTCGTCGTGATCAGGGGCACGAGCGGGTAGATGCTTTTGAGCGCGTAGTCGCTCAGCAGACGCCGCTTCGTGATGACGTGATGACCGCCGCCCGCGCGACTAGCCAGCAGCTTGACGAGGTTGTAACCCTGACTGTAGACGCGCTCGTCCGAGTTCGTACCGTGATCGGAGACGACTACGAGCGCAGTCTCGGCCGCCTGCGGCGTCGCCTCGATGGTCGTCCAGATGCGGCCGAGGATGCGGTCGAGTTGCTGCACGGCGGCGAGGTGCGTCTCGCGGTCGCGGTTGTGGTGTGCGGCGCGGTCAAACTCGGTCGTGTAGAAATCCAGATAGCGTATGCGCGGGTCTTTCAACTTCTCCAACGCTTCGCGTTCGAGTTGATCCATCACGATGCTGCGCCCGTCGAATTCCACGAGCCATTCGTCGAACAACTCGCGCGGCGTGCGCGCGAGGAAGCGATTCTTGAGGCCGCGTTCGAGCGTCGTCCAGCGCGCGCCGCGCTGGTAGAGTTGGAAACTGATGTGCCGCTCGTCGTAAGGATAAGAATCTACGAGGAGGGGGACGCCGAGTTCGTCCAGCAGTTCCGCGCCGGGCATGTCAACGCGCACGTTGCTCGCCGCGCCGAGCCAGAAGGGGATGAAGTTGAGATAGTCGTAGGAGTGCAGCGTGAAGCGGTCGAATTCGACGTTGCCCTTGATCTGCAAGTGCTGCCCGGTGTCGAGAAGCGACCACGAAGGGGCGGAGAGGCTGACGCCGCGCACGTAAAAATTCGCAACCCGCGTGCCCCGCTCGTAAAAGACGCGCTCGAACCACGGCAACAAACTTTTGCCCGTGCGCGGGTCGCGCTCGCCGACATAGCGGTCAATAACATCCTGCGACAGCCCGTCAACTTTAAACAGGACGAGGCGGCGCGCCTGCGCGAAAGAGTTTTGCGCCGCCAGCAGCAGACACGCGCACGCGATGAAGATAAGCGCGCGACGGCGAGCGACGGACGGCGCGCGGCGACCGGGCGGCGACGAAGCGGACGCGGCAAATGAAACGAATATTGAGCCGGATGAAATCACTTGCCGGCGTTTCGACGCGCGCACGCTTCCATGTGTGTTTCGCTCGTCCATCGGCCGCCTACTGTCCCTCCGTCGCCGACATGGCGGCGATGATCCGTGCGTCGCCGTCGGAGATGCGCTGCGACTCGCGGGCGGCCTTGCGCAGGTATTCCGCGCTCAGGGTGCGCCAGCGAGCATCGGCCGCCTCGTCGCGGTAGATGCGCACGAGCGTGGTCTTGGCCGTTTCGTTGTTGATGCGGTAGAGACTTGAGAGGCAGAGTCTTTGCGTCTCCTCGTCTTTCGTGTGTGCGAAGATGCGCCCGACGGCCGCCGCCGTTTTACCTCCGGCGCGCTCGCCGTGTTCCTGAACGAAAGCGAGCGAGCGGCGAACGTCTTCGATGTTCCACTGCACCTCGACGGCCGCGCTCGTGCGCGCCACTTCGCGCAGGAATTGGCGATGGTGCGCGAGGCGTCGCGCCGTGTCGAGCGCGGCGAACTGTTTTGCGGGCGCGACTCGTTCGCGATGACGGTAGAGGCCGAACGTGGCGACGCTGGCGATGCGGAAAAGAGCCTGCTCGGCGCGAGAATGGACGAGCGGCGTCAGTTCGGCGCGGCGGTCTCCGTCGAGTTTATCGCTGATGCCGCCGGAGGGGCGGCGCGCGTGTTCGAGCAAGGCGGCGTATTGCTCGCGGGCGAGGCGCGCCTCGGCCTCCGTGTCGTTTTCGAGAGGGTTCAGAGAGACGCGTTCGAGTTTACGCGAAACTTCGTCGCGCAGCGCGGGGTTGAGCGAGGCGTCGAGCGCGAGCAGCAGTTTGAGTTGCGAATAGGCGCGCAGGCGCGAGGGCTGGTTGATGTCCGCGCCGCGCCGCTCTGAGACGAAATCGTAGACGGCGCGGCCGAGGAAGAAGGGAAGGTCTAGATGCGTGAGGCTCGCCGTCGTGCGCGCGACATCCTGCAAGACGCGCTGCGACATCTCGCGCCGCTTCGGGTTCATCCCGTCGCGGAAGTCAACGAGCAGGATCGGAATCTTCGGATGATCGAGTCCGTAGAGCGCGAGCGGGATCAATTCGACGGCGCGCGCCCCGGGAGCGTCGGCCGCGACGCGGCGGTTGTCGGCGTCGAAGTAACGCGTCTCCGTGTAGCCGTGCCAGCGCCGGAGGCGTTTGTCGCCGTAGGGGTTCGAGAGGTTGAGGAATCGCTTGTCGTAGGGGCGCGCGCGTTTGGCGGCTAGGTCGGCGCGGGCGATCCAGAGCAGGGCGTGCGTGGTGTTGCCGTCGGGCAACACGAGCGGCTCGAAGTAGAAGCCTTCCGTCTCGGCGCGCTGGCGCAGGAGTTCCCAGTTGTGGCCGCGCGTGTCGAGCCACTGTGAGTTTTGCTTGTCGTAGACGCGGCCGAGATAGAGATCGTCAATGAGGCCGCCGAAAGTTTTCTGCGTGAGCATGAGACGCGCCTGTATCTCCTTCAACTCGTGAGGAGCAAAGACCGACCGCGTGCCCGACTCGGCCTGGTAGAGCGTGAGCACGGCGAGGGCGCGGATGACGTGCGCCTTGCGATAGTCGTCGGCGTTGCGGCGGTAGGCGTGCGTCGTGGCTTTGACGGTCAGGCTGTAAGGATTGAGCACGAGTGTTTGCAGCGCGTTCCAGAAGACCCTGTGCCAGACCTCTCGATCCGTCCCGGCGAGATCGAGCAGGTGCGGCGGCGCGCCCTTGCCCGCGCGTTTTTTGTTGGCGACGCGCGTGTAGAGAAAGGGCACGGCGGAGGCCGCGCGCTGACCGATGGAGGGGCGTGTGTAGGTGTGCATCCAGACGTAGCGCAGGCGGTCGTTCTCAGACGCCTCGTCGCCGAGCGTATCGCGCAGAATGCTGACGAGCGGAACGTCGGAGTCTTTTGATTCCTTGTCGCGCGCGAGGCCGTCGAGACTGCCGAAGACCGTCAGCAGTTCCGCGCCGCCCGCGAGCGCGACGCGTTCAAGGCGAAAGCCGGACGTTTGGGCTGGTGTCGGACTTGAATCGCGTGGGGCGGGGACGGCGAGTTCCTGCGCGACGGCGACCAAATGCGCGCCGGGCAAATGGAGGAGCAGCAGGAGCGCGAAAATGAGACGGGCAAATTGCCGCGCTCTCCCGTTCGAGGTCACATAGTTCATGCGTTGGTGCGATACCTGCCGTTGCTTACAAACTCGCTCCTTCTGGAGTAAATCGGCTGCACTGCCTTGACCCGATGTTCAAACGACGTGCCTCCACTGCCCTTGTCAAAACCCCGAAAAAGAAGTTCGTAGAATCGAACCGCAACCCGTGTGCCGTAAAGGGAGAGAAATTATTCCGACAGCAACCCTATTATTGACGCTCCGACAACCCCGAATGTTTACACATATCTCTACGATGTGGTCTCGGAGGCGTGTAAGTCAATTATCTGTTGCATTTTATTTCATCCTCAACGTCCGGTAATTTCGGAAATAGCCCGCAGGGCGTTCTCGTCGAGTTGATAAATGCGCGTTGAGGGGACACCCGCGAGCGAAAGCTCGGAGACGGGTTGACTCGTCACGCCGAGTTTCGCGATGAGGGCGTCGTTACTGAAATAACGCCGTCCGCGCGCGACGATGATGATGTCGCCGGATGCCAACTCGCGTATGGCCGCGCGGTCGGAGAGCGAGATCGAGACGAGATCAAACCTGCCCGCGCGCGCGGCGTAATGGGTGAAGAGTTCGGGGGACTCGCTGGCGACACGCGCGCCGGGCGAAGCGAGCGCGGCGATCCTTTGCGCGGCGTCGCGCATGCTCGCGTCGTAAAATTCGTCGTGCGGGAAATAGCTCCCGGCGCGCTCGCGCCCTCCGCCGAGCGCATTCGTGTAGAGACGGTAATGCGGCAACGCGCCCGCCGATGCGTAGACGGAAGAAGCGATGACAAGAAGCGCCACGGCCGCGTGCGCATACCGGAGTGGCGACGCCCCCGCTGCCCCGATGCCGCGCAACGCCTGCGCGACCCGGACCCCGGCGGCGTTGATGGCGATGGCGGCCACCACCAGCACGGCGGGCAAAGCCATCGTGAAATATCTTGTGAATTTACCGCCGAGCAGCGGGAAGGGGAAGAACCAGAAGAAGAGCCAGAAGAAGACGAAGTAACGCCCGTCGCCGAGTCGCTTCCAAAGCAGGAGCGGCAGGCCGACGAGAAAGGCCGCGATGACGGGGAGCGGCAGTTTGAAGGCCATGAAAGCGTAGTAGAAATACCACGGCGAGCCTTTGAGCCAGAGCGTCATGCGGTTGCTGTAGAGTTGCCCCATGAACTCGTAAGCGTCGTGGCCGATGCGCCGCTCGCCCGCGAAGATGCGCATCTCATACCACGTGCCCGGCAAAAGGATCGTCGGGTTGCAGACGACGAAGGCCGCGCCCATGACGGCGAAAAAGACGAGCCACTTGCGTTTGCCCATGCGCCAGCGCGTCGCCGGGATACCTTGAAAGATGTAGTAGTAAGCGCCGCTGATGGCGATCAGGTGCGGCATGTATTTCGAGGCGAGCATCGCGCCGAAACAGGCGGCGGTCGTCCAGTAGAAACGCTCCGGCTTTTCGTCACCCGACTCGGCCGCGCGCTGCCCGCGCAGCCAGAAGACGTTTGCCAGCAGGAAAAAGAAGAGCAGGAAAGTGTCCTCTTTGGCGATGCGGTTGAAACTGATGCCCGCCGGGTCGAACGCCCACAACGCCGCCGCGATCAAACCCGTCGGCGCGCCGAACAACTCCGAGACCACCAGATAAAGCAGGAGCGATGTAAACGCGCCGAACAACGCAGCGGGCAGGCGCAGGGCCGTCTCCTCCGATACGCGAAGCTGCTGCCGACCGGCATCCTTCGCGCCCCACGCGTTCCAGCGTTCGGCGGCGGCGACGCTCGCCGTCATCAAAGCTTTCATCAGAAAAGGGTGCTCGCCGTTGGTCGAAGTCAAACCGCGCGTGCGGTAGTCGGCCACGGTGCGTAGTTTGTTCAACTCGTCTTCGCTCAAGCCCTCCGCGCCGAGGCCGCTCGCGCGGAAGCCGAAGCCCGCCGCCACGATGAAGACGAGCGCGATGATGACGAGAGCGCGACCCGGCGCGCGCGCACCCTGTCCGTCGAACAGTTCGGGTGTGATGGTCGCCGTGACGGCGGTTGCGGCAGTTGCGGACAAAAGTTTCGTCGAACCCCAATCGGAAGATAGTTCGCACGCGGGAGACGGCGCGGCGCGCGCGTCGAGCAAAAGGCGAAAGGTTATACTGTGCCCTTCGGCTGTCTGTCAAAAACCCGCGCGGCCAGTTTAAGACCGACGCCCGAACCCGGCCTCGCGGTTATGACACTTTACTAATCGTCACTACTGGTCGTCACTACGCGCGCACACCTCGCCGCCCGCTCAAAATCAACGATTGACAGGTTAAGAAAATTAGCGCGGTTGATTCGGCGGCGTGTTCGGCGTGCGCGTGTCTTTGCCGCCGGCATCGCCCGCCGTCGCCGTCGTGGAGATGGTCTCGGCGGGCGGCGCGACGGGTTTCCAACCGGCGCGCTCAAGAAGCGGCACGGCGAAGCGCACGGGCACGGCAAAATTCGCGTCCTGTAATCCCTCGAAGATGCCGAAGTTGATGCCGATGACGCGCCCGGACTGGCCGAACAGCGGCGCGCCCGACCCGCCCTCGGCCGTGCGCGCGTCGTAGATGACGCGGCGCGTCTGCGAGTCGGTGATGTGCCCCTGCGTCGTGAAGGGCTTGATCAAATTGCGCTCGGCGAGGTGGCCGACGAGCACGTCGAGCGATCCGCCATAACGCTGCTTGATGGCGTTGGCCTCGTCGTCCGGCAGCGAGACGAGGATGCGGTCAGGCCCCGAAGGGTAGCCCATCATCACGACGGCTTTGCCCACGCCGCCCGCATCGGAATTGTCGTCAATGGGGAGCGCGGGGATGTCGTTGGGTCGCGCGCCGATGTCGAAATAGAGAACGGCCAGGTCGTCGCGCGTTGAAGCCTGTTTGAATTTGAGCGCGAACGCCTGCTTGTGGCCGGGGAAATAGGCGAGCAGTTTCGTCAGGCGCGGCTTGCCGCTGACGGTGCTGGCGAGCACCATCGAACGCTCGTCGGCGACCCACGGTTCGACGCCGACGTGGCGGTTCGTCAGCACGTAACCGCCGCCGACGTGAAAGCCCGTGCCGACGTAAGGAAACTCTGCGATTGCGCCCGTGCCCTCGGGCGTCAGCATCTCGCTCTGGGCGGCCTCCTCCGCTCCTTCCGCGCCGTCGCCCTCCGTGTCGGCGGCCTGCGGACGCTGTGGGTAGCGCAACGGACGCCCCGTGCCCGCCTCGACGAAGATGTACATGCCTGAAATGAGGCAGACGCCGTCGCCGTATTCGGTGCGGAGCTTGGGCGCGAGCGAGAGGCTGTTGATGATGTCCTTGTTGGACTGGTTGACCGCCTCGAATTGATTCTGCGACTCGCCGACCTTCTGGTTGAGGCGCGCAATCTGCGCGTTCTGCTCCTCGATGTGGCGGCGGCTCTGTTTGAGTTCCTTGAAGCCCGCGAAGCCGAAATAGAGGATGCCGCCGACGAGCGAGACGACGATCAAGAGCGCGATGATCTTCGTGCTCAGGTTGATCTCGCGTATGAGTTCGTGTGTGAACTCGCGCAGGAAGACTTTCGCATCGTCGCGCCGCGCGGTGGCCGCCGATTCGATGGCCGCATTCTCTATGAAGGGCGCGACGTGGATGTCGGTGCGCGGGCGCGTCGCGAGCGCGGGCGGCGACTCGACGGGGAAGAATTGAAGCAGGAAATCAGTGTCGGGGATGCGCACGGTGTCGCCGTCTTCGATTGAGGCGGCGGGCGCGAGCGGCGCGTCGTTATGCGTCAGGCGGAGCGAGCGGTCGAAGTCGCCGACGCGGTAATGGCCGTTCGCGCGCTGGAGTTCGAGCAGGAAGCCTTCGGCGCGCGGGATGCTGCCGGGTGGGAAGCGCAACTCGCAGTCCGCGTCCGAGCCGATGCGGATGCGCTCGTGCATCAACACTTCCGTGTGCCGCTCTTCCCCGATCTCTACGTGTACAACCAGACCACTCGCCATACGTCAAACACTTGCCGCTTTCCGGCCACCCTCAATTGAAGAGGCGACCGCGCGCGACCGCCTCACTTCGAACTTCTGCGGTCATCCGGCGCGCAGTCGCCAACGCCGCTTATTTTATACTATGATTAACCATACGGGCAAAAATTAGCCATTATTCGATGCGTCGCAAACGATTAAAAGATGCGAGCGACGCCCGCACACTTTGAGTTTATTTCGCGTGCGCGACCGAGAGAGAGCGGGCGGCCTGCGGTTCACGAGTCGAGCGATTATGAAAGAAATCTCTTTTATCGAAGACAAAGATCAAGTGTGCGCACTGGCCCCGGTGGCCTACGCGCCGATTCGTCTTCATGTTCTGGTCTGTGCGGGAAAGTCCTGCACGAACGTCGGGAGCGCGGAAGTGAAAGAAGCGTTCGAGCGCGAGTTGAAAGCGCGCGGGCTTCTCTTCGGCAAGGCCAAGAAGGGCAAGAACCCGCAGGGCAGCATCGTCCTCACCGAGTGCGCTTCGGTCGGCTTCTGCGCCGTGGGCGCGGCTGTGTTGGTCTACCCGGACGGCGTCTGGTACGCGCAGGTGCGCGAGTCGGACGTAGCGCAGATCGTCTCGGAACACCTCGTCGGCGGGCGCATCGTCGAACGCCTCGCGCTCTTGAAACTGCCCGCCGCGCGAGCCGAAGCGGCCTGAGAGATTCGCTCGCGCAGGGCTTCGGCAAAACTAAATCCAGCCGCGACTCGTAAACCACTCCGACCCGCCGGAAGGTTCGGAAGATAAACGCGAAGGCGTCCGGTCGGCGCAACCGATGGTGCAACAGTACGCGCCGGAGAGCGCATCATAACGCGCGAACATGGCTGTCGCCGGTCGGCCTACACTTCATTCTGGAGCCAACAAACTTATGCTTCGATTTTCACGGAGAGTCCTGCAAGTATCCGTCATCGCGCTGGCCGCGCTCGGCTGCATCGCGCAGAAAACGCAGGCGCAGACCAAAATACCGCGCGTTGATTATCGCGAGCGCACGCTCTCAAACGGTCTCAGGGTGTTGAGCGCGGTGGATAAATCCAGCCCGACCGTGGCGATTCAGGTCTGGTACAAGGTCGGCTCGAAGGACGACCCCGAAGGCCGCAGCGGTTTCGCGCACCTCTTCGAGCACATCATGTTCAAGAGCACGAAGAACATGAAATCCGAAATGATGGATCGCCTGACGGAAGACGTGGGCGGCATGAACAACGCTTTCACGGCCGACGACGTGACGGTCTATTACGAAGTCGTGCCGTCCAATTACCTGGAGACGCTGCTCTGGGCGGAGGCCGACCGCCTCTCGACGCTCACCGTGGACGACGCGAACTATAAGAGCGAGCGCGACGTGGTGAAAGAGGAGTTTCGCGAGCGCGTGCTCGCGCCGCCCTATGGCAGGCTCTTCTACCTGCTCGAACAGAAATCTTTCTCCAAGCATCCCTATCGCCGCCCCGGCATCGGCAGCATCGAAGATTTGGACGCCGCCTCGACCGAAGACGTGCGCGCCTTCCATTCCACCTTCTACCGGCCGGACAATGCGACGCTCGTCGTCGTCGGCGACTTCGACCCGAAACAACTCGACGCGTGGGTGGATAAATATTTCGCGGGCATCCCGAAGCCCGACCGGCCGCTGCCGCGCGTGAACGTGAAAGAGCCTGAGCGCACGGGCGAGATGCGCGTCGTCGAGTTCGGCCAGAACGTGCCGCTGCCCGCCGTCGCTTTCACGTTTCTCGCGCCGTCGAAGGCCAGCCCGGATTCGGACGCGTTGCGCATCGCCGAGTCAATTTTATCGTCGGGCGAATCGTCGCGCCTCTATCGCGCGCTTGTCTACGAGCAGCAGGTGGCGCAGAGCGTCAACGCCGGGGCGGACTTGCGCGAAGACCTGGGACTCTTCAGTTTCCTCGGCATCCTCGCGAGCGGCAAGAAGGCAGACGATCTCGAACGCGCCATGATCGCCGAGATCAAACGCATGCAGGATGCGCCCGTCTCGCCCGCCGAACTTGAGAAGGCCAAGAATCAGATCATCACCAATCAACTGCGCGAGCGCGAAACCAATAACGGCAAGGCGCTCGCCCTCGGAGATGCGGCCGTCCTTCTCGGCGACCCGAATCGCGCCAACACGGACATCGAACGCCTCTCGAAAGTGACGGCGGCCGACGTGCAGCGCGTGATGCGGAAATATCTGACGGACACCAACCGTCTCGTGATCTATTACCTGCCCGAATCCCTGCGCCCGGCGAAACCGGCTGCGGAAAAGACAGGGCAAACGGGCGGTTCGCCGCGTGCGCGCGAAGCCGGGGGAGGAAAATAGGATGAGCATCTTCACGGAACTTTCGCGTCGCCCTGTGCAATCAATTGGGCAGTCAGTTGCGCAAACACTCGCGCATTCGTTCACGGTTGCCGCGCTGTTAGCCGCCGCTTCTTTCAACACCGCGGCGCAGCAGCCTGCGGCACAGGCGACGCCGCCGCCGCCCGCCGCGCCGCGCAGCGTCACCGTCCCGAAACCTGTCGAGCGCACGCTCGCGAACGGCCTGCGCGTCGTCGTGGTCGAGCGCAGCAACATGCCGCTCGTCTCCGCCGCGTTGATGATCAGGAACGGCGGCGAAGTTGACCCGCCGCAACTGGCCGGACTCGCCGACATGACCGCCTCGCTCCTGACGAAGGGGACGCAGACGCGCACCGCGCCGCAGATCGCTGAAGCCATCGAAGCCCTCGGCGGCTCTATCGAATCGGGCGCGCGCTGGGACGCTTCCACGGCGAACGTCGGCGTCATGTCTTCGCGCATCAATAACGCGATGGAGATACTCGCCGATGTCGTGCGCCGCCCGACGTTCAAAGACGAGGAGATCGAACGCCTGCGCGCACAATATCTGGACGATCTGACGGTCGCGCTCGGCCAGCCCGGTTCAATCGCGCGTTACGTCGCCTCGCGCGTCGTCTTCGGCGACACGCCTTACGGTCATCCGCTCTCGGGCACGCCCGAATCTATCGCGAAAATCAAACGCGACGACATCGTCCGCATGCACGCTTCTTATTACCGGCCTGACAACGCCATCCTCGTCATCGGCGGCGACATCGCGGCGGCCGACGCCTTCAAGACCGCCGAACGCTTCTTCGGCGATTGGCAGAAACCTACCGCGCCGCTCCCCGCTGCGAGCGCGAAAGCGAATGCTGCGACACCCGCCGCGCAGCCGCGCATCGTCGTCGTGGACAAGCCCGATGCGGGACAGGCCGCCGTGCTCGTCGCGCGCACAGGCATCCGCCGCACCGACCCGGAATTCTTCCGCGGCATCGTCGCCAACTCGGTCTTGAGCGGTTATTCCGGCCGCCTCAATCAGGAGATTCGTATCAAACGCGGCCTGAGCTACGGCGCACGCAGCGCGCTTGAGTCGCGTCGTGAGACGGGGCCGTTTACGGCCGAAGCGCAGACGAAGAACGAGTCGGGCGCGGTCGTCGCCTCGCTCCTGCTCGGCGAACTCGGCCGGCTCGCCAGCGGCGAACTCCCCGAAGCCGAACTCACGCCGCGCAAGGCCGTGCTCATCGGCGGCTTCGCGCGCAATCTGGAGACGGCCGGCGGCCTCGTGGCGCAGGTGGCGAACCTCGCGCTCTACGGTCTCAGCTTCGACGAGATCAACAGCTACATCAACAACGTGCAGTCCATCACGGCCAAAGACGTGCAGGGCTTCGCCGGGTCGCGGCTTGCGGCCAGCGCGGCCAACGTCATCATCGTCGGCGATGCCAAGAAGTTCCTCCCCGAACTTCAGAAGCAGTACAAGAACGTGGAAGTGATCCCCGTCGCCGAACTCGACCTCAACGTAGCGCAACTGCGCAAGACGAAGTAACACGTAGGGTCGCGCGTGCGCTCGGAGATACGATCTTAACCGAGAGCACGCGCGCCCACCGGCTCTTGTTTATCCTCTCCTCCCGTTCAACCGATGTCTTTGCGCGCATCTCTCCCGCCCGTACCCAGAGAGGAATTCGACATGCTTGATAAAGTAGCACCCAAACAAAACGCTCTTTTGAGTTGCACGTTCGCCGTCGTGTTCGCCTTCATCTGTGGCGTCCCGGCGTCGGCCACGCTTTCGCAGCAGGGCGCGACGCACGAGGGCGCGACGCGGACGGACGTAAAAGCGTTGATGCGCCTGTTGACGGATCGCGACCCGTTGACGCGGCAACGCGCGGCGGAAGACATCGCGCGCCTCGCCCCGCCCGCCGAGCGCAAACTCGTGGAAGGCTACCGCCTGCAAGAGAAGCACGCGCGCGTGCGCCTCGCGCTCGACTGGGCGCTCTACCGCATGGGGAAGAAGCCCGCGCTCTTCGCCGTCGTGCGTGATCTCGATTCCACCCGCCGCAATCAGTCGGAGGCTTATCTCGCCGAACTGGAAACGCCCGAACCGCTCTATAGCCTGCTGCCGCAGGTCAACGGCAACACGCAGGTCAAACTGCTCGAAGCGCTCGCGCGCGCGGGCAACGCCGACACGCTGCCCATCGTCGAGCCATACGCTTCTTCGGTTGATCCGAAGATCGCCGACGCGGCGCGCTTCGCCACGCGCGAAATCACGCGCCGCCTCAGCGCGCCGCCGCAACCCGACGCCAAGACGCGCACGCGGCAGATGGGCAAGGCCACGACGGACAATCCCTGAATGGGCGCGGGAGGTTCGTTCAACCGGCTAGGGGCGAGACGCACATCTCGCCCCTTTTCGCCGTTATGTGGTATTAACAATCGAACACTGACAACCGACCACAGACGTTTGACGGCAGACGATTTTCTATGCACCGAAACCTTCGCTCCTTTCTCGACCAACTAACGCGTGAACGCGATCTCACAGTCGTCGAGGCGGAAGTTGACCCTTATCTGGAACTGGCGGAAATACACCGCCGCGTGATCGCCGGGGGCGGAGGCGCGCTCCTGTTCAGACGCGTGAAGGGCAGCCGCTATCCGGTCGTGACCAATCTTTTCGGCACGGCGCGCCGCATCGAACTGGCGTTCGGCCAAAAACCCGAAGCTTTGGTGCGAGAGGTCGTACACGTGGTCGAGTCGCTCTTGCCGCCGCGCCCGGCCGAGTTGTGGGGGCATCGTTCGCTCGCGCTTGAAGCCCTCAAACTGGGGACGCGTCGCACGCGTCGCGCACCCGTACTCGAAGTGGTTGATCGCCCGGCGCGGCTGGATGAATTGCCCTTCCTGACGACGTGGCAGGAAGACGGCGGCGCGTTCGTCACGCTCCCGCTCGTCTACACAGAGCACCCGCAGACGCGCAAACACAACCTCGGCATGTATCGCATCCAGCGACACGACGCACAGACGACCGGCATCCACTGGCAGATACACAAGGGCGGCGGCTTTCACTACCACGAGGCCGAAGCGGCGGGCGCGCCCCTGCCCGTCTCGATCTTCATCGGCGGGCCGCCCGCATTGATGCTCGCGGCCATCGCGCCGCTGCCCGAAGATGTGCCCGAACTCGTGCTCGCCTCCGTCCTCGCGGGCGAGAAGATAAGGATGACGCGAGAGCCTTTCACGCACGGCCACCGGCTTGTCGCCGAAGCAGAGTTCGCCATCGTCGGCCGCGTCCCCCCGCACGAGCGGCGACCCGAAGGCCCCTTCGGCGATCACTACGGTTATTACTCGCTGCAACACGACTACCCGGTCTTCCACGCCGAAGCCGTCTGCCATCGCCGCGATGCCATCTACCCGGCAACTGTGGTCGGCAAGCCGCGACAGGAAGACTTTTTCATCGGCGACTATTTGCAGCAACTTCTCTCGCCGCTCTTCCCGCTCGTCATGCCGAGCGTGCGCGACCTCTGGTCTTACGGCGAGACGGGTTTCCACTCGCTCGCGGCGGCCGTCGTGCGCGAGCGTTACGCGCGCGAAGCGTTGGTGTCGGGTTTCCGCATCCTCGGCGAAGGCCAACTCTCGCTTACGAAGTTTCTGCTGCTCACTGACACGCCGCAGGACTTGCGCGACTTCCCGCGCCTGTTCGAGCATATCCTCGCGCGCGCGCGTTTCGAGAGCGACCTCTTCATCTTCTCGAACGTCTCGATGGACACGCTCGATTACACGAGCGGTCGGGTCAATCAGGGCAGCAAAGCGATCCTGCTGGGACTCGGCGACGCCGTGCGCGATCTGCCGCGTGAGTTTCGCGCGCAACTGCCGCCCGGCGTGAAACGCGCAGAAGTTTTCTGCGGCGGCTGTCTCGTCGTTGAGGGCGCGCCTTACGCCGAAGATTCGCAACAGGCCGCACGGCTGGCGACGGATGAAGCGTTCGCCGGGTGGCCGCTCGTCATACTGCACGACGACGCGGCCGTCGCGCGCTCGTCCGCCGATTTCCTCTGGGCGACGTGGACGCGCTTTGAACCGGCCGCAGACATTTACGCGAAAAGCACAAACGTAAATCGCCATCACCTGTCGTACTCTTCGCCCATCGTCATAGACGCGCGCATGAAGCCGGGCTACCCTGACGAACTCGTCGTGCGTCCCGACATCAAGGAACTCGTTGACAGCCGATGGCGTGAATATTTCCCGTCGGGCGGCATCGCCATATAAACTTAAAAAGTGACGTAAAATCAGCCTCCCCTCACGCGTGAAAACATGACGAGGGCAATCATATAGTTGGCTCACCCGGCGCATATACGACAGGTCGAAATTACCGGGTGGGTGATGATCTCCGAGTTTCGGCTAAGGCTATTTGTTCAGACCGGGTCTCTACGGCATGTCCCGCGCGGCGTTAAAGGGTGAGGCGCTAACAACGGGGCATACCAAGCTATGAGCGGGTTTTGAGACGCATTCAAGCATACTTGCGCGGTGCGGCATTCGCCGCTCTATTGCGTAGTTCTGCCGCACCGCGCGGTAGAATAGGCGTTCGATGTTTTAGTTGTTACCAACAAATTGACTGATAGGATGTATTTGCGGATGCGACAACTACAGTTGCGATTTCACTTTCCCACCATATTAATATCAACCCTCTTATTCGTCTGCCCATCTCTGGCGCAAACATCCATTGACATCAATCGGAAACTTACTTCCGGGCAATTAATCGAGGATGTCAACTTCTACGTCCAGACCATCGAAGAAACTCATATCAATCCTTACGCCCATATTTCTCAAAAGGAGTGGCGGGCACAAGCCGACTCGATTAAATCCCGTATCGCGGCGCAGGGGGCAATGACCCAGCATGAGTTTTGGCTGCTTTTCACGCCCCTCGTCAGCGCCATTCAGGATAAGCACACTCTCGTCATGGAGCCGCGCTTTTTCATCGCAAATAATCCGACCAAATATCTTCCCGTTCGCACCATTTATGTTGACGGTAATATTGTCGTTACCAGCTCTGTCGCCGATGTGAAGATTACAAAAGGCGCTGTCATCACCTCCATCAACGGTATCGAGAGTGATGAAGTCATCCGCAGATTAAGCAAATATCGTTTCGGCGTCGGCAGAGAGAGAATCAGCGATGTCGGAGAATGGCTGTGGATTGGCGCGGCGGAAGTGCTCGGCCGACCGGACAGCTTTGCGCTCTCTTTTTCCGACGGCACGAAGGCGGACGTTAAAGGGTTAACCGTTTCTGAAATAATAAACAGAGAAAAAGCGATCAGCGTCAATCCGCCAAAGACGAGCGATCTGCCGCTCGAACTGAAGCTGCTCGATAACAACGTCGCCTACCTGAAGGCTTCAACCTTCGATCACGATCTGGAAAAGTACAAAGCACTACTCAGAGACGTTTTTACGCGCATCAAATCAGCGGGCGTGAGGAGTTTAATTGTTGACGTTAGAGAAAACGACGGCGGCTATTCCAAACTTGGCGATGCACTGATTGATATGTTCAGTGCCAGGCCGCAGAAACGTTTTCGGATGAAATGGAAAAAAAGTGCGCAGTATGTCGAGAGAATGAAGAGCCAGAACGACCCCATTCCGGATTATTACCAGGCTTTAACACCCGGCCAGGTTTATACCTCCAACCCCGAAATCGTTAAGCCCGGAGAGAATCCTCTGCGCTTCAACGGACAAGTTTACGTTCTGAGCGGCAGGAAAACGTTTTCGAGCGGGCTAATGTTTTTAGGGGTTGTTAAGGACAACAAACTGGCGACGGTGATCGGAGAAGAAACCAACCAACCGGGATGCAGCGCCGGAGAGTCTTATCCGTTTAATCTGCCTAATTCCAGACTGCGGGTGATGTCGTCCACCAAATATTGGATTCCGCCCGGCGGTTGTAATGGTACTAGAGGAGTAGTGCCAGATGTATCGGTAAAACAGGGGCTTGAAGATTACCGCCTGGGAAGAGACGCAATTTTGAGTGCGGCTTTAGATTTGTTCAAACGAAAATCGTGATCGCCGCCTTCGTTCAAGTCACAAAATCAGTCCCAACGTACTTCAATGATAGGTAAATATAAATCTTTGCGACCGGTAATCATTTCGTGTCGAGCGTCGGTTCCTTCACCACATATCGAACAAGTCAACGGAGCCGACCGCGAGTTAGCCCGCCTCTAATCGAGAATTTGTGTGGGTTCGAGATTGTGTGCGCGGCGGCTCAATTCCGGCGTTAGACGCTTCACTTTTCAAGAATTTATATTTTTTACCTGGGTTCGGTTGCTCAAATGCGAACGCGTTTTATTTCCGGATTTCTCTTCTGCATCGGGGTGTCCTTGCTCGGTGTGAACATCGCGGGATTCTTCGTGCCTTTAAAGAATCCGGACATCTATAGTGGGGAATATGGGTATTTGAAGAAAAGGGTAACATTAACCGAGGATCAGTTGTGGGCGGCTACCTTGAGAGTGCGGAACGAATCCGCCAGAGAGTATGTCCTCAGGTTGAATAAGGCGGTCAACGAGGGGATTGCTCATTATTGGGAAAATGAAGGCGCGTATGAATATAATCTGCGAATCCCTTTTCAGGAAAACTACCTGCTCTTTCTCGCAAGCTACATCTATCCTCAACAATACGCCAAATATGAGTATTGCGATTACCGGAAAGCGATAAGGCGCGGAGTCGGGCTGTGCTCCCAGCAGGCAATCATCGTCGTGGGGTTGCTGGAGGCTCAAGGAATAAACCACCGGATCGCTCATTTAGGGGGGCATGTCGTAGCGTTGGCGGAAGTTGATGAGGGCGTCTGGTGGATTGTGGATGCTGACTACGGGGTGGTGGTTCCGCACGCTCTAGCCGAAGTCGAAAGCGATCCGGGGATAATTAAACCGATCTATAAGCAGAAAGGCTATAGCGATGACATCGTCGAGTACCTGTCCGGTCTCTACGGCAGAGAGCATAACAGGGTGTACAGTGGGATAAGAGAGTATCGCTTCTGGAAAATCTATGAAATCGAGCGCCTGTCCTACGTCTTAATTTGGATCATTCCGATAATGATGTTGACACCTTATCTCGTGTTGCGGGGGAAAGGTTGGTCGAACCGGCGAACCGTATCGGCATTCAGGCATTACGGCAGTTGATTAGAAAGATCAAACCGGCCGCTCGACTCCAGCGTTCGGCCGCTCCGCTATTCCAGACAAGATGCTAAACTCTCATTCCGATCTTGGTGAGATGCGCAGCGTCCACCGACCCTCAAAACCTACCGTTTTGCTGATACTGGGACTTAGCATACCTCTCTTCATGCTTGCCGCGTTATGCACCCTCTTGATATTCGATTCCTTAACCGGCTTTCATACGAGAAAGACGGAAGTCACCTTTGATCAGGTCTCTAACTATTTCATCTGCATGGGCGTCGTTGGTTTGTTGTTAGCGCTACTGGGCAGCCTCCTGATAAGCGATTTTCGTGCGTGGTCTGCGACGAGAACCGTGAAGTTAACAATTTATCAGGAAGGCTTTATCTACGAGAGCCAGGGTCGAATAGAAGCATGTCGCTGGGACGAAATCGAAAAGATCAAATTCAGATTCATCGAAGTTCATTCAAAAGCGTTCCGCGCAAGAGAGAGGGTGATTCGCTCAATTGTAAAAAGAGGTGGCACGGTGATTAATCTTGCGGAGACACTAGACCTTAGACAGATTACCGGAATTATTACCACGGCAAAGAAATGAGCAAACGTGCGGTTGTAGAGACACTTGAAACCTCTTGTTGCATCGTCGGCGGCGGCCCAGCCGGCGCGGTGCTTGCCCTGATACTCGCGCGGCAGGGAATACCCGTCGCCCTGCTCGAAGCGCACGAAGATTTTGAGCGGGACTTTCGCGGCGACACCATACACCCTTCCGTCCTCGAAATTCTCGACGAACTCGGCCTCGCCGGACGCCTCCACGAACTGCGCCATTCCAAGATTCACACGGCCGCTTTTATGACGCCCACAGGCGCGCTGACCCTCGCCGATTTCAGGCGACTCAACACGCGCTTCCCCTACATCATGATGCTCCCGCAGGCGCACTTCCTCGAATTCCTCACCGCCGAGGCGAAGCGATACCCGAATTTCCAACTGAGGATGGGCGCGCGCGTCGAAGAGTTGATCGAAGAGGACGGCGCGGTGCGCGGGGTGCGTTACGCGACGGAGGCGGGCGTGCATGAAGTGCGCGCGCAACTGACGGTCGGGGCGGACGGGCGCAGTTCGCGCGTGCGGCATCTGGCCGGAATGGAAGCTGTGAAGACCTCGCCGCCGATGGACGTGCTCTGGTTTCGTTTACCGCGCAAGGAGGACGAGCCGGAGGGCGTGCTGGCGCGCGTCGGCGGCGGCCACATCGCCGTCATGCTCGACCGCCTGGAGGAGTGGCAGATCGCTTACGTCATCCTCAAGGGCAGCTACCGGCAGGTGCGCGACGCCGGGTTGGAGGCGCTGCGCGCCTCGCTCGTGCTCGTAGCGCCCGAACTCGCGGATCGCGTCGCGCATTTAAAAGAGTGGAAGCAGGTGGCGATGCTCTCGGTCGAATCGAGCAGGCTTGAGAGGTGGTATCAACCGGGGCTTCTACTCATCGGCGACGCCGCGCACGTCATGTCGCCCGTCGGCGGCGTCGGCATCAACTACGCGATACAGGATGCGGCCGTCGCGGCTAACACGCTGGTCGCGCCGCTCGGCGCGCGAAGCGTCGAACTCCGGCACCTGCGCGAAGTGCAACGCCAGCGTATGCTCCCCACGCTTTTCATTCAGGCTCTGCAAGCGCTCGTGCAGAGACGGATCATCGCCAACGCGCTGAGGACGGATCAACCGCTCCAAATACCGCGCGTCGCACGCCTCTTCCTGCGCACGCCGTTACTCAGAGACCTGCCCGCGCGCCTCATCGCCTTTGGCCTTCGTCGCGTACACGTCAAGCCGTCGCTACGCCGCCCCACGCGTTGAGAGAACGACGGGTGGCGGGAGATGCTTTCTCCTGTTGAGGCGAGGCGAAGGATGGTCGAGTCTGCAAGAAGCGTCGAGACGCTGGTTCCTTATAACGGCAACCGCATGGTGAAAACCGCTCCGCCCGCAGGCGCGTTCGCGGCCGAGAGCGTGCCGCCGTGTTCGGTGACGACGCGATGCGCGAGGGCGAGGCCGATACCGTGGCCTTTGGTCTTGGTGGTGAAGAAGGGAATGAAGATGCGTTGAATCTCCGACGTGGAGAGTCCCGTGCCGGTGTCCTCGATGGAGAGCGCGAGCCGTCCGCCGCCGTCGCCGTCCGCCTCGACAGTCCCGTGCGCGCTGACGCGACGCTCGGCCTGTGATTCGTCAATCGCCTCGGCCGCGTTGCGCAGCAGATTGAGCAACGCCTGACGGAGCATCAACTCGTCTGCGCGCACTTCGGGGAACACGCCGGAGACGGAGAACGAGATGCGCCGCTCGTCGTAGAGTGGTTGAAGCTCGGCGGCGCAGTCGGCAAGCAGTTCGGGGAGGGAGACCTCGGAGAGTTGGAGCGGCTGCGGGCGCGCAAAGTTGAGAAAGGCCGTGACCATCTGCGAGAGGTTGCGTACTTCTTGCAGGAGCGCGGAAGCCGCGCCGCGCCCGCCGTCGTCGAGTTCGAGATTCTGCAAAAGCTGCGCGTAGCCGTGGAGCGTGGCGAGCGCGTTTTTGAATTCGTGCGCCAGCCCCGCCGACATCTCGCCGAGACTTTCCAGATTCCTTTTGAGCGCGACCGCCTCGCGCAACTGCGCCACCTCCGTAATGTCCGTGAGCAGGCAGAGCGCGCCGCGCTCCGCGCCGCCCCCGGCCGGTTGCGGATCAACCGGGGCGACCGTCACGCCGAGCCGCCGCGTGCGCCCGTCGCCGGTCGTCGCCGAAACCTCCTCGCGGCGATACAGTTCGCCCGTCAGCAGGCAACGCTCGACCATCTGAGACAGTTCCGGCGAGAGGCGCAAGAGGGTCGTGAGGTGTAGCCCCGCCGCGTTCGCATCCGTCTCCAGAAGGGCGCGCGCCGGGGGGTTGATGACGGTGGCGATGCCGCCCGCGTCGAAGGCGACTAGGCCGGACGGCACGCTCGCCACGACGCGCTCGTTGAACATTTCGGCCGAGGCGGCGCGCGCGCTCGCCTGCGCGCTCAACTTCTCCAGTTCGCGCTGCTGCGCGCGCAACTGCGCCACCACCGCCTGAAACGTCTCAAGCACGAATTCCGTCTCGTCGCGCGCGCCTTCGGGTCTCGCGGCGACGGGCGCGCGCTCGGCCTCGCCGACGAGTTGCCGGTACGGGCGCACCAGCCAGCGCGGCAACAGGAAGATGCCGGGCAGGCTGACCAGCAGCGTGACCGTGAAGACCGCGAACAGCACCGGCGCGCGCACGCTTCGGTCAGGCGGCGTCATGGCGACCAGCGTCAGCGTGAACAAATTCGCCACGAGCAACAGCCCGACGACCAGCGCCAACACCAACTGCACGCGATTTTCATAACGAGGCAACATAAAGCAGTGACGAGTGACGAGTGACGAGTGACGAGTAAAAACAAGTTCCTGGATTTAAAACTTGTCACTCGTCACTCGTCACTCGTCACTTTATGGAATGAAGTGTCCGACGTACCACCCGACGATTTGCCTGCCGACGAGAAGACTCATGATCGCGCCGATGCCGAGGAAGATGCCGAAGGGGAGGAGCATTTGCATGTCGCGCTCGCGCCGCCAGAACATCAGGCCGACGCCGACGACCGAGCCGCCCACGACGCCGAGAAAGATCGTCAGTATCGTCAGCGGCCAGCCGAGATATGCGCCCACCATAAAGAGCATCTTCACGTCGCCGAGTCCCATCGCTTCGACGCCGCGCAGGCGTTCCCACAGCCAGCCCATCAGCCAGAGCGAGCCGCCGCCGATGGCCGCGCCGAAGAGCGCGCCCGCCACGGATACCGCCCAGACCGGCCAGCCTTCGAGCAGCCCTTCGCTCAAAAATGCGAGGCCGTAGACGTTCGGTACAAGCGCGCGTGTGACGAGCGCGAAGGCGAAGCCGGGAAGCGTAATTACGTCCGGCAGGATCATGTGCTCGGCGTCAATGAAGACGAGCGAGACGAGCGCGGCGACGAAGACGAGGTCGAACGGGAGCGCGAGCGTCAGGCCGTCGTGCAGAAAGACCAATCCGAAGAGGAGCGCGGTCAGGGCTTCGATGGCCGGATAGCGCGGCGAGATCGAGACGCCGCAGGCACGGCAGCGTCCACCGAGGACGATGAAGCTGAGGATAGGAACGTTGTCGTAAGGCCGGATCGCCGTACCGCACGAAGGGCAACGGGAGTTGGGGAAGGCGATGGACTCTTCGCGCGGGACGCGATAAATGACCACGTTGAGAAAGCTGCCGATGAGCGCGCCGAGGGTGGAGATGAAGATGAGCGCAATGGGGAAGGGCATGAGCGAGGGGTCGGCGTAAGCGGTTGGATTTTGCAGTAAAAGCATCTTATCGGTTTAGGTCAAGAGGGTGATGAAGTCGAAGTCTCGTGTCGGGGCGGGCAAAGGCGTGCTTGACGCCCGCATCGAACTTTAAGCATATTAAAGGTTCGACGGGGTTTGCGAAAGACCTAAATGATAATGAACCACGGGAAAGGAACGCGCATGAATTCGCGCAGACCCATTATCGTAGTCGGCGGCGTCGGGGCGATTATCATCGCCGTCCTCACTTTCGTCCCCTACTCGCTGACGATGGTCAGGCAGGCGGGGCAGGGCGTCGCCTCCGCCGTCAAGACCTCGCTCGGCAAAGAGCCGTCGGCCGCCTTCGAGGCCGAGATGCGCCGGCCTATCGTGCCGCAGTACGACGTGGCATTGTGGTACGGCGCGCGCGGCGAAGAACCGGAGCGGCACGGCGTCCTGATCCAGACCCTAGACGGCCAGCGCGTCTTCGCCTCGCACAACGCCGACACGACTTTCAACCCCGCCTCGCTCGCCAAACTGGCGGTCACGCTTGTCGCGCTCAAACGGCTCGACCCCGATTACCGATTCAGTACGCGCGTCTTTACGGATGGGAAGGTTGACGCCTCGGGCGTGCTCGACGGCAACCTCTACCTCTCCGGGAACGACCCCTCGTTCGGCGACGCCTCGGCCAACCTGATCGCGAAGGAGTTGCGCGCGCGCGGCGTCACGCGGCTGAAAGGGAAACTACTCGCCGCGCCGGGTTTCTCTTTCAACTTCAACGAGCGTGCGGAAGAATCCGCGGAATACGCCGCGCGCGTGATGCAACTCAAACAGTCCGGGACGGGAATGGAAGAGGCGAAGGGCGATCCGTTGTTCGTGCTCCATTCCAACCCGCTGCGCGAAATTCTGCTCTACATGAACGCGCACTCGAACAACTTCGTCGCCGACCGTCTCGGCGCGTTCCTCGGCGGGCCGCAGGCAATCGTGCGCACGCTCGTCGAAGAGTTGAAGTTGCCGCCGGAACAGGTCTCGCTCGAAACGGCGTCGGGCTTGTATAACAACCGCATGACGCCGCGCGGCGTGCTCGTCGTCATCAAAGCGCTGGTGGAGGAAGCAGAGAGGCGCGGGCTTAAGACGGAAGACCTCTTGCCCGTCGCCGGTTGCGACTGGGGCACGGTGCGGCGGCGCATGGAGGGCACGGGCTTCGAGTGTTCGCTCGTCGGTAAGACCGGGACGCTGACGACGACCGACGGCGGCATGTCGAATCTCGCGGGCGTCGTATTCACCAAAGATTCAGAGCCGATCCTCTTCGCCATTCTCGCGCAGGGCAACCGCATCTGGGAGCACAAGCAGATGGCCGACCAACTTCTCGCCGAAACCGTCAACGGCCACCAGCCCGCGCCCCTCCTTGATAAAGAGACGCGCCGCCAGTTGTTGCCGCCGAACAGTCTGCGCATAGAACAGAGGTCGGAGATGAGAGGCCAGAGGTTAGTCAAAACAGCGGAATGAAAACGTCCGCGCCGCCTCACTTCTGATCTCTGCCCTTCAACCCATTACCACTAACCTCCGACCGCTGCTTTTTCTCCATTTCCCACAGCAATAAATTTTTGAGGAAGGCATGGTGCGCGGCGAAGCGCGCGATGCAGTAGCCGGGGAAGCCGTCGCGGAAGCCGCCTTTGAGCAGGTAGCCGCGTGCGAAGGCGGCCGGGCCGGAGAGGGCTACACGCAGGGGCGTAGTGCGTTTGCCCGCCTCGAACATCTGGCGGGCGGCGAGCGGAGCATAGCGTTCGCCGATCATGCGGTGATGATAGGTGGCGTCGCGCCCTGTGTAGTGGAGCAAGTCGCCGCCTCTGATCGTCTCGACCCGCGCGCCGGCTTCCATCCGCACCGATTCGTGGACGTGCGCGCCGACCCAACGCCCGCGCGAACGGCGATAAAAGCGCAACTGGTGATCGGGATACCAGCCGCCGCCGCGAATCCAGCGTCCCATGTAGAAGGAGCGGCGCGCGATGCGATAGCCGTCGGCAAGCTGCTCGTCCTTGGTGTAGAGAAGGTCTTCGACGGAGGCGCGCAGCGCGGGCGACACGCGCTCGTCGGCGTCGAGGCTGAAAATCCAATCGTGACTGGCCGACTCGGCGGCGAACTGCTTCTGCGCGGCGAAGCCCGGCCACGAGCGGCGGATGACGCGCGCGCCGCACGCGGCGGCGATCTCGCGCGTCGCGTCGGTGGAGTCTGCGTCAACGACGAGAATCTCATCCGCCCAACTGACGGACTCGCAGGCCTCGCGGATGTGCTCGGCCTCGTTGAAAGTGATGATCGTGGCGGTGGTTTTCAAGTCGGTGAACGCCGGCGCGGGACGATAGAGACGGTAGCTGGAGACGGTAGCTAGTGACAGTAGAGTGACAGTAGATAGAGACGCGTGACCGTCCTGCTCGTGTGGAGCATACGAAGAGGGGCGGGGGAGCGTCAACCTTGAGGAAAGTGTAAGACGGCGTGGAAGGGGAAAGTTAAAGGCCGTGTGAGGCTTAAGAACGATGTCGTTCGAGCGTCACACGGCCAAGCAGAGACAGGTCGCACCATGGGGCGACGAAGCAAGGTTATTGCATCGTCGGCGTTTCGACGATCACGTTGTTGGCGCGCAACGTCGTCGAGGTGGCGCGCTGTAGTTCGGCGAGAGCCTTGTTGTAGTCGGTCTCGGCGCGGAGTTCCTGGTTGCGCGCGTTGACGAGTTGGTTCTCGCGTTGGAAGAGGAGGAAGGTGGTCGAACGCCCCACCTGATACAGGCGTTGCTCGCCGGACAGTTGGAGTTCGGCGTTTTCACGCGCCTGACGCGCCGAGAGGACGCGTCGCCGCGCCGTCTCTACGGCCTGAGCGGCGTTCCGCACTTCGACCTCCACGCCCTGTTCCTGTGAACGCATCGAGGCGACGAGTTGATCTTTCTGGATGCGCGCGCCCGCGAGGTTGGCCTCGGCGGTGCGGTTGCGCAGGGGCAGTTGGATCGTCACGCCGGCGATGAAGTTACGGGTTTTGAAGCCGAACAGGTTCTGCAAAGTCTGACCGTAGCCGCCGACGAGAAACCCGGGCGGGGCGGCGGCCGTCGGCGTGACGACCGGGATCGGTTCGACGAGCAGATTATTGTTTCGGAGTTGGCGCAGCAGGAACGCGCTGGCGTTTGTGTTCGGGTTGCCGGAGATGAGTTCCTGGGGCGTGTCCGAGCCGGCGATTGTCTGTTGCGAACCGGCGAGGCCGGTGGTGGAGAACGTGCCGGTCAAGTCAACGATGGGCTTCGTCTGGTTCTTGAAATACTGAATGTCAATGTTGTTAATCTCTTCCTGAAGTTTGAGACGGCGCAACTCCGGTCGGTTGGCGCGCGCTTCTGTCAGGGCATCGCCCAGATTAACCGGCGTCTCATCGAACGCGGGTTCATCGGTCGGCACGAGGGCGGCCGACCATTCGGGCGAGAGCGGGTCGCGCAGGATAAGTTGCTTGAGATTATTCTCCGCGATGGAGACGTTTTGCGACGCGATCAGGAGCGATGCTTCGCGGTTGGAGAGTTCGGTCTGCACCTCCGCGCGTTCGAGCGGCGCAGACGCGCCCGCGGCGACGCTGGCCTCTGTGCGGCGGAAATTCTCGCGCGCCAGATTCAGGTTGGCGATCTGGTTCTGCTCGTCGCGCAGGGCGAAGACCAAATCCCAGTAGACGCGCTGCACGTTGGAGATGACGCCGATGGTGCGGATGCGGAAGTCCGCGTCCGACTGTTCGACGCGCTTGCGCTGGACGCGTATCTGCTGCCGGTTGCGATCCATCGAGCGATTGCGAAACAGTGGTTGATTGAACTGAATGCCCTGGCTGGCCGAGTAGAACGGGTTCAGAGTCTGGTTGCTCGCACTCGACTTCTCGCGCGTGTTGTTGAAAAAGTACGAGTAGTTGCCGCCGCCTTTGGCGAACTGCTTCGTGATCTGCATGTTGCTGTTGTAGTCGGTGGTGGAGACCGTGCCGGACTGATCCGCGCCCCCGAAGATGTTGATCACGGGGCGGACGGAGTTGTCAATTTCGGGTCTGAACTGCAACACCGGATCGTAGATGCCTTCCAGCCCGCGCAGTATTGATTCGGCGAAGCGCACGTCGTTGCGCGCCACTTCGATCTCGTTGTTGTTGGCGAGCGCGCGGCGGATCGTTTCGTTGAGCGTGAGCGCGATGGTGTTGCTGCTCTGCACGCCGAGGCGCACGAGCGACGGCATCGGCGGCACGGGGCGACGCTCGGCCAGAGGGAATATGGGGTCGGACGGCGTCGCGCCGGGGGGCAGCGGCGAGGCGTCGGGCAGCGGCGAAGCCTGCGGCGAGATGACGTTCGGCGATTGCGGTTCGGCGGGCGTCACGACGGGGTTCGCGGGGCGGCGCGCCGGGTCGGTCGTGCCCGGCGGCGTCTGCGGCGAGATGCGCTGCGTGGCCGGGGGGGCGGTCGGGTCGGAGGGGCGCGGGCGCGATTGATCGGGGACGGTCTGCTGTTGCCCCGCTCCCGGAGGCCGCGTGGCGTCGCGTTGCGCCGGGGTCGGCTGAGACGGGGCGGGCGTCTGCGCCATCACGACGGCGCAGGTTGCCAGCCACATCATGGCGGTCTGCAAGGTTGAACGCATACGATTACTGAGCATCAAACCGGAAACTCCTCAACTGAAACTTTACTGAACTTCCCGACGCGGGCGGGGTCTACTTAAAACCTTCAAACTCAACACAGCGGGTCAGTTCACTACTACGACGCCTATCCGTGGGGAGTTTCAAAATTACGTAATGCTAAAGGCAACTCGAAGGCCACGCCGAACAGCCTCTTTTCGCGGGAAGCGCGCCGCCCGAACCGGCAAACGACCGCGCCTGATTCGCGAAAACGTCAAAGGGACATCCCAATATCGTAACACCGCGTTTGCCGCCGCGCCCGGCGGGCGGGGTCGAAAATCGCGGGGCGCGCGGGCTTCCTTGACAGTCGCCGCGCGCGCGCATTATCTTGCCAATCTTATATTGCAACATCATTTTCACACTAAGAGCGCGAGCATTCCGCCGGGACGCGGCGCATCGCGTGCCGCGCGCACCGGCTCGCACGGGAAAACTCGCCGCGCATAACTTATAACGATGGTCAGGAGGCTGGATTAACATGGCAGTGAAAGTCGGCATCAACGGTTTCGGCCGCATCGGGCGCAATATCCTGCGCACCGCGCTCGGAGATAGCGAGATTGATTTCGTCGCCGTCAACGACATCACGGACACGAAGACGCTCGCGCACCTCTTGAAATACGACTCCGTGCTCGGCAACCTCGAACAGGAGATCACTTCCACCGACAACAGCATCACGGTGGACGGCGACGAAGTGCGCGTCTTCTCAGAGCGCGACCCGGCGTTGATTGACTGGGAATCGGTCGGCGCGGAAGTCGTCATCGAATCCACCGGCCGCTTCACCAACGCGGAGGACGCACGCAAACACCTGCGCGGCACGGTCAAAAAAGTGATCATCAGCGCGCCGGCCAAGAACGAGGACATTACCATCGTCCTCGGCGTTAACGGCGAACAGTACGACGCCTCGGCGCACCACGTCATCTCGAATGCCTCCTGCACCACGAACTGCCTCGCGCCCGTCGCCAAAGTGATCCACGAAAATTTCCGCATCAAGACGGCGCAGATGACGACCATCCACTCCTACACGAACGACCAGCAACTGCTCGACCTGCCGCACAAGGATTTGCGCCGCGCCCGCGCCGCCGCGATCTCCATGATCCCGACCTCGACGGGGGCGGCCAAGGCCGTCGCGCTCGTGCTGCCCGAACTCAAGGGCAAGTTCGACGGCATCAGCGTGCGCGTCCCGACGCCGAACGTCTCGCTCGTTGACGTGGTGATGGAAGTGGAGCGCGAGACGACGACCGAAGAGGTCAACAACGCGCTCAAGAACGCGGCGGGCGAGGAACTGCAAGGCATCCTCGCCTTCTCGACGGAACCGCTCGTCTCCATTGATTTTCGCGGCAACCCGAACTCGTCCATCGTGGACGCGGAGTACACCAAGGTCATCGGCGGCAACCTCATCAAAGTGCTCGCGTGGTACGACAACGAGTGGGGCTACTCATGCCGCGTCCGCGACCTCGTCAAGTTTATCGCGCAAAAAGGACTGTAAGGCAGTGACGAGTGACAGGTGACGAGTGACAAGTTAAAGCAGCACTTTGGTCTCCAAACTTGTCTTGATTCTTGCTCGTCACCTGTCACTCACCACTTGTCACTGTTTTTATGAAACTATCAATCAAAGACCTCGACTTGAGCGGGAAGCGCGTCTTTATCCGCGTTGATTTCAACGTGCCGATTAAAGATGGTGTGGTGACGGACGACACGCGCATACTCGGCGCGCTGCCGACAATTCAATATGCGATGGAGCACGGCGCACGCGTTATACTCGCGTCGCATTTGGGCAGGCCGAAGGGCGAGCGCGCGGAGAAGTACAGCCTGCGCCCGGTGGCCGCGCACCTCTCGAAGTTGCTCGGCAGGGAAGTCGCCTTCGCGGAGGACTGTGCGGGCGAGACGGCGCGTGCGAAAGTTGACGCGCTCTCCGACGGCGACGTGCTGCTGCTCGAAAACCTGCGCTTCCACGCGGAGGAAGAGAAGAACGACGAGGCATTCGCGAAAGAGTTGGCGAGTTTGTGCGACGGCCTCTACGTCAACGACGCCTTCGGCGCGGCCCACCGCGCGCACGCCTCGACGGCAGGCATCACGAAGCACGTCGAAAGGGCCGCCGCAGGGCTTCTGATGGAGAAGGAGCTGGAATACCTCGGGCGGGCGCTCCATAACCCGGAGAGGCCGTTCGTCGCCATCCTCGGCGGCGCGAAGGTCTCGGATAAAATTCCCGTCATCAACTCGCTCATCGACCGCCGCGTGGACAAGATTTTAATCGGCGGCGCGATGGCCTACACCTTCTTCAAGGCCGAGGGCTTCACGGTCGGAAAATCCCTCGTCGAAAACAATATGCTCGACACGGCGCGGCAGCTTCGAGAGCGCGCCGAAAGCGAGGGCGTCAAGCTGGTGCTCCCGACCGACCATCAGGTCGTGGACAGCTTCGACCCGCTCAACAGCCGGAAGACCATCCCCATCAACTTCACGAACATCGGTCACGTCGGCCTCGACATCGGCGCCGAAACGGTCGCCCTC
>DATHAZ010000098.1:0-6749 GCA_035296445.1 Pyrinomonadaceae bacterium | reverse complement strand
CAACTCCACCCGTGAAGTTGTCGCCGCCGTGTTGCTTATTTCGGCTACAGGCTACTCGCGTCCGCTTGGCGGCAGTCTGCGCCGTCACGTTCGGCACTGCCACCCGGCTTTTCGAGGGACGCGGGCGTGTGATGTGGAAGGAAAACAAGTCCTTCGCTGTGTTTCGGTCAATCGCCAAAAATATCCGGTGCGCTCATGTTAGCGACGGAGTTTCAGGGCGCTGATCAGTTTGTGATACTCCTCGATGTCCCTGCGTTTGAGGTAATCGAGCAGGCTGCGTCGTTGCGAGACCATCTTGAGCAGTCCGCGCCGCGAGTGGTTGTCTTTCTTGTGCGTTTTGAAATGCTCGGTGAGTTGATTGATGCGCTCCGTGAGCAACGCGACCTGCACCTGCGGCGACCCGGTGTCGCCCCCGTGCGTTTGATACGTGGTGACGATCTGTTCCTTCGATTCTCTGTCTAACATAACTACAACTTACTGCCCTAGATGGCCCTCCCAGACCGCAGTTCGCCCGTAATCTCAGGCAACCGCAAGAGTTAAGTAAAACCGCGACAATTTAACACGCCCGCAAACCGACTGTCCAGCGAGCGCAGTAGCAACCTTGCGCCTTATTAAAAAAAGTGGCACTATTCTTTAATAACATTTTGCTTATTAAGGTAGACGTTAATATGGAATTTGTTCCTTTGGAAAGGGAGAGTGGGTATTATGAAACTCACTCAGCTTATAGCACCAAGCCTTATAAAACTTTCATCCCTAAGCCACTTCCGCCCGAACCAAAAGTTTTGATTGACAGCTTACTATGGGATTTGTTGGATAGGGCAAATCGAGCATTAGGGCGTTTAGACGGTGTATCTGACTTATTGCCTGACCCTTACTTATTTACCTATTTTTACGTAAGAAAAGAGGCGGTTCTTTCCTCGCAAATTGAAGGGACACAATCCACTCTTTCGCAATTATTGCTGTTTGAAACAGAGCAAGCCCCTGGTGTTCCTTTAGTGGATGTTAAAGAAGTTTTGAATTATGTCAACGCTTTGCAATACGGAATATCTTCAATCACCTCAGCGAATCGCCCCCCGATTTCTTTACGGCTTATCAAAGAGATGCACCGTATCTTGATGACGGATGCGAGAGGTAGTCGGAAGTATCCCGGCGAATTTAGACAAGACCAAAACTGGATCGGTGCTGACGATATAAATAAAGCAACTTATATCGGGCCGCCGCCTGATAAGGTATTGGAATGTTTAAGCGAGCTTGAGAAATTTATACACGACATACCTGAACGAACTCCCGTTCTAATGAAAGCAGCATTAGCTCATGTACAGTTTGAAACTATTCACCCGTTTTCAGATGGCAACGGGCGCATGGGGAGACTCCTTATCACGTTGTTGCTCTGCGCGGAAAGCGCATTGCAACAACCGATGTTGTATTTAAGTTTGTACTTCAAAGCTAATAGAAGTGAGTATTATGAAAGACTCCAAAGAGTGCGTGAAAAGGGCGATTGGGAAGGATGGCTACGCTTCTTTTTACAAGGAATTTTGGAGACCTCTCAGCAGGCTGTGAACGCGGCTCAAGAAATACTCAGGCTCTTCGATGTGGATAGAAAGCGAATTTCTTCTCTCAAGCAACAAGCTAATGCTCCTTTGCGTGTTCACGAAATCTTGCAGAAGAAACCAATAGTCTCTATAGGAACAGTAGCGAAATCTCTGGGCATGTCAATTCCGACAGTGACAAATGGCATACAGCGTCTTGAAAAAATGGGCATATTAAGGGAAGTCACGGGGGGGCAGCGTAACCGTTTGTATATGTATCAAGAGTATGTAGACATTTTGAATGAAGGAACAAAACCCCTTGAGAGCACAAATAGTTGATTGAATGCTAGCTACTTACTCAACGCTTTGTGCTTCGGGCGGGCGTGCGCCGGATGCCTTCGCTTCTGATGGGGCTGGGGATGGTTTCGGGGAGGTCTAGTTCATCGTCGGCGAGGACTTCCAAGAGGACGTTAGCGACGCGGGCGTATTCCAAGAGAACCAGCAACGACGGTTCACGTTTTCCGGTCTCGTAATTTGAGATGTAGAAGCGGTAACTGTTTTCGTCCTGACCAAGGCGCCTGAGCATTTCGTCCTGCGACAGACCGAGGGCGAGGCGAATCTGAAGTAGTTTTTCAGCGAGCCGTGCGGGTCGTTCACGCGCGAAGCCCATCAGGATTTCTCCCCTGACGAGCCACTTATGCTCGCGCGTCGCTTGATGTTAGTTACACTTGTAACTAACATCGCATTATAATTTGTTGTCGCCAAGAAGTTGCGGCTGTCCCGCTTCGTGGCGACGCTCATCATTCGTGAGTGGGTGAGGGTGAGCTAGACATGCGACCGTTGCCAGTGGTTTCAATGCTTCTTGCCACGCGCGCCAGCCTTGCGCTTGATCCCTTCATGCCTCACCGCGCCGGGAATCTTATCGGGCAAGTCAAACTCGTCATCGATCAAATCATCAACATAAACGCCCGCCGCGCGTGCGTATTCCAAGAGGACTGGTAAAGGCGGTACACGCGTCCCAAGTTCGTATTGTGAGACGTTGCTGCGAAACAACTCTTCGCTGAATCCTAAACGCTCAAGCATGCCGTTTTGAGATAGACCCAATTCCAAGCGTATACGAAGCAGCTTTTCTCCTAACCGAGCGGCCTTAGTGCGGGAGATGTTTCCCATCAGGAGATGCCTCCCGACGGAAAATCAATCTTGACATAAATCTTACTGCTAGATACGATGGTATCTAACAGTGCGGCGCGTTTAATTGTCACCAAGAAAGTAGAAAGTTTCTGCTTCGTGGCGACGCTCATCACTCGTGAGTGGGTGAGGGTGAGCTAGACATGCGACCGTTGCCAGTGGTTTTCAAAGATAGAGCGCGCGCATATTACCAGAGCGCGCCCCGCTTCCGTATCCTTTTTCTCACCGGAGGAACACATCCATGACGATCCCGCCTCCCCGCGTCATCTTCTACCTCGAAGACAACGAACGGATTCTTGTCCTCGTCCGCGAAGTGCTGGAGTTCGCCGGATGGTACGTCAAACCCTGCAACAGCGGCCTCTACGCGTTGACAATGCTCGACTGGGAGAAGGAGCATTATGATTTGTTGATCCTGGACAACGAGGCTGACCGCCTCGACGGGCTGACGCTGACACGACGGGTGCGCCGGATGCCGCACCGGAAAGAGACGCCGATCATCCTGGCCTCGCTGGAAGACATCGAAGCGGAAGCGCGCGAGGCGGGCGCGGATGCGTTCCTGCGCAAGCCGTACAACCTGTTCGAGTTGGTTGAGACGATCCGACGCCTGCTGCCCGCGCCCGTCGAAGCGTAACGCGGAAGAAGCGCGTGCGCGCGTCTCGCTTCTTTGCTACCATGCCCGCCAAAGAGGGACAACTGACGTTTAAACTTATGGCGAAAAAAGATGCGCGGATCGTGGTTATCGGGGGCGGGTTCGGCGGGCTGTTCACGGCTCTGGAGTTGGCGGGCGACGGCGAGGTGACGCTCGTCAGCGCGGAGGATCATTTCACGTTCCGGCCGATGCTCTACGAGTATTTGAGCGGCGAGGTCGAGGCGTGGCACATCGCGCCGCATTACCGCGAGTTGCTGGACGACAAAGTTCGTTTCATACACGGCGCGGCGTCGGAAGTGGATTTCGCGGCGCGCACGGTCGCCGTAGAGGGTTGGGCTGAACCGCTCGCCTACGATGCGCTCGTGCTGGCCGTGGGCGGCGTGACGAACTTCGCGGGAGTTGAGGGCGCGGAGGAACACGCGCTGCCCTTTCGCGGCATTGCCGACGCGGACGCCTTGCGCAACCTGATGATTGACACGCTCGACAGCATCCCGCCCGACGCCTCTGCTGACGAGGCGCGGCGGCGCGCGACTTTCGCCGTCGTAGGCGGCGGAGCGAGCGGCTGCGAACTCTCCACCAAGATGGGCGATCTGCTCCGCGACGCGTTCCGGCGTCGGGGCTTGAGCGGCGAGCCGCGCGTCGTGGTGGTGGAGATGGCCGAACACGTCGTGCCGGGAATGGGCGAGGAACTGCGCGAGTACGTCGAGGACGCGCTTCGAGAGGCGGGCGTCGAGGTGCATACGAAGACGCGCGTGCGTCGCGTGACGCCGGATGGGTTCGTGTTTGAACAGGCGGGCGAAGAGACGGCGGTTACGGCGGCGGGGGTCGTCTGGGTGGGCGGCGTCAGGGTCAGCCCGCTCGTGGAGCGTTTGCAGATTCCCAAGGACAGGCGCGGTCTCGTCAGCGTCGAGCCGACGTTGCAGGTTGAGGGTCACGCGGAAGTCTTCTCGCTCGGCGACGACGCGCACTTCCCGGACGCCAGCCCGCAACTGGCGGGCACGGCGCAACTCGCCTTTCAACAGTCCGCGCTCGCCGCCGGAAACGTGCGTGCGCTCGTCGCGGGCGGCGAACTCAAAACGAAGCATTTCGAGGAGATGGGCGAAGCCCTGAGCCTCGGCACGGAACGCGCGGCCGTGCTCGTGGGCGGCAAAGCCGTGGGCGGCGCGCTCGCCCGGCAAGCGCGTTTCGCGCTCTACACTTCTCGCCTGCCGACGTGGCATCACCGCGTCAAAGTCGGCGCGAGTTGGTTCTTCGAGGGCACGGCGCCGCTCCCGCTCGGCCTGCGGCGGCCGGGCAGTTAATCTCCGCGCGCAGTCTTAAAAACCAATCAAACGGGGGAAGTTTCAAATGGCGCGAGGGTGGGAGAGCAAAGCGGTCGAAGACCAGATACAGGAGGCGGAGGAGCGTGCGCGCCGCGCCGCCGCGCCGCCCCTGGACGAGTCGCCCGCAGCGCGCGCCCGCCGCGAACGACTCGAAACGCTCCGCCTCTCGCGCTCGCGCACGCTCGACCAACTCGAACGCGCCACCAACCGCGCCCACCGCGACATGCTCGGGCGCACGCTGCGCGCACTCGAAAGCGAGATTGGGGAACTGAATTCAAACTAGGCGCGACCGGCTTTAAAATCTTTACTCGCCGAGAGTGTCCTGCACGCCGACGCCGGGTTCGCCGTCGAGGATCGTGCTCATGCCTTCGTTATGTTCGGCGGAGGTCGGCGCGTCCGGTTCGGCCGCATCGCCGCGCTCGTCCGCCCTGTCCTGTTCGTTGAAGTGTCCCGCCTCGTCGTGCAGATCGTCCCTTCGCTCGCTCATCGCTTTAGCCCCTCTCAACTTGTAACCCGTAGAAAAACGGCGACTCGTCACGGACGACCCGCAGCCGTCAAAAGTCATCAAACTTCCACCGTCGCCGCCTCGCACGAATCGAGCGCGGGCGACTCGGCTTCCGCCGCCTCGTCCGCCGCGTCGCCTTCTCCGATGTAGACGCGCCCCGCCTCGACCGTCTCGAAATATTCCTCGATGCGTTCGAGTATCTCGGGCACTTCGTGCGAGTGGTAGAGCACCTGCCGGAAGCGCGAGCCGCCGACGAGGCCGCGCGTGAACTGTCCAGCGAGTTGCTTCATGCGGCCGATGGCGGGAAGTTCCGGCATGTCGGCGCGCAGCAGGTCGAAGTATTCGAGCAGCAGGTCGCGCTTGTCGGCGAGCGTCGGCTGGAACACTTCGCGGCCGGCGAGCGTGTCTTCGATCTGGCGAAATATCCACGGGTTCGCCATCGCGCCGCGGCCGATCAGAATGCCGTCGCAGTTCGTCTCGCGCCAGCGCGCCAGCGCCTCGTCCACGGTCGTCACGTCGCCGCTGCCGGAGACGGGGATTTTGACCGCCTCTTTGATCTGCCGCACCAAGTCCCAGTTAGCGCGCCCCTTGTAGCCCTGCTCTTTCGTGCGCCCGTGCAGCGCGATGTGTTCGACGCCGCACGCTTCGGCCAGTTTCGCCGTCTCCACCGCGTTGATTTGCGTGTCGTAATAGCCCGCGCGAATCTTGATCGTGAGCGGTATCGTGATCGCCTTTTTGATCTCGGTGAGGATCGTTTCGAGGCGGGGCATGTCGCGCAGCAACGCCGATCCGCCGCCGTGCTTGACGACCTTCGGCGCGGGGCAGCCGCAGTTGATGTCGAGCAAGTCCGCGCCGATCTCTTCGGCCATCTCGGCGGCCATCCGCATGCGTTCGGGTTGCCCGCCGAAAATCTGCACGGCGAACGGCCGCTCGTAATCGTAAAAGCGCATCTGCCGTTTCGACTTCGGGTTGTTGCGCGTCAAGCCCTCGACCGAGATGAATTCCGAGACGGTCAGACCGATGCCGCCGCGCCGTTTCAACAAACCGCGAAACGCCACGTCCGTCACGCCCGCCATCGGCGACAGCACGAGCGGCGGCGAGATCAGCACATCCCTGATTTTGAAAGGCTTCATAAAACGAAAGGGTAAAGGGTAAAGGGGAAGGGGTAAAGGAAGAAACCGGCTGTTCCTTTCCCCCTTCCCCTTTACCCTTTACCCGGCTTTATTTTCGCAGCTCGACGCCCGTGGCGACGAAGCGAATCTCGTCGGCCGTGCCGTCGGCTTTGCGCTCGATCTTCGCGCCGTCTTCGATGAGATGATCCACCTGCGCCTTGTCCAGCACCTTCACGAAGAACTCGCCCTCGGCCTTGAACTTCATGCTCTTGGTATCTTTCGGCACGAAGAAACTGTGATCCTTGAAGGTAACGCGAATCCCCGCCCCGCCCGGCTCCGGCGCGATCTGCATCCAGCAGCCCTCGGCCTGACAGACGCGCTCCACCACGCCCTCGATCCTCACGCGCTTGCCCGCAAACTTCGCGGGCTGCTTCAACACGTCCG